>CAZRKW010000284.1:0-5082 GCA_964600355.1 uncultured Acidobacteriaceae bacterium
GACTCCGACGAAGTTGTTCTTTACGACCACCTTCACAACGCCCGGCAATGTTTGAACAGAGCTTTCGTCAACAGTCACTACGGTTGCCCCCACGGCGGGAGGGCGGACCACTCTTCCGTGCAGCATGCCGGGGACGCGGACGTTGTGAACGAATTCGAATCGCCCGGTCGCCAAAGCTGGAAGATCGGGACGCCGTACCGGCTTCCCGAGCACGGTCCACTCGCTCGGAGTCCTTCGCGTGGCATTTGCATCGAGTGTGATGCTGAATTTTTTCCCGCCCACCAACTCACCATAATTCAACGCCCGCGATGGGTCGCCCTTCGGTCGAATCTGGCCATCTACTGCGACGAGTTCTGCGGGAGGCACTCCAAGCCGTTCGGAAGCGAGGCGCAGAAGCATCTCGCGCGCAGTTGCCGCGGCCTGCGCCAGATTACTGTGGTTGAAGTTTGTGGCGTGCGACAAACTGCCGGACGTATAAGCCTGATCGGGGGTGAAGGCCGTATCGCCGTAGATCAGCCTGACCCGCTCGAAAGGTACGCAAAGCTCTTCGGCTACCAACTGCGTTTGCGCGGTGACGATGCCCTGGCCGAGTTCGACTTTGCCGGTATATGCCGTTACGCTGCCATCATCCGCAATGGCGATCCATGAATCCAGCTGGTCCTGGGGAGGTGACCCTGGAGCAACGGGACGCGCGGCCTGCGCCTGACTCGGAGTAACTCCCATGCCGAGGTCCCACATGCTGAAACTCACAATGAGTGCGGCAGATTGCTTGAGGAAATCACGGCGCGAGAAGGCAGAATCCTTGGGAGCCGAGCGGGGCTTCGGCTTCACGGAAATTTGCGATGCACGTTTGAGCGAGTCGCTCACCGAGCCGCCCCCTGAGCATAGCGTTTGATTGCCCGCAGCATGCGGACGTGCGTGAAGCAACGGCAAAGTACGTTGGAGAGGGCTTGCTCGATCTGTTCGTCAGTCGCTTTCGGATTCTTATCTACGAAGGCTTTGGCGTTCATGATTACAGCGTTCAGGCAAAAGCCGCACTGCGCAGCCTGTTCGTCGATGAAAGCTTGCTGAATCGGGTGCGGTTTTTCCGGAGTTCCCAGACCCTCGAGAGTCGTGATTTCGGAACCGGCCACTGCTTCCACCGGGGTAATGCACGACCGGATCGCCTGCCCTTTTACGATCACCGTGCAGGCCCCGCATTGTCCCAGGCCGCAGCCAAATTTAGGCCCTCGCAGTTCGAGATCGTCGCTCAACGCATAAAGCAGAGGGGTTGACGGATCGAGATCGAGCGTATGGGCAACACCGTTAACTTTCAGCGTGATGGCATTCATGGAAGTCTTACGTTAGGGCCATACCGGGAAGGAGGTCAAGCATTGACTCACTTTTGGTTCGGAAACATTGCGTGGCCTGCGCGCATCCCTCCAACGCGGGGTTGAGGTATTATGGGGCCGTTTTGGCGACTCCGAGGGAACTATGCGCGCACTAACTAAATGCAGCGGACTACTCACTCTCATTAGTCTTGCACTCGTTGCCACTCCTGTTCTTTTTGCACAGGCCATCCGGCCCGGAGAGAATCTCGAAGCCGTGCTCGCATCCTCGAAATATGACGTGCGAACAGGAGAAAATCTTCAGCTTCCGCGCGGTGGCGACTGGCACGTTCGATGGACGGAAGCCGATTTCCCGGTGGTCAAGAAAGTCGCAGACAATGTGTATCTCTACCAGGCACCGCACAACACCCCGGGTTGGATCACCAATAGCCTCATCGTAATCACAACGGCTGGTGTGGTCGTGCTGGATGGCCAGGGTCGCGCCGGGGAAATGACGCGCATGGTCGACGAGATTAAAAAGCTTACTCCGCAACCGATCAAATATATCGTAGTTGGAAGTCCCCACGGCGATCATGGAGAAACCGCCTTTAGCTCAATGCCTGGCGTGGATCAGGTCACGTTTATCGGCCACGCGATTACGAAGGAATGGTTCGAAGCAGATGCGAAGATACCAGACAAATCAGGGAAACTGAGGGATATCGTCAAGATCACTGACATCGTAGGCTCGCTGCCGCCGGATCCGAGAGAACCGGCGCCACACGTTACGAAGGTTCTCAAGGTGGGCAACACGGAACTCCGCATCATGTACATGGGCCGCGGCCACTCGGGACCCGATCTTGAGACCTACCTTCCCAAAGAACGAATCCTCTGGATGAGTGAATCGTTTGAATCGCGGCAAGTGCCCTCGATGGGAGACAGTTCCTATCCATCGGAATGGATCGCGCTGCTGGAGGAAGCGGCCAAGATGAAGAATGTGGACAACTATCTTGGAGCGCATGGTTTCATGGATAGCCCTGCGGTCAATAAGGAAGAGTTTCTCAACAGCATTCGTGCTCTGCAGGCCGTGTATGCCGAAGGTAAACGGCTGCACGATGCAGGCATCCCGATCGAAGACGTTCCCAAAAGCTGGCATTTGGGTCCGTACGCGCATGACTTCTTTAGTGAAGCCGCGCTGCCCGACATCACGGCGGTCTATATGGAACTGGATGGCAAATTGCCGCCGTGTCCTATGTGCCGCCCCCGTCGTTTCGCCGCTGATCGTGGCCCGGCTCCAGCGGAATAAGATTGCGGTTGTCGGTATGCCTCGGTTCGCAAGCGATGATTGCCAGTGAGAGTGTGCTGGCTCGAGCAATTGTCGCACTGATGGCTTACTTGGCGAGTGGGTCGGGCCGAATCTGAAAATGGGCGACGAAAGTCGTCGTTCCTCTTCCGCCCTCGACATGCCAGACGACGCGTTCTTCGTCGGCAGCCCACAATCCCCGTCCCTTCCAGCCGGCTTTCGCATCGTCGATGCGGCCGTTCATGCTGCGCGTGTAAAAATCGAGCGGATAGGGCACCCGCAACGTGACAAACTTCTTCGTATCGGGCACAAAGGCAATCAGCGAATCCGAGCCTGTTCCGTTCACGATCGGCACGTTCTTCCCGAGGCCGAGCGTGTCGTAGCGATCCACCCAATTGTGATAAAAAGAGTCGGATAGCACGTCGGTTCCTTTGAATTTCGGACCCGGCACGGGGTAAAGCGCCCAACCCTCGGGACAATGCTGGCCCATCGCGGCCGGACCGTTGAGAGGTCCCTTGCACTTGCGACGGTCGAAGCTGGCGAGATCGTTGCTGCCGGCGAGCGCTGTCCACACCACACCATTCGTATCGATGCCGATGCCCAGGGTGGAATAAGCTTCCACGCCCGGAAGCTTGGGATTGTCAAAGGGAGGTTCGTAAATTTCCGTCAAACACGTTGCCGGGGGATTCGCGCCGGGCACCATACGGATGATCTTCCCGGGAACCTCCGTGCTGGTGGAGGCGACGCCAGCCGCAAACCACAGGCTACCGTCTACAGGGCTGACGGCGATTCCGTACGAACTGGCCCCGATCACAGCCCGGTCGAGTTTCGGGTCCGGGGGCTCGTCCGGTTTCGTATACGCACCGATTTTCCCATCGCCGTTGTAGTCAACAATCGCCGGGCACCAGCCTTGCGATTTCTCGGCATCGTGCGTCTGGTCCCATACGCGCGTCTTAATCCAGGCGATTATGCCCATCCCTCGAGCGCCCGAGGTGTTGCCATAGTACAAAGTCTGATCCTGATCGTTTGCAAATATCATGTGCGCGGCCGACAAGCAGGTATCGATCATTTCGAACTTTCCCGTGGAGGGGTCGTAGTTCAGGGCGCCCTGGGCAACCGATTTGGGCGGCATCGGGAAATTCTTCGCAAAAGGGTTATCGGAGCCTTCCTTGCAATAATCGGGCAGATCCGGCCGGGTCTGCGCATGAAACCAAAGACGACCCCTACTGTCCATTTGTGGAGACGACGGAGTGATGGGATCGTTCCAGACAATTTCATTGCCCCAGTAGGGAGACGGCGCTGCGACAGTCTGCGGCGAAACCCGGCGCATCAGCTTCCGGTCATTTTCGTTGCGCAACGGAACATCGATCATGGAGCTTGTATTCTTGACCGGATCCAATACGTCAATCGCGCCGATCGCCCGGTCGGGGCCATAAATCGGGCCATAGGCGTTCGCCGTAGGGTTCCGCTCATCGGTGCTCATAACGTCATGGACAAAGGACTTGTCGGTTCCGAAATCCCATAGCGTGATGACCACGTTACGCTCAATACCCTGGGGCCGCGGCGGCGCCGGCGGTACCTCACCTGCGGCAATCCGATTGCTCCAATCCGCGAACATCGCTAAGCCGCGGTCGTGGCCAAAATTGTTGAGAGCGCCGGTCATTTGCGGGCCCACCTGGCCAGACATAAGCCGCCGCTCCCAAGCCAGAGCGGGCGAATCGAATGTGCCGAGACCTGGCTCAATTTCACGCGTCGCTTTGTTGCCCATCTGATGGCAAACCTCGCAGGCCCTCTTCAGAAGAAAGACCCATTGAGCCTGCGACTCGACTTCTGTACCTTTGATCGCCGCGAAGTTGCCGCTGGAGTTGTCATTTGCCTGCGCCGCGGCCTCGTCGCTTGTGCGAATCTTCATTGGGAAGGCGCTCTTGGGCGGCAGATTCACAAGCGAATACCAGTAATCGCCAGGGTAGTATTGCGCTGCGGCTTGGGCGCTGGGAGCGATGACCGCAGTCAACGCCAGTATTTTGCCCGGCGTAGCCACCACCGGCTTCGAATCCACCAAGCCATAGCCTCGCACCCACACCTTGTAATTCGCCTGAGGCAACTCCGGCAGCAGATACCTGCCGGCGTCATCCGTCACAACGATCTTGCGAAACTTTGTCGGCAAGTCAGTGGTTTCAGCAATCACCCATACACCGGCCTCCGGCCCCTTCGAACTCGTTACGACGCCTCCGATATCGTCCCCGTTCACGGAGACGCCATCGGTTGCCGCCAGCGGATTCACCGAATTGCCCTGCGGTCGAGCTGTATGGAACAATGGCGAAATTACAAGGAAGCTGCACGGTAGGAGAATCCGTATCAGTGAGCCCCTCACCCAGATTGCTCGCATTGAGTCTTCCCTTTGTGCCGTTTCGATTTCAGCTTATGAGGTTCGCTTGCTGAGGATTATATAACCAACCTGTTCTCAGGCCCGGA
>CAZRKW010000285.1:0-5005 GCA_964600355.1 uncultured Acidobacteriaceae bacterium
GCTATCGAAACATGCCGTCGCCCAATGCCAGTCACGCTGACACATCCAGTTTATGGAACCGCCGTGATCCGCGATCAAAAGCCACTTAGCGAGAAGCGGCTTGCAAAGTGTTTATGCGACGGAATTACGGTTAAGCAGTGGCTGAAGCTGTTAAATGGGCGCGTCTTTTTTTGGCTGGAAGAAGCGCGTTTAGCCAAGCTGCGAGGAGCCCAAGCGTACCGCGCTCAGCGCCAGTTAGTGCTAACCATAGATACCCGCCGACTCGTTGAAGCTCACGCCGCAAGGATTTTCTTGACGCACATGAATACCGGCGCTACGCGACCGTTCGCGCACAAAAGAGGCCGCGACACTTTTTGCACGATTGAGAACTATCAATTCCAGAAACGCAGGAGGGCGGTGGAGCTTACCGTTGCCAGCGAAGTGCACGACGTCAGCAAATACGTCCTAAAGGTAGAGGAATTGGGTGGCAATCAGCCGCCGGCGACCCTTTGGCGTGCAAGTCCGCTGCTCCCGGGACGCCAAAATAAAAACGCCCAAGGGAAAACCCTTGAGCGTCAATAAATCGGGGATGCGTAGTTTCCGGTCGGAGATGTAAAATTACTTACGTACGTAGTTGAATTACGTACGTAACTTTGCTTAATTTGCGAATGTTTCCCTACGTAGTAGGCGAATGTCGCTCTACGTAGTAGCCAGGCACTCCCATTCGCCCGACGAGGACTTCAGCTGGTGCACGCGCCCGTCGTCGGCGTGGAGGAAATAGGTCCCGTCAGGAATGAAATGGGCGTGTGCGGACCGAACCGAGCACTTGGTCCAGCGCATCGTGGTGGCGGCTGGCGCGCGGCCGTGTTGCCGGATCTCGACGGTAAGCTTAATCGCGTACTCCACTTGGTACTGCACCCCCGTGGGCCGTGTGGGAACCAGTCGGCCCTTCCCTGTCTCCTTATCGAGTGCCATCGTATCTACCTTTCCTTTCAATGATTTCGGTTTGAGACCCTATTTTACCATCAATTAGACGTTTGCTGGAGCCTTTCGGCTGTAATTCCGGCTGAAACCAGTACGCCTCAACACGACTAGTTGGATGCTGGCGGAGGATTCAGGTTGCCAGAAAAACCGCTATCATCCTATTTTATCGGCACTTGCCGACAGGGCATCTACAGTATTCCACGTATGCGGCCTGGGCGCTTGCTGGAGGGTTTCAGGACCGTGGGGAACCACAGCCGGGGCACTATGGACCCGTAAGCTACTATAGAAAATAGACTTATATGTGCATCTGGGCTCGCCGGCCCGGAATTTCGGTTGGCAGGGAATCCTCGACGGGGGTTGCGGCCGTTATGTACGTCTGTGAGATTCGATCCTGCCAGGTGAAATGGTCCTCATCCCAGATGGCCCAGAGAAACCCGATCAGCAGGGTAGCTCCCGAAAGCAGGTAACCGAAGCCGCGCCAGAGCAGCTGCCTGGTATCGGGGAGGCTGCCATCCAGGCGGACGCAGGAAAGCTCGCGCAGCTGCATCCCGGGGGTCGCGCCAGCGAGCGTCGTGAACAAGAAAAAATACTGCCCGTAGAAGAGGTAGAGGACCACGGCGTAGACCAGGATGTCCATCTTTTCGAACCCGATTTGCCCCCCAAGTGCATGAAAAAGAGCGAGAAAGCCGCCGGACGTAAGGCCGATAAAGAGCGCATCGAGCGCCGCCGCGCTGCGCCGCTGGCTCAGGCTGGCCACTGGTACGAGCGCCGTCTGTGGGCGAGCTCGATCGTCCGCCGAACTTGAAAAATCCAGCTCGGGCTGCACACAGATTTCGAGGCGCTCCATCTTTCGGTGAGCCGGATTCGCAGTGGCTCGGGGCCGCGGACGATCTCGCTCGCGCGCCGGTTCCGGGCGTTCCTTCGGCTGCCGGAAGGGAAGCACCGGCTGCGACTCTTCGGGCTGCAACCGCTGCTTGCGCGCTCGGTAATCCCCCAGGCGGCGGGTAACCTCGCTCTGCCAGTGAGCTTCGCCGGTCGATTTGGATGAAGACGCACTCATAGCGATGCGTGGCGAGCCAGCCGCCAATTCGCCGGGAATTCCACAAAACGAGCAATTTGCGGTGCGCGTAAGCAGAAGGGCGCCGCACTTCGGGCAGATTCGTGTCACTGGTCCGTTTTGCGCTGCGGAGAGTTCCAGTGGCGGAACGGCAGCGATGATAGCAGGGGTTATACCGTCGAGCGCAGCCCCATAAAATCCAATTGTGGCTTAACAGATAACTCTGCAAGCTTTTCTACGCCTGTCGCGTGGCCCGAGGGTGGGCTGAGGCATGAACTGACGCGCCGCATGATTTTTCCGGCGCATTTTTCTGCGAAGTGATCCCGCGATTGCGAGACCCGAAAGCGCATGTTAGGCTCAACCGTCATTTTTCAGCTATTCCAGGCCTCTCTATTCAATGCCGTTGCGGATAAAAATTGACTCCGTAAGCCGGGTTGCCGCGCTGCTTCTTGCAATTCTTGCGTGCGGCGCGGCGACATCGGGTCAAATCAGCCCACAGGCTCCGCTCCGACTTCCCACCGGCGGTGGCGAAGCGACGCTCGAAGCGGACCAGCAGAAACAAGTCGGCAGGATTTCCTATGCGGATGGGCATGTGGACGTCCGCTACCAGAATGCCCGGCTGCGCGCGGATCACGTTGAATACAATGCCGATACGCGGGTGGTGCTGGCGCGCGGGCACGTGGAGCTCGACTACCTGACGCAGCACGTGGAAGCCGACGACGCGCGCTACGAGTTGCGCACCGGCCACGGAACTTTTCACCACGTTCGCGCCACTTTTGCGATGCAGCGCCGCCCGATGCCGACACTTCTGATCAGTCCGAACCCTCTTTATTTCGAGGCGGAAGAGGCCGAGCGCATCAGTGAAAATACGTACCACGTCCAAAAAGCCTGGCTAACGGTGTGCGATCCAAATCATCCAACGTGGAAGTTCTTTGCGCCATCTGCGACGGTGGAACTACGGAGATCGGTGCACCTTGAGAACGGTAACTTCCGCTTATTTTCGGTTCCGGTTCTGTATTTTCCCTACGCGACGTTTCCGGCGGAAAAGCAGCGCAATTCCGGGTTTGTGATTCCCGAGCCGGGCAACAGCTCGAGCAAAGGCTATGTTCTTGGCGATTCCTTTTACTGGGCTCCGACGGACTGGATGGATGCGACGATCGGAGCCTCCTACTACAGCAAACGCGGCTGGAGCCAAAAGGGCGAGTTGCGAATGCGGCCGTGGGAGAACGCGCGGCTGGAGGCGACCTACTTCGGCGTAATCGACCGCGGGCTCGCGGAGCCTTCCGGGCCGCCGCTCAAGCAAGGCGGCCATGAAGCGAAGCTACTCTTTACGGCGCTGCTGCCGGACGGATGGCGGGCCGTGGCCGATCTGGATCAGCTGACCTCGCTTACTTTCCGGCTGGCGTTCTCCGAGACGTTCGTGCAAGCGGTGAATTCGGAGGTGCGCAACGCAGCTTTTCTGACGAACAATTTTCGAGGGTTCAGCCTGAATTTCGCCGCGGTGAGCTACGAAAACTTCTTAAGCGCCACGCCACAGTCTTCGATTACGCTTCGCGCCGCACCCGAAGTACGATTCAGCTCGGTGGACCAGTCCTTATCGGAACGCATTCCCGCTTATTTTTCCTTTTCGGCGTTTTCAGGAGCGGCGTATCGCGGCGAAACCGTGACACCGTTTAAGACGCCGGGGTATGTGGAGCGCAGTGAATTCGCGCCCAGTTTTACGTTTCCGCTGCACTGGGGACCGTGGCTGAACGTGACGCCGAGTTTCACGTTCCGGTCCACCTACTACGGGGGGCAGCTTCAGAACGGCGCGTACGTGGGCCAGGGGTTTTTCCGCAACACGCAGGAAGTCTCGATCGACATAGCTCCCCCCACAATCGAGCGCGTGTGGGGCGACGGCACGAAATGGAAGCACGTCATCGAACCGGAAGTGATCTACCGGTATGTGACCGGCGTGAACGACTTTTCGAGATTCATCCGGTTCGATGAAGACGACACGCTCAGCGATACGAACGAAGTGGAGTACGGGTTTACGCAGAGGCTGTTCCGGCGGCGAGGAAATGGATCGACGGAGGAACTCATCACCTGGCATGTGGCGCAGAAGCATTTCTTCGACCCGACATTCGGCGGAGCACTCGTGCCGGGACAGCGGAACGTGTTTCAAACGCTGGACCTCTTTACGCCCTTCGCATTCGCGGACACGGCGCGGCACTTTTCTCCGCTCGTGAGCGACCTGACCATCGAGCCGGGGAAACATTGGGACACGGAGTTCATCGTAAATTACGATCCCGCGCGGAACAGGCTGACGGCGATTGGAACCCTGCTGAAGCTCAAACCGTACAAGGAATCTTTTGTGACGGTGGCGGACTTTTCGACGGTAAACCTGCCAGTGAATCCGGTGCCCCCGCCGCCGAATTTCTCGCAACGATCCAACCAAACGCGGGCGCTGCTGGGATATGGCGATATGAACCGCCGCGGATGGAACGCGGCCTTCGGCGCGAGCTACGACTGGACACAGCAGGCCTTTCAAAACCAACTCGCGGAGGTCAGCTACAACGGGTCGTGCTGCGGCATCGGCTTCGAAGTGAGACGATTTTCATTCGGGACGATCCGCAACGAGAACCTCTACATGGCGGTATTCCGGATAGCCAACCTGGGATCGGCCGGGAACCTGCGCCGGCAGGAAAAGATTTTCTGAAGCTCGCGTAGATCGATGAATCAGCAGCCCAAGTCGGATTTGACGTTTCTCTCCATCGAACAGGCCGCGCGGCTGTTGCGTCGGCGGGAGATTTCGCCGGTCGAGTTGGTGGATGCGTGCCTGGAGCGCATCGAAAGCCTCGACGGTTCCATCAACGCTTTTATCACTTTGACGGCGGAGTCCGCACGGCGCCGGGCGCGTGCGGCCGAGCGAGAACTGCGCCGCGGCGGCGCGCGAAGCCCGTTGCACGGAATCCCCATCTGCCTGAAAGACAACTTCTGGACGAA
>CAZRKW010000286.1:0-4943 GCA_964600355.1 uncultured Acidobacteriaceae bacterium
CGGGCCTCCTGCGCCCAAGGCAGGCGCGCTACCAGGCTGCGCTACGCCCCGACATATCTAACGTCTTATTCTACCGCAATTTGCGAACATTTTTTCTGCGATGATCGGTCTTGCTGTGCCAAAACTGTCCCCAATGCGCGCACTTTTTGGATATTGGCACAGGTGTGGACCTGTGGGAGTCGGATAGTGCGCGCCCAAGGGCAATCCTCAGTGTGGATTTGAGTAGGGTTCAGCCGTCACGCGAAATCAATTCCTTGCTTCGCTTGAAGCCCGCCACGGCGCCATCCGGCTCAACAACCCATCCCGCAAAATCAGCGAGTGAAACAAAACAGCTCCAAAGTGCGCGATGAAGGCGAAGAACAGCAGGTACGCCAGATACGTATGCGTCTTCCTCAAAATCACATACAGCGTCACGCTGTGCGGAAGTATCGGAAACAAATGCACGAAGTGGGAGGGCCAGCGTAGTCCGCGCTTCTTGGACACGCCATGCCAGCAGCGTCAAATTGGCCAACGTCATCAAGGGCGACATTGATGAATACTGCGATTACTGAACGAATGCTGATCGAAAGATGTAAGGCCAGGGATCACGGCGCACTCGCGGAGCTAATTCACCAGAACTGGCCCACTGTGCGGCGCGTAATTCGTGCTATTACACGCGGCCCCGCAGATGTGGATGACGTGATACAAGATACTTTCGTGAATGTGCTCCAAAGGATTGCCGACCCTCAATCAGCGATCTAAATTGTCTACTTGTAAATTATCGCTATCGCCAATGATGTGGCGCGGTAACATTTGAGTGGTCGTCTTACCGCAAGCGCCGCAGACTCTCAACGGAAGGCACGAAATAATAGGAGCCGGTCAAGGGCTGAGTGAAGCGTGTGAGCGCATCGCGCGTGCCGGTGATTAGGCCCGCCATGCTATCGAGCATTCTGGAAAGCCGCTTCTGGTCTGCGCTGAATCCCACGAACATGGTGCCATGGTCTGCGACACTTCCGTAGGGCATGTTGCGACGAAAGATGTTCCCGAACTCATCCTGATCCGTGCGAGCGACATGCGAGTCCAGTGGCTTGTTCTCGAGTTCTATGCTGTCGGGCTTGGTACGTCCCATGATGCACTCCTGCTGATCGACCGGCAGGGCTTCCCACGCAGCCACGTTATGCTTCCACTTTTGCAGCAACAGAACTGTGCCGGCGGCGCCGGGAACTCCTTCAGGCAAAAGTGCCGCGATGGGAGCGTCGAGCAGCGTCGGATTCTCCGAGCCGTCAATGAAGCCGGAAAGATCGCGATCGTGCCGGTAAGGCCAGCTTGAGCTTTCTTCCCCGAGCGAGGCTTTGCCTGCCAGGTCATGGATGACCGAGCGGGCCATATCGAAGATAACGTCATAAGCGCTGCCGGATAGCCATACCAGCGCATCGTGTTGCGTACTTGGCATAACGAATCCCTCTACTCCCCGGATCTCCTTGTTAAAACCTGTCACAGCTGCAGGGGCGTCGTCTGGAACGATTTCGCGCCAAAGCTCAGGCCGAAAGCCAATGACGAAGTTCACTCCTCCCGTGGTGGTTCGTGGTTCACGGATCGCGGAGATGATAGAGGCGAACTCCTTGTATTTCTCCTTGTCCAGAACGTCAAACTCCAGGTACGTATGAGAGGAGGTTCCGAGAGCGAAGATTCCAGCTTGGGGTGTGTACACGCTGGCATCATAAACCAGTGACCTCGCGCTCCTCAACCTGGATGAGAAATCTGTTGTTGCACCGATGGGGATGTGTCAATTCACAGTCCATATACATTGAGAAGCTAACAAAAGGACTATAATCCGCGCATGTCAGCCGCAGGTTAATAGCTCATGGATAGGCGACGGCCAGCAGCTTGTTGAGGGGTGAGCTGAAGAATATCCACTATCGATGCCATCAATCATCTGTCATCAGGACGTTACAACACCTCAGGAGGCCAACTTTGTCTGCAGCAGATTCGACGAAACCCCGCTCGACTGATCCCCATGTTCAACTCAGCGAACGTCCGCGGCTCCTCGATTCTTCAGAAAGCCGATTTGGGCGACTTTTTCCAGAGCTGGAGCGTCAGAACGCGACGGGGGACGCGCTGTTGAAATACGGGAGAGCCGACGGCCCCCTCGAGTCCCGCGTGAAAATCCATGAGGCGCTTGGAGATGACAATCCACGGATACCGGCGGGCTGGCCCTTCTTCGGGCAACTCATTGCTCATGACATCACCCATGATCGGTCCCCACTGCAAGAAACGGAAGACGTCAGCGCCCTCCAGAATTTCCGAAAACCTCGCCTCGACCTTGAGTGTGTATACGGGGCTGGGCCCGTGGGGCAGCCGTATCTGTACGATGTGCATGATCCTGACAAATTCCTGATCGGCCGCAATCAGAGTTCAACTGGCGATTTGCCGCGCAATGAACAAGGGCTCGCGCTCATTGGCGATGCTCGCAACGACACCCATCTCTTCATATCGCAACTTCACCTGGCTTTCTTACATTTTCACAATCGAATTGTCGACCGGCTACGGGTTGAAGGCACAAAATCGGAAGCAGTTTTTGACCGGGCTTCAAGGATTGTCCGGCGGCATTATCAATGGATCGTCGTCCACGAGTTTCTTCCGTTGAGTGTGGGTGTTGAACTGGTTGACGAATTGCTGGAATCTGGGTCCAAGCTCTGTCGCTTTGCGGGAGAGCCCTTCATCCCAGTTGAATTCTCCGATGGCGCGTACCGGTTTGGCCACGCCCAGATTCGTGATGCCTACGACATCAATCGCAATCTGCGCGGTGTCCCGATTTTTCCAGACCTTGTTGGGATTTGCTCGGTAACGCCAGAGCGACAGTTGGACTGGAAGCTATTTTTTTCATTTGAGGGAGAGAATCCGCCACAGGCAAGCCGCAGGATTACTCCGCAACTCGTCCCAGCATTGATGAGGCTGCCGGACGTCTTAGTCGGGCAAACGCCGAGACCGGAATTTCATTCGCTGGCGTCCCGGGACCTCTATCGCGGACATTCGGTCGCGCTGCCATCCGGGGAGGCCATAGCCCGAGCCGCGGGCCTTGATCCGTCGAGCGCCACAGAGTTGGAGGAAGCCGGAGGCAACTGGTCGGGAACACCATTATGGTTGTACGTCCTCGCAGAATCGGAAGCGCAGCAGAAAGGAGAATACCTCGGGGAACTTGGCGGCAGAATCGTTGCCGAAGTTATTGTTGAGTTGCTCAGAAGTGACCCAACGTCTTTGCTAAAAGAGCCCGATTGGCAACCCGACCTTGCCGGCGCAGACGGCAAATTTGGAATTGCTCACCTGCTAAGATACGCTGGCGTTGTTTAACACGTCGGTCAACGAAAAGGGATGCGACCCAAGCTTGAGCGCTGTAGTGACCCAAAAGAATTTGGCTAAGGTTCATCACAAAATGGAGTAGATCCCTAAATTGTGAAACACAGGCCGGGTGATGTCTAAAATCGGCTCGGATACTATCTGGGCGAAATCGCGCGCTAGGCCGGCGCCCGATGCGATCACGCTTGGGAATATTGGTGCGCTGTGGAAGACAGATGCACCTAGCTGGGCAGCGCGCGAATCTCATTAGACGAGCGAGAGTCCATCCCTCAAGAGGTTGGCCAATCCGGGGAACCAGAGAACGTCACAACGCAGCGAAGGGAGATGCGACAATGGCGACGACAAAACACGCGGCGGTGCCGAGCCTGATGATGGCATACCGTGCTCGTTACAACGGTTTGCTTATTAAGCGATGGAGCTGAGAGGAGCGGACGATGCGTGTATTTGTCGCGGGGGCGAGCGGAGCGATCGGCGAACCGTTGATTGCGGAGTTGTTGAAGCAGGGGCACTCTGTGGTGGGTATGACAACCAGCGAGGCGCGGGCGAAGACTTTGGAGGGCCAGGGAGCCGAGGCGGCGATCGTGAACGCGCTCGATGCGCCCGCGGTGGAGGTTGCGCTGAGGCGGTCGAAAGTGGAAGCGGTGATTGACGAATTGACGTCGCTACCGAAGGAACAGAGTGAGATGGCGAAATATGCTGCCGGCGACAGGAAGCTAAGGATTGAGGGTGGAGGGAATTTGTTTCGTGCAGCGATCGCGGGCGGTGTTCGGCGGTATCTACAGCAGTCAAGCGGATTCTTCTTGAAGGCAACGGCAGGGAGGCTGGCGGACGAGTCGTCTCCGTTAGATGTGAATGCGAGCCCGAGCGTGGCAGCGAGTGCGCGGACGTATACGGAGCTGGAGGCGCGGCTGTTCAGCTCAAATGAGATTGAGGGTGTGGCACTGCGATATGGATTCTTCTATGGGCCCAAGACGTGGTACTACCCCGGCGCGGCGGCGGCGAACATGGTAATGCGGCAACAGAGTGCCGTGGTGGGTAAGGGCGAGGGCGTGTCGTCGTTTGTACATATCAACGACGCGGCGATTGCAACGGTGGCGTTGCTAGCGGCGGAGCCGGGTGTGTACAACCTCGTGGATGATGACCCTTCGCCTCAGGCCGTGTGGCTGCCGGCGTTTGCCAGGTTTGTGGGAGCTCCAGTTCCCCCGCACATGAGCGAGGCGGAAGCGACGGCAATTGCAGGAGGGGATGCGGTGTACTACGCGACGAAGCTGAGTGGGACCTCGAATGCCAAGGCGAAGCGGGTTCTCGGGTGGAAACCGCGACGATTGGAGTGGCTGGAGGCGTAAGTGACGGTCGCGCCTGCCGAAGGTGGGGCTGACATATCGGCGTAACGCTCCGATTCCGCTGAAGCGATTGGCTTTTTGTCGGAAGGGAGGGCTCAAGCTGAGCACGGAGCGGGACTCGGGACACCGTATTTGTAATGAGCACCGGATCGAAAGAGCTATCAATGAACATCGTACAAAAGGAGACGTCAATGAACGCGGTACAAGTGGAACAGAAGAGCTATGAGATGCCCCCGCGCGAAGGGATCAGCGTCGCGTATTTTC
>CAZRKW010000287.1:0-4929 GCA_964600355.1 uncultured Acidobacteriaceae bacterium
TCTACGAAGGGACGCTCGACCACATCCTCGGCTTCGTTCACATCAAGGATGCGCTGTGGACCTTGCTCGATCCCTCGCGCTCTTCTCCCGAGGACGGCCCTTCTCAATTTCATCTGAAGAGCCTGTTGCGCGATGTCCTGATCGTTCCGGAGACAAAGCCCGCGAGCGAATTGCTCCTCGAGTTCCGCGCCCGCCGCACCGGTCTTGCGATGGTGGTCGACGAGTTTGGAAGCATCCTCGGGCTCGTTACACTCGAAGACATTCTCGAGCAAATGGTCGGCGAGATTCATGACGAATTTGACGTGGTGGAAAAGCCTCACCTGCTGCCCGACGGGGGAATGATCTTTGAGGGTTCGATGACGGTTCGCGATCTGGAAGCGCAGCACGGCATTGTGCTTCCCGACGATTCTTCGTACGAGACGGTGGGCGGATTCATCTTGAACCGGCTTGGATTTGTGCCCAAGGGCGGCGAAAGTTTTGAAGCCGAGGGATACCGCTTCACCGTGACGGAGATGGACCGGCGTCGCGTGGCGCGGGTGAAGGTGAAAGCCCTGGCGCCTGTCTCGGCGCGGAATGCCAGTTCCGGGGCGGTGATAGCCGAGGACGGTCCTCCCAAAACCGCCCAAGGGCAACGGTAGAAAAGAGCCGCTAACCGGAACCCCGCTTCCACCGCTCTCCTGGTGGCCTACCCTTGCCACTATTGCAAATACAGGGTTTACCCGATTCCAGGCTTGGTACTACCCGTGCCCTTTCCTCTGTGTTCGACCAAGGAGCCCCCTTCCATGGTTCTGGCCATTGCCGCATTGTTGTTCCAGTTTTCCCCCGCCGTGCAGGCGCCGCTCCCGAGCGTCTCGGACACTGCTCCCGGTTACACCGAAGCGGTCCCCAAGCTCTACGCTGCAAATCTTCCCGACGCGGGCCCCAGCCCAGCGAGTTTCGCCTCCGTTTCGACGGGTTCCGGTTCTGCCATTGCGAAGCCTCTCGATAGCGCCACTACGAGCAGCACTTCGAACGAATCGTCATCCGGCGCTTTGAATCCAGCTTCGCTTCATACGGCGTTGCAGAACTCGCCGTCGCTGGCGATGATCCGCGTCCCGGAGTCTGACTCGGCGCCGCTGCGTACGATTTCGGTTGAGTCTTTACCATCGCGGCGCCAGTGGATCGCGCTGTCGATCGCGCAGCATGCCGCTGCCGCGTTCGACGCTTACTCAACGCGCGACGCCATCTCGCGCGGGGCGGTGGAGCAGGATCCCCTGATGCGGCCCTTTGCCAATTCATCGGGCATTTACGCGGCGATTCAAGCCTGCCCGGTGGCGCTCGACTTTGCCGCTCGCCACATGCAGCGCAGCGACAACAATTTCATCCGGCGGACGTGGTGGGTGCCGCAAACGATCAGCACGGGGATGTTCCTGCTTTCCGGCGCGCATAATCTCCGCGTGGCGAACCGGCCATAACAGTTCACAACAGTTTTTCTTCGATAGCTTGTTGCCAATCGAAACGCCCGGACCTCCCCTTCCGGGCGTTTCGGTTTTAGTCCCCTCTTCGTCTTTGGTGAATGTTGCCGTGGATGCCGCTGCGGAACGCCGCTACCAGATGTGGTAATAGCCGTCGCGCCGGATGATTTCCACCGGGTACCCGAATAGTTTGGACATGCGGTCTTCGACGAGGAGTTCATCCTTGCGCCCATCCGCCAGCACGCGCCCTTCGCGCATCAGGACGACGCGCTCGATTTCCGGGATGATGTCCGCCGCGTGATGCGTCACCAGCACGATTCCCACGCCCGACTGCGCCAGTCCGCGCATCGCTTCGCGCAGATTGTGCTGCATGAGGATGTCGAGGCTTGTGGAGGGCTCGTCGAAGATAAGGGCCAGTGGTTCGTGCACCAGGGCTCGGGCGATAAGGATACGCTGCGCTTCTCCCGAAGACATCTGGGCGACGGACCGGTCGGCCAGATGCATCGCATCCAATCGAATCAGCGCTGCTTCGGCCTTCTGGAGATGTTCCGGCTCCACGTGATGGTTGGCGAACACCTGCGTGCTGCTGAAAAAACCGGAGAGCACGATTTCGCGGCCGGTGGCGTGACCCTTCACGCGCTCCATCAGATCGTTCGAGACGATGCCCAGCAGCAGGCGCAGTTCGAATACGTTCCAGCGCTCGTTCCCCAGAATGGTAATCCGTGAATTGTCGCGCGGCACGGGATAGCACTCGCGCGTGATCGTTTTGATCAGGGTCGATTTGCCGCAGCCGTTCGGGCCCAGGATGGCGATGTGCTCCTGAGGCATGATGCGCAGGCTGAAGTCATCGAGGGCGAATTTCTCTCCCCGCATGACGCGAATATTCTGAAAGTCGATAAGGGCCGGTTTCAAGCGCGTGGTCTCCGCGTTCCTGGTCGTAAGATTTTAGTGAGGCTTTAGATTTATACCACCGGCTCTGTGTTTTCTCTCGGCATGCTCGGGCGCCTCCGAAGGATTGCTCTTTTTCTGGCAAAGACGGTCGCGAAACATTGCTTGACGGGGTCGATGCATTGCGGTAAACCCTCGTGCATCAGAACCACGAAAATCTGACGGTCCGCGGGTTCAGAATTGGACAATTTCGGGATTCGTGCGGTACGGATGTGTAGTCAAGTTGGCTTCCGGAGCCTTGCGTGTTTTGCATCGCTCGCCCTGGGCATGCCGCTGGCCGCCGGACCGCCCCAGAATGACCACGTGGTTGCTGCCGAGGTCGCGGCTCAACCAACTCCCTTTCCTTCTTCCGCTTCGCAAAACAGCCCGGAAAGGTCGCTTCGGATGGATGTTCGCATGGTGCTCGTGCCGGTGCTGGTCACCGACATGACGGACCATCCGGTGATGGGACTTGAGAAGCATAATTTTTCTCTGTACCAGGATGGCGAGGAGCAGCAGATCGGGTATTTTTCCACGGAAGACGCCCCGATATCGGTGGGCCTGATTCTCGACCTCAGCAAGAGCATGACCAACAAGTTCGACATGGTGCGCGCGGCCGTCTCGGAATTTTTCGACAATGCCAACGCCGAGGACGACTATTTCGTGATCACTTTTTCCGACCGTCCGAGCCTGGTGTCCGGCGAAACCCAATCGATCGAGGCCATCCAGTCGCGGCTGGCGCTTCAGGTCCCTGACGGCAACACCGCGCTTTTCGACGCGATTTCAGAGGGCGCGTTGCGTTTGCGGTCCGCCCGCTACCGGCGCAAGGCCCTGCTGATTGTCTCTGATGGCGGCGATAATCACAGCCGCCACCACATGAAGGAGATCAAGCGGGTCTTGCAGGAATCCGACCTCGACGCCTACGCGATTGGGATTTTCGATACCGGCCCGTTCAAGACCCTGGAGGAATCTATGGGCCGGGGATGGCTGAGCAAGATTACCGATGCCACCGGCGGTCGCGTGGTCGCGGTCGCCCAGGCATCGAAAATTCCGGAGGCCGCAGCCGCAATCAGCCGGGAGATCAGGAGCCAGTACGTTCTCGGGTACCACCCCAACGCGACATCGCCGGAGCACGCTCGCCGGAAAATTAAGGTGCAGGTTAGCAACCCTGCCGGCCCCGTGGCTCTTCGCGCGTACTACAAGTCCGGGTACGTTGCCTCCGATCTGCCGGCTGCTCCCCTGCAGTAACTCAGTTAAGTGCGTCCCGCCCGATAGCCCTCGGCATAAAACAGAACCAGGTATCGGCCATGATATTGAAGCGGCACAGCTGTGTTTGGGCGTTGAAAATGAGTTTGAACCCGAATACGCTGGAAGTTGATCTAATCAAGCGGCAGCGAGGGATCGGGATCCTTGTCAACCACGATAACCACGGCGACGAATTGGGGTTTTCTCCTGGATGGTGAATGGCTTACGGAAGGCGAGCCGTTTGAAGTTGTGTCTCCCTACGACGGTGCGGTCGTCGGGACGACCTTTTGGGCTACGGCAGAGCACGCGGAGACTGCGGTAAAAGCCGCGCAGCGGGCGTTCGAGACGACCCGCAAGATGCCCGGTTTCGAGCGGCAGCGCATTCTGCGCGAAATCTCCGAAGGCATTCGAGTTCGCCAGGAGGAATTCGCGCGCCTGATTGCTTCGGAGGCTGGCAAGCCGATCCGCACGGCCCGCGAGGAAGTGAACCGCGCCGTTTTCACGTTTGCTGTAGCTGCCGAGGAAGCGACGCGGATTGGCGGCGAATGGCTGCCGCTCGATTGGCAGGCTTCTGCGGTCGGGAGGGGAGCCATTGTCCGGCGCTTTGCCCTGGGTCCTATCCTCGCCATTTCTCCGTTTAATTTTCCGCTGAACCTGGTGGCCCATAAAGTGGCTCCCGCGATTGCGGCCGGCTGCACGATCGTCCTGAAGCCGGCGCCGAAGACTCCGCTGACTTCGCTGCTGCTCGCGGAAGTGATTGCGAAATCCGGCTGGCCGAAGGGCGCTTTCAACGTGCTGAATCTCGCGAATCCCGACGCCGAGCGCCTCGTTACCGACGATCGGCTGAAGATGCTCTCGTTCACGGGAAGCGGCCCGGTGGGATGGGCGCTGAAGGCAAAGTCAGGAAAGAAAAAGGTCGCCTTGGAGCTCGGAGGCAATGCCGCCGTTATCGTGCATTCGGATTGGCCTGCCGAGGATGCGGCCGACCGTTGTGTCGCGGGCGGATACGCGTATGCGGGGCAGACCTGCGTCTCGGTGCAGCGGATTTTCGTTCACCGCGACGTGGAGGAAAGGTTTCTGTCGAGGCTTGTGGACGGCGTGCGAAAGCTGAAAATGGGCGATCCCCTCGATGAATCCACCGACGTGGGGCCAATGATCAACGAAGATGCTGCGCGCCGGGCCGCCTCGTGGATTGACGAAGCCGCTCGCGCCGGGGCAAAGATTGCCACCGGCGGCAAGCGCAAGGGTTCGTTCCTGGAGCCTACTGTGCTGACGCACACGCGTCGGGATATGAAAGTCAGCT
>CAZRKW010000288.1:0-4889 GCA_964600355.1 uncultured Acidobacteriaceae bacterium
GCGTTTTCGGGCCGGTAGCCCGCGAGCTGCGCGAGAAGAAGTTCACCAAGATCATTTCGCTCGCTCCGGAAGTGTGGTAAACGACGATGCCGATCCGAAGAATAAAGGAAACTCCGGCGCCGCTGGGAATCCGCCACGGCGACATGGTGAAGGTGATGTCCGGCCGGTCGAAGGGCAAGACCGGGAAAGTCCTGACGGTCGACCCGGCAAAGCGCCGCGTTACCGTCGAGCACGCGAACATCATCAAGAAGCACACGCGGGCCAACCCGTCGAAGAATGTGCGCGGCGGAATTCTCGAGAAGGAAGGGCCCATTCACGTCTCGAACGTGATGCTGCTCTGCCCGGGTTGCGGGAAGCACACCCGCGCGGGACACACCACGCTGCCGGACGGCACCAAGACCCGCGTCTGCCGGCGCTGCAATACGACTTTTGAACACTAGAAGAGGCAAGGTAAGAAGCGAATGATTACCCGTTTGCAGGAAAAGTACCGCAAAGAAGCCGTCCCGGCGCTGACCAAGCGCTTCGGATACCCGAACACCATGGCGGTGCCGCGAGTCTCCAAGGTAACCGTGAACATCGGTCTGGGCGAGGCCAGCCAGAACGTGAAGCTGCTGGACACGGCGGCTCAGGAACTGGGACAGATCGCCGGGCAGAAGCCGGTGATCACGCGCGCGAAGAAGTCCATTGCGAATTTCAAGATCCGCAAGGGCATGCCCATCGGCTGCATGGTCACGCTGCGCGGCGAGCGCATGTATGAATTCCTCGACCGGCTCGCGAGCATCGTGTTTCCCCGCGTGCGCGACTTCAAGGGCTTGCCGCCCAATTCCTTCGACGGCCGCGGCAATTACACTCTCGGGCTGCGCGACCAGCTGGTGTTTCCCGAAATCGATTACACCCGTGTGGACAAGATCAAGGGCATGAACATCACCATTACGACGACGGCCCGGACCGACGAAGAAGGGCGCGAGCTGCTCAAGCTGCTCGGCGTGCCCTTCCGGGCTTAAGGAGAACAGAAATTGGCTAGAACCAGTCAGATGGCGAAGTTGGCGCGGAAGCCGAAGTTCAAGGTCCGCAGGCGCAGCCGTTGCCGGATCTGCGGGCGCGGCCGCGGTTTCCTGCGCAAGTTTGAAATGTGCCGCATTTGTTTCCGCGGCCACGCGCTCAAGGGAGAGATTCCCGGCGTGGTGAAGGCAAGCTGGTAAGGACAAAGAATGACCACCGATCCCATTGCTGATTTGTTGACGCGCATTCGCAACGCCGCGAAAGCCCGGCACCCCCGCGTGGATTTGCCCGCTTCCAAGCTGAAGCTGGAAATTGCGCGGATACTCAAGGAAGAGGGCTATCTCGCGAACTACAAAGTAGTCGACGAAAAGGGCAAGAAGACGCTGCGCGTTTTCCTGCGCTACACCCCCGAGCGCCGCAGCGTAATTACCGACCTGCAGCGCGTGTCGCGGCCCGGCTCGCGGCGCTATGTCGGGAAATTCGGCATTCGCCCCGTGGTAGGCGGCATGGGGATTTCGATTCTCTCCACGCCCCGCGGCGTGATGACCGGACAATCCGCCCGCAAGGAAGGCCTGGGCGGCGAACTGTTGTGCGAGGTTTGGTAAGAGTTTCAGGGAACGAGGTTTGAACAGGCTATGTCGCGAATTGGAAACAAGCTGATCCCGGTTCCATCCGGCGTGAAGGTGCAAATCAGGCCGGAAGCCGTCGAAGTGCAGGGACCCAAGGGCAAGATGACCGTGCCTCTGCCGCACGGAATTCACTTCGAGCAGAAGGACAATATCCTCACCGCCAAGCGGGCCACCGAAAATCAACGCGCTCTCCATGGCTTGGCTCGCGCGCTGGTAGCCAACGCGGTCACTGGCGTTACGCAGGGCTTTAAGAAAGACTTGGACATCGTCGGAGTAGGCTATCGCGCCGAGGTGAAGGGCAAGAACGTCGTCCTCGCCCTGGGATATTCGCACCCGATCGAATTTCCGATCCCCGAAGGGATCGTCATTGCCGTCGAAAAGCAGACGCACATGTCGGTTTCCGGCGCGAACAAAAATCAGGTAGGGCAAGTGGCCGCGAACCTTCGCGCGCTTCGTCCTCCCGACCCGTACAAACAGAAGGGTATTCGCATCACCGGCGAGCGGCTGAAGAAGAAGGCCGGCAAAGCGGGCGCGAAGACCTCGGCGTAACCGAAAAGGAGAAACACAGTGGCAGCCCCAGTTCGAAAACTATCGCGCGAGGCGCACCGCCGCCGGATTCATGTGCGCATGCGCAAGACGCTGGCCGGCACCCCGGAGCGTCCCCGTCTTTGCGTACATCGATCGAGCAAGCACATCCGCGCTCAGGTGATTGACGACCAGACCGGCCGCACCATCGTTTCCGCAAGCTCTCTCGACGCCGAAGTAAAGGCGCAGATCAAGGGCGGCGGGAATATAGCCGCGTCCAAGGTGGTGGGCAAGGTAGTCGCGGAGCGCGCCAAATCCAAGGGCGTCGAAAAAGTCGTGTTTGACCGAGGCGGCTATCAGTACCACGGCCGCGTGCAGGCAGTAGCCGAAGCGGCCCGTGAGGCGGGCCTGAATTTCTAATCAACTATGCCGAAACAAGAGCTCAAAGACACGTTGTCCGTTCGCCGGATAATCGAGACCAACCAGGCGAACCTGAAGGATCAGGTAGTCTCGATCAACCGCGTCACGAAGGTCGTCAAGGGCGGCAAGAACCTCAGCTTCTCCGCGCTTGTGGTTGTCGGCGACCAGGGCGGCCATGCCGGTTTCGGGATGGGCAAGGCCCGCGAAGTCCCCATGGCCATCCGCAAAGCCATCGAGCAGGCCAAGAAGAACATGGTCAAGCTCAACCTGAAGGGCACGAGCATCCCCCATCAGGTCGTCGGATACTATGGCTCGGGGCGGGTGCTGCTCAAGCCCGCGCCGGAAGGAACCGGCGTCATTGCGGGCGGCCCGGTGCGCGCCGTGATGGAGGTTGCCGGAATCCAGAACGTGCTCACCAAGTCGCTCGGCACTTCGAACCCCCATAACGTCATCAAAGCGACGTTCGATGCGCTGCTGCATCTAAAGGATGCGGTGAAGGTGGCGGAGTCGCGCGGACGCGGAGCGGAGGAAGCGGCGGTTTCCTAAGCCTCCGCGAATCAATCATGACGCCGACAAAAAAGACATCCGGAACCTTGAAAATCAAGTGGGTGCGCAGCTTTATCGGCTGCCCCCGCGATATGCGCCAGACCATCCGCGGCCTGGGATTCCGGCGCATGCAGCAGATCATCGAACAGCCCGACACGCCGGCCATCCGCGGCATGATCGCGAAAGTGCATCATTTGGTCGAAATTCAGAACTAGCACGCAGTTCAGAACCGCGAAGTTGACAGGAACAGGACGAATGGAACCGACACTATCGAATTTGAAGCCGCCGCGTGGCTCGCGCCACCGCAAGGTTCGCGTGGGACGCGGTATGGGCTCGAAAATGGGCAAGACCTCCGGCGCGGGCAACAAGGGGCAGCAATCCCGCCGCGGCTATTCGCGGCGCCCCGGGTTTGAAGGCGGCCAGATGCCGCTTCACCGGCGTCTGCCCAAGCGCGGATTCTCGAGTCCGTTCCCCAAGTCGTTCGCGGTGGTCAACGTCGAGAGCCTGAACGTTTTCGCGTCGGGCGACACGGTTACCCCGGAGTCGCTGACGGGGCTGGGCATCGTGCGCGCTAAGCGCACGGGCGTAAAGGTTCTGGGTACCGGTGAATTGAAGGTCGCGCTCACAGTGCGGGCGCATGCCTTCAGCAAGTCGGCGCAGGAGAAGATTACCGGCGCCGGAGGCAAGGTCGAAGTCATCTAATGAAGAAGCTGGCCGAGGCATTTCGGAACATTTTCAGCACGCCGGAGCTGCGTAATCGTGTTCTGTTTACGCTGGCGCTGCTGGGGGTGTACCGCCTCGGCGCCTTTATCCCGACCCCGGGTATCAACACCGACCTTCTGCAGCGCCTTTTCGAACAGAGCCGCGGCTCGGTTCTCGGGATTATCGACCTGTTCAGCGGCGGAAACTTCCGCCGGCTGACGATTTTTGCGCTGGGAATCATGCCGTATATCACGGCATCGATCATTCTCCAGCTGCTCGTGGTCGTGTGGCCTTATCTCGAGCGGCTGCAAAAGGAAGGCGAGCTCGGCCGGCGCAAAATCACGCAATACACGCGCTATCTGACGATCATCCTGAGCGCCTTTCAGTCGTTCACCATCGCTCTCACCTTGCAGCGGCAGAATCTGTCGGGTCAGGCCATGGTTTACAGCCCCGGCGTCCGCTTCATCCTGGTGACGATGCTCACTTTGACCACCGGCTCGGCGTTCATCATGTGGCTGGGCGAGCAGATCAGCGACCGCGGCATAGGCAACGGGATGTCGCTGATCATCTTTTCCGGAATCGTTGTAGGATTGCCCCGCGCCGTAGGCGATTTGTGGGACAAGGCTCAGACGCAGCAGTGGGGTTCGTTCACTCCGATCGCCCTGCTGGGGCTGATTGCCCTGATGGCGGGTGTCATCGCCTTCATAGTCTTCGTCGAGGGCGGCCAGCGGCGCATCCCGGTGCAGTACGCCAAGCGCGTGATGGGGCGCCGCGTGATGGGCGGCCAGATGACGTACTTGCCCTTGCGCGTCAATTCAGGCGGCGTGATTCCTCCGATCTTTGCGAGTTCCTTGCTGACATTCCCGCAGACGCTCGCGCTGATTTTTCAGAACAAGAGCCCGTTCTTTGACCGCTTCGCGAAGTCGATCAGCTGGGGCGAACCGCTTTATACGCTGATCTATGTGACGCTGATCATCTTTTTTGCGTTCTTTTACGTGGGGATCATTTTCAACCCCACCGAGCTTGCCGACAACATGCGGAAATACGGCGGCTTTATTCCGGGAA
>CAZRKW010000289.1:0-4888 GCA_964600355.1 uncultured Acidobacteriaceae bacterium
GCTTGCCTGCTGCCCATTCTGCTGCTCCCGCCGCTTATGACACAGTAGTACTAGCTAATCAGCAAACGGGACAGCTTTATAGTAGTCCAAGTTTCCGGTAACGGCTGTCGGTTCAACTGGTCAATGCAACACCATCTGAGCTAAAAGCTCTTAAACAGGTGGTGTTTATGGCTGCAGGCAAGCGCACAAGACTCTCTACGTCGCAGAGAGTTGAGGTCTGGCGTCGTTGGAAGGCGGGAGAGTCGTTGCATGCGATTGGCCGCGCTTTATCAGGACTTGCCCGTTAGATCGTGCTCTATAGTCGATGATCTGGGGGGCTACTCGCGGCTGGCAGTGATGGTATGCTCTTTAGTGTTTGAGACCAGCATTTTCCCATCCTGTTCAACTGTGAAGTGGTACTTGTCATAGGGCTTGCCGTTAGCCAGATTCATGTCCAAGGTGTACCCGTGCACTTCATAACTTCCATTTAGGCCTTGCGGATTCGGAGGCGACGGCGTTTTCATAATCCACGTAGCATCTTGATTGAATGTTACTGTCCACTGTCCAGGCTGGAAATGTACTGTACCGAATGGCTTCCCGTTCTTGAGAGCAGTCATTGACGTGTAGTCCCACGTCCCGATCAATTCTGGGGTAACCTTGGGGGAACTCCCAGTTGCATTAAGTCCCACAAGAAAGATGAAAGCAATGACAATCAAAACCCAGTTCCCTGATTTCATGGGAGTATTGTAATCTTTTGTTGGCGCAAAACACGTGGTTTTGAGGCACTACCTCGGAACCAGACAGATTTAAATTGACATTGCCTGGAAATCGCTTTGTCAAGTCCTATGTAGTCGGCTAACCGGAAACTGATCCGCCACCCGCTCATCGGGTGGGTTGAAACGCGCATCCCGCGGCGCTATGCTGAATTTGTCTCGATGAGCACGCCCCTCCAGTCCGTTAAATCCTGCAGAACCCGGGTGCCCTATGAAAATTACCTACCGTCACGTAGCACCGGAATACCGCAAAGCGATTGAGGATGATTTCGAGCGCCACATCGACAAATTGAATCGTTTGCTCAAGCATTACGAAACAGATTCCATTCTACTCGACAGCTCGATGGAGAAAGTTCCTCGCAAAACCGAATTCAGCTTTGCGCTGAATCTCACCCTCCCCACAGGAACCTTTCACGCCACAGGCGTGGGAGCGGACGTTCCCACCAGCGCGAAAGCGGCTTTCGCCGAAATTGAAGCCCAGGTGAAAAAGCATCAGGAAAAGCTTCGCAAGGATTACGTCTGGAAGCGCAAGCGCGGCCGTCCCGCTCCCAAGCTGAGCGAACTCCCCACGGCGGACTGACTTTGCGGTGGCACACGCACTAGCCAATTCAGGAATGCTTGTGCCACCCGGTTTCTTAAAAGGAAGACCCGGTCACTTCCGTATCGGCTCGTATTTCTCCAGCCGCGGGTGCGAGACGATGCACCCGTAAACGTTTCCATCGAGGTCCATGCCGACGCCTTCCGGCTCCGTCCCGGAGATGAAATAGTTCACCGCCCCGGTGCGGGTGTTCCCGATCCGTATTCCCCGCGGCCACCCCGGATGGTTCTGCGGGCTCGATTCGGAGTCGCTTACGTAGATCGTGTCCGTTTTTTTGTCGATGAAAATGCCGCTGGGCCGGCTGAACTGCCTCCAGATATCGATGAAGTGGCCTTCCTGATCGAAAATTTCGAGGCGGTTGTTGGAGCGGTCCGCCACGAAGAGCCGCCCCTCGGCGTCGATAGCGATGCTGTGCGGCTGCCACACCTGCCCCGGTCCCGAGCCCCGTTCCACGATGTCCTTGATGAATTTCCCGTCCTTTGAAAACTTGGCCACGCGGTCGCCGTAATGATCGATGGCCGAGCGATGCCCGTCGGTAACGAAAATGTCTCCGTTGGCCGACACCGCCACATCCGTGGGACACACAAAGCTCTCCGGACCGGCCATAGCATAGCCGGCCTTGCCGATCGTCATCAGCACTTCCCCATGCTGATCCATCTTGAAAAGCTGATAGCCTTTTCCTGCTTTCAAGGCGGCCGGATCCGCTCCGGGCCCAAGCGGGCAATCCGTGACGTAGAGGTCTCCGTCCGCATCGATCGTGAAGCCGTGCGGCCCGGCAAACATCCCGGCGCCAAATGCCGCCAGCACCTTGCCCGTCTTCGGCTCGAGTTTCAGGATGGGCGGCGAGCCTCGATGCAGCACCCACAAATTGCCCTGCGCATCCGGCTCGGTCTGGATCACCTCGGCCCACCTGACGGCCGGATCGGGCGGCGGCCAATTGGGCACAAGTCGGTAGGGAGCCGGCGCGTAAGGATTCATCGCCTCCGGCGCGGCCGGCGCTTCCTGCACCATGCCCTGCCCGCCACTCTGCCGACCGCCCATCTTGTGCGGCGAGCGCTCCGCAATTCCGGTCCAGCCAGACAAAGAAACAATCGCAGCCACAACGATGATCGAGTTTCCAACAAGACGCCGCATATTCGATCTCCTGAGAAAGCGCAATACCCGAGGCTTTAACCCCTCAAAAATTTGTCTCGACACGCGCATTCCAAATTGCCAGCCGGGCGCTACCCTACACTCGAACACGTCCCTATGCAACAGCTCAAGGGGAGGCTCTGAAATGTAGAGACTTCAGCGGGTTCAGGAGCGCAAAAACTGACTGTCCTGACTGCGGTGCGATTCGATATGGAGGGACGGCCAGGCCCAGCTATCTTTCTGGACGACGAGGGAGCGTTAGCGACGGGGGAGCATTCGCGCGGGAATTGCCGTGTAGCGTAGCCGCTTAAGACATATCGCAGGAAAGCCGACTCTTGAGGGATTCAAGAGCCGGCTTTCTCGCGTGGCTTCCCGGAACCAGGCAGTCCGCTATGGCTTTGCCTGAATTTCCGGGCTGAATCCGCTCTCGCCGCCAGCGCTAACCGATGTGGTGACGTAATAGTAGGTACTGCCTGGCGAAACCGTCGTGTCCGTAACGCTGTAGACTCCATTCACAAGCGTGGACGTGGTTCCAACCAGCACCGGGTACGGGCCGCCGCTCATCGTGCCCCGGTACACCTTATACGAAAGAGCTCCAGGAACCGGCGTAATGTTCAGGGTCACCGAGTAGATGAGCTGAGGCAAAATGGGCGCAGTGGCCATGGACGTCGGGCTGGTCGGGGGATCGAAGAAGATCCCGCTGCATACCGCATTGAGGCCGCCCGTGTTTTTGATGTCGATCACCACGTAGCCGGTGACGATCCAGCTCAGGTATACGCCATTGGTGAAATTTGTGACCGGCGCCTGGGCCAGTTGCGTTCCCTGCGGCGTGGATATCACCACCTGTTCGTTGCGATTCATATGGTCGTAGTCGAGAAGGTAGAGCGTAAGGCGATGAGGCTGTCCGTCCAGAATGCCGGCAGTGAGCCGGAAAGTGGTGTCATTAAACCAGGTGGTGTGGGTGCTATCCCAGGCATACACGTTGGCATTAACCGTGTTGACGTAAACATAAGACGGCAGCGTTGCGGGAAACACCAGAGGTATCGCCTTGCCGTCCGTGCCGTATGGCGCCGAACTCGCAACCTGCGCAGCGGTCTGCGCCTGCGCGATACCCGCGAATATGAGCAGTAAGGCCAATCCCAGCACAGTTCTTTTCATCGTGTCTCCTATGTCGAAGGGCGGTCGGTCCCAGTAGCCCAACGTACCTTGGGGCCGCGCGTGAGAATACTGGCCGGAAGTACAGTTTTAGACCGGTCATATCGGGAGGCCGCTGGACTATCCGCGCGCAGCCTTTAGCGGAGGGTTCAAGCCTTCGAACAACAAATCGGCTCAGTGGCAGGAAGCTTTAGAGGGTGCGCGGCAACATTGGTTCTTCGTCAGGGCACAGCTTTCAGCCGTGCCGCAAGTGCCCGAAAGGGATTATCGCCACACGCTCGCGTGCCGTCTGACACTTTTTCTAGCCCCGAGCCCCATTCGGCGCATGTGCACTAAGTCTCTTTCATGTAAGATGTTGAGACCACTTTTCAGGGGCGTAGCTCAGTGGTAGAGCAGCGGCCTTTTAAGCCGAAGGTCGTGGGTTCGATCCCCACCGCCCCTACCAAAATATCCGCTTTATTTACAGCGGTTCACAGCCGCTACCTCATTTTTGTGTTCCAGTTGTGTTCTAGTTTTGGTCGTGGGTGGATTATCCCCTCGCTATACACAGGACTGACTTGCGGGATTCTATGGGTGTGGTTTGATTAGGGGAATGAAAATCTTTACTTTTCAGGACCCATCCAGATGGATCACAAAGGTGGCATTTGTCACAGGCGAGAATTCCGCGATCAAGACAGCTTTCAATTTCACGAATGGCAGATCTTACACGATTCAGCCCGGCGAAAATCTGCCGAAAGAGTGCTTAATTGAGATCCCAAACAATGTACTGGAGGAGATGATTAAGGCGTTTGCAGAAATGGCGAACGAGAAAGGAATGAAGCTCGATGCTGATCTCAAGCGGGAAGGACAATTGGAAGCGACAAAATATCACCTTGAGGATCTTAGAAAACTTCTCAAATTGCAGGTGAATCCGTAATCGCTTTTGTTTATTCGCCGCTTGGTTTTGATGACTGCGCAAAATCCAGTGGCGCGTCATTGGCGTTAATGCGAGCATCATGCTGGCAATGAACAAGCGAACCGATACTGCTCTTGCAATACTGCTAGTTGCAGGACTATTTGCACTGTCTACCGGTTATGACTTTTGGCGGGGCTATCGGTATCGCCACTCCGTCGAGGATGGCATGATCTTTGTCGTTTTTGGTTTCATCGTGCTCGGTTTCATAGCTGTTGTGTACTTGATTCGAAGAAAATGAGTCCACTGGGGATTCCGGCGAAGGTGATCGGGATTCCGGGCTGATCGTGATCAGCATTC
>CAZRKW010000290.1:0-4741 GCA_964600355.1 uncultured Acidobacteriaceae bacterium
CTCAAATGTCTCGACGACCTTCGCTAGGGTTACATTCTTAAATGGCTTGATAGGGCGTGGCGGGTACGGGAAATATCCGTCACGGCTTTTTCGGCGAGATATTCTTCGGGGGGACAACGAAATGCGACTGCCTAACGGTTCGTTCAGCCCGAATGTCCGGCTGCCACTCCCACCTGCCAGCCCTTCTACCACTCTACGATACCATCAGCCGCGCGGTTTTGTCGCATTGTGCGGACTTGCGCGCGGACGGATTCGGCTCGTGCTAGTGAGCTTGTCGTTCCTGGCCGTCGCTAAGACTCCGACGGCTAGTGCGATACCTCGCTGAAGGAGATTTTCACCGGGGCTTTATCTTCTTCGGCCACCTGGAACATCTGGCGCGGGTGCAGATTCATGGGGCCGGCGAGCAGCGCGTCGGGCATTTCCTGAATGCGTATGTTGAAGACGTTTACGGTGTCGTTGTAGAACTCGCGGCGGTCGGCGATCTGGCTCTCCAGTTCCGAGATGCGATTCTGCAACTGCATGAAGTTGTTGTTCGCTTTCAGCTCGGGATAATTTTCCGCGGTGGCCAGCAGGCGTCCCACGGCGGAGGTCATCGTGGCGCTGGCCTCCACTTTTTGGTCCACCGTCTGCGCCTGCGAATACATGGACCGCGCCTTGGTGACGCGCTCGAACGTGTCGCCCTCATACTTCATGTAGCCTTTGCAGACTTCCATGAGGTTGGGAAGTTCGTCATGGCGCTGCTTCAGCAGCACGTCGATATTCGCCCATGCCTTGTCGACGTTGTTCTTCACGGCGATCAGCCCGTTGTAGAGCATCAGGAGATAGGCGATGGCGCCCGCGATCACGAACAACAGTACGAGCAAAGCGATCATGTTCCGTCTCCTTAAACTGCTCCTGAACGGCTACAGCCAGCCCAGTGTGAGTGCCAGAATATAGATGCAGGTCACGGTGAGAGCTGGGCCGCCCCAAATGCACGCTGTGGACTTCCACCCCAGCGCGCGCACCAGTTCGCGCTGGCTCTCGCAGGAAATTGTAAAGGGCGCGCCGTTGTCGCCTTTGCCGATCGCAACCGACGCGTTCAAGTCGAACCCCGCTGTTGGCGGAGCCTCCAACGGCGGCATGTCCGGCAGCGGGGCGCTCGCGCTCTCGCGCAGTGGCTGCGCCGCCGCACTCGGCGAAACATCGGCTGTTTGATCCATTTGCGCGACGGACGTTGACGTCGCAATTTGCGCAGCTGCGCGCGGAGGATGCACTTCGTCCATCGAAACGGACGACCACGAGCTTGTCGCGACAGGGCCGGCGCTCGCCGCAACTTGCGAATGCTGGGAAATCGGCGACATCGCCGGACGAGCCGATCTTGATTGGCCAGGCGCCTGAACAGGCGACGGAAGAGGGAACTGAACCGCGGGGCGGTTCAACTCGATTTGCATCCCGGGAGTACCGCCGAACATCTGCCAGACGCCATTTGCTATCGGTCCCGAGCGCCAGCGCAGGTTGATGGAAGACGACGTGGCGCTCACATGTCTTTCCGGCAGCATTCGCGCCCGCGCGTGGCTTTCGCCGAGAGTGCCCAGCACGAAAAGCGGATACTCGGGCTTGATGCAGAATTCCTCGAGCCGCACATGGCGTCCCGCGATGCCGTAGCGCAGCATGAAATCCTGCACGCTGCCCATGGGCATGTCCGTACTGCTGAAAAATGAGCCGCCGAATTCGTCCTTGAAATTGCGGTGGACGTCCATGTCGGCGCCCTGGGCGTTCACGAGCATTCTTCCCGTATCGTCCTGGAGGAAAAACGGAACGAACAGGCTTTCGCTCGCCACCTGCTTCCATTGGCGGCTGTTTCCCGATTGGCGAAGCTCCCAGGCGGTCGCGCGGTAGTAGTAGCAAGGGTCGCCGGTGATGCCCGCGGGAATCGTCTGCGGGCCGATGGCCATGCCGCTCAATTCGACGAGCCCCATAGAAGCGCTGCGTACCTTGGAAAGAGGCGTATTCAAGACAAGCCGCTTGAATTGCAGCATGCGGAAGCCGCGAAAGAAGAGGTAGACGCCGGCGGCCGCGCCGATCATCGCCCAAACCACGATCCTTCCCTCGCCGCGCGAGGTAACCATCCAGGCCGCTATGTCTGCGAATGCGATCAGCATGTTTGGCCGGGCCGAAACGCCTCCTGTGTCCCTAGTTTAACGAGTATCCACCCGCAAACAGCGGTCAGCGCGCGGCGAACGTCGTCAAAAACGTACTGTTCTTTCGTACAGCCGACAGAGCGTTCACCCCAGTGGAGGTGGACCACGGCGAAGCGCGACTTGGTGACACTCCGGGGCTCCCCCAGCATCCTGCCGGAAATGAGGGAAATCGTGGATAGCCGACCCAGGAAGCCGGCGTTAACGTAGGCCGAGGAGAATGAAAATGTTCCGAGGCCCATGGTATGTCGCGACACGGTTGTGGAGCGTTGGCATGGGGTACCAGGCCGGCGGTGTTTCCTTGGTGCTGATAGCCATGGCTGGATACGCTGCGCGTTGCTTCCTCGAGCCATATGCCAGTAACGATGGGAGCCGAGTCGAACGCTTTCCAGTTCGGCGATCCTAAGCCTGTTTTTTGCAGGGACGCTTTTTCGATACCTTCGTCTAACCCAAGAGGAGGTACCACATATGCTTCGCCGCATTCATCTTGCTTCGATTCTTCTGGCATTGCCTCTGCTGTTCGCGTGCATGGTCGGATGCTCCGCGCAGGTGGGTTACCGAACCTACGATCCGTACTATCACGATTACCATGTCTGGTCGGACGCCGAAGGCCCTTACTACAATGCGTGGATTGTCGAGACGGGGCATCGCCACGTCGATTACGGTCACCTGAATCGTGGGGACCGCGAGCAGTACTGGCGCTGGCGGCACGATCATAACGAACGTCGCTGACGCGCCACGCCTGCGCTTTATGCCGTCATTCTGAGCGCAGCGAAGAACGGTTCTCCACCGTCCGCTTTTGGAACGATGAATCCCTCTTCTTCGTTCACCATCTCTCAGAATGACGGTGCCCTCTTCCTGGCGCAATTAGTCGCGCGAGTCGTTCACAGCGCGTCGATAAAAACGAAATAAGAGGACGACCAGAGCGCCGTAGGAATAGTGTGCTGCGGGCGGCATGTGAGGATGATCTTGAAAATTTCCTGCTCGCTCGCCAGTTCGTCGAGGAACGCGCCTCCGGCAACCGAAGTTTGCGGCTCCAGCAGCGCAAGCTCGCGCAGCGCGTCGTAGATGATCTCGCCGGCAGGAGCCATGGGGGTCGCGAAGCAGTCCGTGCGGAACTGCAAAACGGAATCGATCTCGTGGAAATGCCACGCGATGCACGCCGCCATGGAGACGGCGCGCTCGAAGCGCTCTTCATGTTCGGCGGCTGCCAGGGGACCCAGGTCCGCGCGGGGCGGTCCGATAAAGGGATCGAGCACCAGCGTCACGCGCCGCTCGTCCTCGCGGGCGAACTCGCGAACCATCAGCCGCCCGGAACGCGCGGTCACCTTCCAGTCCACGAAGCGGGCGTTGTCGTTTGACTGATACTGGCGAAGCGAATGAAGTTCGTGGCCGCGCCCGCGAAAGTGGCTGGCGATTTCCCCGCTCAGCAGCGGCAGTACCTCGTAGAACTGCTCGGTAGGCTCTACGCGGGGGTAGACCACGATATCCACTTGCGATTCCACCTGGCGCGTTTTCTCGAAGAAACCGAAAGGGAAGCGTGTGCGGATGCCGAAAGCGTCCTGGTGGTACGCGCCGCGGCGCGGAAATCGCAGCTCCACCTTTTGCCGGACGCCGCTCATCCGGGCGATGTAGGGAAAGAAAACGGGACGCGTGAGGATCTCCGCACGCCCTTTTTTGCTCTCTCCGACGACCCGCAGCGAGAACGACGGCCAGAGCTGCTTCTCGTTCCGCAGCTCGATTTCAGCTAGCACCGGCTGCTCGGCAAAAATCCGCTCCGGTAGGTCAAACTTGAGTTCCACTTTGGTGAGCACCGCGCGCGAGAGCACGCCCGAAATCAGAATTCCCGCCAGGCAGCAGCCGAGGATCATGAACAGCAGGTTGTTGCCGGTGTTTACCGCTGCAAGAATCAGAATGAAAACGGCGCCGAGATAGATAATCCCGTCGCGCGTGAGCCGGTAATCCACCTGATAGGCGATCCAGCGCAGGCTGGAGCGCCGCGCGAGGCCCGGCACGATCGTGACGCCCACCCACCCCGCGAGCGCCAGCGAAAACGCCGCGGTAACGGCAGCGAGGAACACGCGACCTGCCTGCGCCATGGCCGCGGAGAAAAGAGCGAGACACAGCGCGACCGACAGCGCGAGCATGGCGATGGCGAAACTGCGCCAGCCGGGCCGGTCGAGCCCGCGCCACCAGAGGGAAAGCAGCGATGGGCGCGCCTTCGATGGGCGCGGCTGCGATGGGTAGGTGACGCTCATTTGGCGCTAGGGGGTGCTGCCGCGCGCATCGTCAGAGGGGAACGCGAGTGGTTTCGACGATTTCGCGAAGGATAGCGTCGGCCTGCTCGGATTTTTTCTGCGTAGAGACGTAGCGCGAGCTGACGACCACGCGGTGTGCGAACACCGGAACGATGAGCCGTTTGAAATCGTCCGGGAGACAATAGTCGCGGCCTTCGAGAAACGCGCGGGCCTGGGCGGCGCGGTGGAGCATCACGGCGCCTCGCGGGCTCACGCCGAGGCTGAGCTGTTCGGTCTGGCGCGTGCGCTCGATGATGTCGAGCGCGT
>CAZRKW010000291.1:0-4728 GCA_964600355.1 uncultured Acidobacteriaceae bacterium
TGCCGGTGAGGATTTTGTTGTAGGGATCCACTTCGCGGATGTACCACAGGCGCGTTACGAGGACGCCGCGCTCGGTGGACGCTACCATCTCGCCGACGGTCTTGTCTCCCCCACCCCATACCAGGTTCATTGGCGCTTCGCCGTGCTCGTTGGGAAGCGCGAAGCCGTGGCCGGTCGGCTTCGTCTTCATTTTCTTCGCCGTGGCGCGGGAATAGACGAGATTCCTCGGGACGCCGTGGTCGATCAGTAATACTTTCTGGCGCGGGACACCTTCGCCGTCGAATGGCTGGCCGAGTTGCAGCGGGTGGTAGACGTCGTCCCACAGAGTGATGTTCTCGCCGAAAAGCTTCTTGCCGAGCCGGCCTGTGAGACAGGAGCGCTTGTCGAGCACGGCGGTACCTGCAAAGTCGTAGAAAAGGAAGCCGATGAGGTCGAGGACTGCGGCGGACTCCAGAATCGCGGTGTAATGGCCGGGATCGAGTTCGTGCGGGTTTCGCGAGTTTGCGGCCTTCTGGCTGGCGCTTTCGGCGAGGGCTTCCGGATCGATTTCCCGAATATCGTACGACGTGGATTTCGCCCAGCCGGAGGAATTCTCTTCGAGGATCGTTACGGAGAATTCCGCGCGGGTCTGTTCATAGCGGGCAAATAGTCCCTTCGAATTCGCCATGACCTCATGAACGGAGCCGCTTGAAAAAATTCCCGCGGCGGTTTGTTTGGCTTTGTCCGCCATGCGGCATACCTTGGTGACGGCGCGTGCACGAATCTGCGGGTTGGCGGCGGAAGTGGCCCCGGAGAACCGCGCGACTTTCTGATATTTCTGCCGTGTGAGCATAGGCAGCAGATCCGGATTTTTCGGCTGGTTGTGCGCCAGCTGGGCGGCGGAAGCGACTACGCGGCGAAGCGACTCGTCATCGGTCTTGTTCGTGGAGGAGCGGGCGGTGCGGCCGTCGACCACCGCGCGGACGGAGATTCCCAGGGTCTGCTCGGCGACGTTCTGGTGAATCGTGTTGTTGGCGAAGCGCGTGAGGGCGTCGGAGCCGATGTGTATCTCCACTTCGGTCTCATCGGCCTCGCTCAACTTAATGATGCGCTCGGCGAGAGCATCCAGATCGAGAAGCGGGTCGAGCGGAGCGCGGGGGCGTCGTCGTGCTTTGGCGGGCTTCATTTCGCGAACGCGGCCCCTACTTTTACGTTGCGGAAGCGCGCGGGGGAGGCACCGTGCCCGGTGCCCATGGTCTGCATGGGCTGGCCCTTGCCGCAATTGGGGGTGCCCCAAAGGGTCCAGTAATCGCGGGAACAGATTGCGTCGCAGCTATTCCAGAATTCGGTGGTGATGCCGCTGTAGCTGGGATTTTTCAGCATGCGGCCCTTTTTGCCGCCCTTGATCTCCCAGCCGATTTCTGTGGAGAACTGAAAATGGTAGCGGCGGTCGTCGATGGACCAGGAGCGGTTGGTTTCCATCAGGATGGCATCGTCGGTATCGGCGATCAGGTCCTCGTATTTCCAGGTGCCGGGATTGATGCTGATATTGGTCATGCGGATCATCGGCAAGCGATTCCAGCTTTCGGTGCGCACGGTGCCGCCGGAGCGTTTTTCGCCGATGGCGGAAGCGGTTTCGCGGCTACTGAGATAGCCGGTGAAAAGACCGTTGGTGATGATCGGCGTACACTGCGCGGGAACGCCTTCGTCATCGTAGGCGAACGTGCCCAGGCCCGAGCCGTGTTCGAGGCGGGCGTCGGCGACGACGTTCACGATATCGGAGCCGTACTTGAGCTTTCGCAATTTCTCGGTGGTGAGGAAGCTCATGCCGGCGAAATTGGCTTCCATGCCGAGGACGCGGTCGAGTTCGATCGGATGGCCGATGGATTCGTGAATCTGCAGGCCCAGTTGCGAGCCATCGAGGATGATGGTGCGCGGCCCTTCGGGGCACTGCGCGGCGGAATGCAGGGCGACCGCTTCCTCGCCGATGCGCTGGGCGTGCGCGGCGAGGTCCAGCGATTCGACCAGCTCGTAGCCGGCGAGCATGTGCTGGCCGCCGAAGCTATTGGGATACGAGCGCTTCTGAATTTCGTTCCCCGAAAAGGCTGTGGCGACGATTCCGGCGCCCGATTGCATTTTGATCTGGTGAATCTGCGAGCCGGTGCTCGAAGCGAAAAGCTGCTCGATGCGGCGGAACGTCATGCAGCCTTCCGCCAGGGTGACGCCTTTGACGCGGCGCATTTCCTTGTCGGCGGCGAGCAGGAGATCGATCTGGCGCTCGACGGGGATGCGGAAAGGGTCCTTGAGGAAGGGATTCTGCCAGGTGTCGACGTAAGAGGCTTCCGGGGCGAGAGCGACATCCTCGCGCTTGGCAAGCGCGGAGGCTTTGGCGATGGCTACGGCTTCGGCGGCACAGGCCTGGACGCCTTCGCGGGTGAGGCGGTCGGTGGAGGAAAAGCCCCAGGAGCCGCCGGCGATCACGCGTATGCCGATGCCCAGTGATTCGGTCTCGGAGAGCGCGCCGACTTCGCCATTTTTTGTGGAGATGTCGCGCTGGCGGATGTCCATTGCGCGGACGTCGGCGTAGGTGGCGCCTCGGCGCTTGGCCGTTTCGATGGCCCAGGCCGCCCAGTCGTTCATCATGGTCCGGCTCCGGGTGCGGGTCTCCGTGAATATCGCATCGTCGAATAATCTTAGGGAGAGCTCTGAACGATTGCAACCGGTGGTTGCGGCGGCAAGCCGAAACCTGCTTTTCGCCGTGTGGTTCGAAGCGGCCAGCGTAACTTTTCCGCCACATGCCGGTGGCGGCGTGCATCGACAGCCCATTTTCGGAATGTTAGGGTGGTAAAGTTCCCGGACACATTAACGATTCAGTTGAGAGGCAATTCATGAAGCTGAAGTTGAAGCTGTCGGCGCGCGAGTGGAAACTGATTCTCCAGGGAGGACAGGCGCTTCTGGCGGGAATTCTGGCCGGAGTGCTGATTTATGCCGGCGTGCAGATGAGCTCGGCGTATATGAAGGGGTATGAATTCGAGAAGGCCACCCGGAAGGAAGCGCAGCTGGCGGCCGCGAACTTCACCGCTACGGATACGGTTCGCGACGAGATTCTGCAGAAGGCTCAGGATCTCGGACTGGCCGTGGAGCCGGACGAGATCAAGGTGACTGCTGCAAAGAAAGAGGCACAAATACCGATTGCCGGGGTTGCCGCGATCGTCGAGAACGGCAATCAGAACGATCTGCCCACCGTTGCGGCGGTGAATATCGATGTATCGTACGAAGTCCCCATTGCGTTTCCCTTGTACACCTTCGAGATGCAGTTTCGCGTCCATGCGGACGATCACACCATCTGAATCACGGGACTATGTAAGAGACTGCGCCAATCGGGAGATTGGCGTTCCCAGGGTGATGCGCCATTCCATCCGCTGACTCGCGCCGCCGCGGCTCTGACGCGCAAATACCGGCACAGTCTGGGCCCGGTACAGCGATTCTCCGGCCGTCGTAGGGACTTTATTGGGTAGGAATCTACAGGCTATCCCCATACAATCGTCTGCCATCAAACGGGCTTACTCTCGAAAACCAGATGCGAAACAGTGGAGGCAAAAGATGAGAAGAGATTCGATATTACTCGCGGCAGCGCTGCTGCTCTGCTTGCCGGTTTTTGGACAACAACACGGAGGGAACCAGGGGGGCGGCCAACGGGGTGGATATGGCGGCGGGCATATTCCGGCGCACGGGCCTGCACCTGCGCCACGCGCTCCCGCAGGCGGGGGAGCGCAACACCAAGGAGCGCCGCCGGCCGCGGCTCCCGATAATCATGCACAGGATAACCGAGGGCAGGATAATCACGCTCAGGATAACCGGGCGCCTGCAACCCCACAGGCAGAACACCGTACGGCTGAGAACCCCGGTATGGCGAGTCGCAGCTTTCGCGATCAGCCGGGACATCCGGAGGCTCCGCACGTCCACCCGAACGACCAGTGGGTGGGGCACGATAGCGGGCGCAACGATGCTCACTATCATCTCGATCATCCATGGGAGCACGGGCGGTTTACGGGAGGCATTGGGCGCGGCCACGTCTGGCGGCTTGCTGGCGGCGGTCCGAACCGTTTCTGGTTTGGCGGTTTTTACTTTTCCGTCGCACCGTACGATTTGGACTATGCCGGAGACTGGGATTGGGCTGGGGATCAGATCGTGATCTACGACGATCCGGATCACGTGGGCTGGTATCTCGCGTATAACGTGAGGCTCGGCACGTATGTACACGTGGAATACCTGGGCGCGTAACCCACGCAGGCGGGCAAGAGCGGCGAAAAAAAACGGGCGGCCTTTAGAGCCGCCCGTTTCGCGTTTTGTTTGAATTACGAAGGCTGACTGCAACATGGGATTACGTGCCTTCGGACCACGAGGCCAGGTAGTGTTCCTGCTCGGGGGTGAGCTTGTCGATCTGGAAGCCCATGGACTCGAGCTTGAGCTTGGCGATCTGCTGGTCGAGGTTCTCGGGAACGGGGTAAACCTGGGCCTTGAGGTCCTTGGAGTTCTTGACCATGTACTCGGCGGAGAGGGCCTGGTTGGCGAAGCTCATGTCCATCACCGAAGCGGGGTGGCCTTCGGCGGCGGTGAGGTTGATCAGGCGGCCATCGCCCAGCAGGTAGAGCTTGCGGCCATCCTTCATGCTGTACTCGTCAACGAAGGGGCGGACTTCCCGCTTGCCGCTCGAAAGCTTTTCGAGCGAGGGAATGTCGATTTCGA
>CAZRKW010000292.1:0-4713 GCA_964600355.1 uncultured Acidobacteriaceae bacterium
CACGGTCTCCCCATGACCCTCGTTGAAAAAGGCGATCCCTATCCCCAGCACATCCAACAAACCGTGCGGATGGTCTGCGAGTTGGGCGCCTGGGAGAATCCCTACGTGCTCTGTTTCCAGAGCAAGGTAGGCCCGCAGAAGTGGCTGCAGCCGTCCCTAACCGGCACCATCGAAAAAATGGCCCACGACGGCATCAAGCGCATGCTGGTAATCCCCATCTCCTTCCTCACCGAGCACATCGAGACCCTGCACGAGATCAATATCGAAGCCCGCGAACACGCCGAAGCCCTCGGCGTAACGGACTTCCACATGATGCCCGCTCTCAACGACTCGCCGCTCCTGATTCGCGCGCTAGCGGATCTGGTCCTCCGCGCCGTAGGCATGCGCGCAGGCGTAGCCTCCGTAGTTTCCTGACGCGAACCTGCGTCGTCTTCCGCAGTAGAATTCCCACCCGTCCTTTCCCGGATACATCGCCTTCGTGCCCTGAATCGCTATGGTATAAATGAAAGGCTGCCCAGAAGGCGCGCTTCTCCCGTGAGGCTTTGTGGAATTCTCCCTGACCGACGAGCAGCAGCAGCTTCGCAATACCGTCCGGAAGTTTGCTGAAAGCGAAATCGCCCCGCACGTAATGGAATGGGACGAAGCCTCCACCTTCCCCTCCGAACTCATTCCCAAGCTGGCCGAACTTGGCCTTCTGGGCGTCATCTTTCCCGAGCAGTATGGCGGCGCCGGAATGGGCTATCAGGAATACGCCATCATCATCGAGGAGCTTTCGCGCGTCGACGGCTCGATCGGCATCATCGTGGCCGCTCACAATTCCCTCTGCACCAACCATATCTACAAGTTCGGCAACGAAGACCAGAAGAAGAAATTCGTCGTGCCCTTGGCGCAGGGGGTAAAGCTGGGCTGCTGGTCGCTCACCGAGCCCGAAGCCGGTTCCGACGCCGGCGGCACCCGCACCACGGCAAAAAAAGTCGGCGGCGAATGGGTGATCAACGGCGCAAAGACGTTCACCACCAACGGCCACTACGCCGATGTTTGCGTCGCCATGGCCGTCACCGACCCCGGGAAAAAACACCACGGAATCTCCGCTTTCATCGTCGAGAAGGGAACTCCCGGCTTCCGTCCCGGCAAAAAGGAAAACAAGCTCGGCCTGCGCGCAAGCGACACGAGCGAAGTTGTCTTTACCGATTGCCGCATCCCGGCGGAAAACCTGCTCGGCAAGGAAGGCGAAGGCTTTGTCAACAGTCTCCAGATTCTCGACGGCGGACGCATCTCGATTGCGTCTCTCGCCCTGGGAATGGCCCAAGGAGCCTACGAAAGCGCGCTGCGTTACTCGAAACAGCGCAAGCAATTCGGCAAGGCCATCGCCGAGTTCGAAGCGATTCAGTTCAAGCTCGCGGACATGGCCACCGAGATTGAGGCCGCGCGCCTGCTCACCTACCAGGCCGCCTGGCTCGCCGACCGGGCGAAAGCTTCCGGCGACCACGCCGTCCGTTTCACGCGCGAGTCCAGCATGGCCAAGCTTTATGCGGGAGAGGTCGCCGTGCGTGTGGCGAACGAAGCGGTGCAGATCCACGGTGGTTACGGCTTCATCAAGGACTATCCCGCCGAGAAGTATTATCGCGACGTGAAGCTTTGCACCATCGGCGAAGGCACCAGCGAAATTCAGCGGCTCGTGATCGCCCGCCAGCTTCTCGGGAAGCTCTAGGTGACGCCTGCCACCGAAAAGTGGGCCGCGCAGATTCGCGCCGGCGACGTTCGCGCCCTTTCGCGCGCCGTGTCCTCCATCGAAAATCGCTCACCCGAAGCCGAAGAACTCCTCAAGCAGCTTTTTCCCTACACCGGACGCGCCTACCGCATTGGAATCACAGGTGCCCCCGGCACTGGCAAGAGCACGCTGGTGGACCGCCTCGCGTCCCACTACCGCGCGGAGAAAAAAACGGTGGGGATCATCGCCGTCGATCCCTCCAGCCCGTTCACCGGTGGTGCCATCCTGGGCGACCGCATTCGCATGCAAAGCCACGCCGGCGACGCCGGAATCTTCATCCGCTCAATGGCCACCCGTGGCTATCTGGGCGGCCTCGCGCAATCCACAGGCGACGCCGCGCTCTTGCTCGACGCCGCCGGCAAGGAGGTCATCCTGCTCGAAACCGTTGGCGTGGGGCAGGGTGAAATCGAGATCGTTCGCTTTGCCGATTGCACGGTGGTGGTCCTCACGCCCGGAATGGGCGACGACATCCAGAACCTCAAAGCAGGACTAATGGAGATCGCCGATATCTTCGTCCTCAACAAATACGACCGCGAAGGCGCGCAGCGCTTCGAGCAGCAATTGACCGCCACGCTCGAACTCGTTCCCGAGCGCGAAGGCTGGAAGCCTCCTATCGTTCGCACCGTGGCCACCGAAGGCAAGGGCGTAGACGATTTCGCCCGGCAGATCGCCTTGTTCCGGGAGCATTTCGACAAGCCCGAGCGCCGGCGGGCCCGCGAGCTTTCGTATTGGAAGGAGTGGCTGCTGCGGCTCCTCCAGTCGAGTCTTTTGGAACGGGTGAGCCATCACCTCACCGAGGCGCAATTGGAATCGCTGGCGGCCCAGGTGTCCGCGCGAAAGAAAGATCCATACATGGCGGTAAGGGAAATCCTCGCGGAGTCTGGCTTCGCCTCTGCGGAAAGCCAAACGGGGGTGAAATCGTGAAACTCGGCGATCTCGAATTCCACATCTTGTCGGACGGCCACGTGCTCCTCGATGGCGGCGCCATGTTCGGCGTGATCCCCAAGCCGATGTGGGAAAAGAAAATGCCGGCCGATGCGCGCAACCGCATCACCCTCTCGATGAATTGCCTTCTCATCTCCGCAGCCGGGAAACGAATCCTCGTCGAAACGGGCGCGGGCGACAAGCTCAATGCCAAGTTGCGCGATATCTATGGCCTCGATGGTCCGCGCCTCGTCGACCGCCTTCGCGACTACGCTCTCAAGCCCGAAGATATCGACATCGTGATCGATACGCACCTCCACTTCGACCATTGCGGAGGCAACACGCGCATCGAAAACGGCAAAGCGGTACCCGCCTTTCCCAACGCGCAGTACTTCGTCCAGAAGGGCGAATACGACCACGCCCTCGCGCCCACCGAACGCGATCGCGCCAGTTACTTCCCCGAGAACTACGTGCCCATTGCCGAGGCCGGCAGATTCACGCTCCTGGAAACGGACAAAGTCATCGCGCCCGGCGTCGAAGTGATCCGCGTCCCCGGCCACACCGCCAACATGCAGTGCGTCAAACTCACGGGCGGCGGCAAAACGGCGTTCTTGTTTGCTGATCTCGTTCCCACCACGGCCCATCTATCGCTGCCGTGGATTATGGGTTACGATCTCTACCCCATGACGACGCTGGAAAACAAAAAAAAGTGGATTCCCGAGGTCCTTCGCGAGGGATGGCTCGCCGTGTTTGCGCATGACGCAAACGTGCCCGCCGCCTGGCTCCGCGAACGCGAAGGCCGTTGGGAAGCCGAACCCGCAGAGGTGGATTGAGAATGCCGAAGTCCGCGAAATCAAGCCCCAAGAAAGAGCAGATCCGGATCGGAATTATCGGTGGCAGCGGCCTGTATCACATGAAAGGCCTGACGCAGACCCGCGAGGTTCGCGTGAAGACGCCGTTCGGCAATCCCTCCGATGCCATCGTCATCGGAACGCTGGAAGGCCAGCGCGTAGCCTTCCTAGCCCGCCACGGCCGCGGCCACGTCATCTCGCCAAGCGAAATAAATTTCCGCGCCAATGTCTGCGCGATGAAGCTGCTCGGAGTCGAACGCATCATTTCGGTAAGCGCGGTAGGCTCGCTGCGCGAGGATCTCCCGCCGCTCGATTTTCTGATTCCGGACCAGTTCTTTGACCGCACCCAAGGGCGCGTCTCCACGTTCTTTGGCGGAGGCATCGTAGCCCACGTCGGCTTCGACAAGCCCACCTGCGCGGAACTCTCGTCCCACCTGGCCGATGCCTGCGACGCCGTCGGCGTGAAGGCTCATCGCGGCGGCACCTATGTCTGCATGGAAGGCCCGCAATTTTCCACGCTGGCGGAATCTCATACCTACCGCCAGCTTCGCTTCGACATCATCGGCATGACCAACCTCACCGAGGCCAAGCTCGCCCGCGAAGCCGAAATCTGCTACGCCAGCTTCGCCATGATCACCGACTACGATTGCTGGCACCCGCAGCACAGCTCGGTCACGCTTGAGGAAATCATCTCCAACCTGAACCGCAACACCGAAAACGTGCAGCGCGCCATCCACCAGGTGGTTCGCCAGTTTGGAAACTCCGCACGCAATTGCAAGTGCGGCAAGGCCCTGGCCCACGCTATCCTGACGGATCGCAAGGCCATTCCGGCAGCCGCCAAGAAGCGCCTGGCCCCGATCATTGGCAAGTACATCGGTAAATAGATTGGCAAGCAGCTCGCGGCGAATAAATCAGCGAATAAATTTCCTGACCATTCCTTAACGGAGGATTTAAGACTCATGTCACTCTTGGTAGTCGGCTCGATGGCGTTTGACGCGATTGAAACACCCTTCGGAAAGGTGGACAAAACGCTCGGTGGCGCGGCCAGCTACTTCGCGCTTGCCGCCAGCCAGTTCACGCCAGTGCGCGTCGTCGCCATCGTTGGCGAGGACTTCACCGAAAAGGAACGCGCCGTTTTCAAAGGCCGCAAAATCGATCTTTCCGGCG
>CAZRKW010000293.1:0-4709 GCA_964600355.1 uncultured Acidobacteriaceae bacterium
TTTTGCCACCCGCCGCCCCACATGTTGCCGTGCTGGTCGACGGCAAGTCCGTAGATGCCGTTGTCCGGCGTCGGCGTGGGATACATATGAATCTTGCGCGTGACCGCGTCGATTCTTCCGAAAAGCGAACCCCAAATCAGGCCGAAATCGATGTTGTCGTTTTTGTCGACTACCACTTCTTCGATCGCTCCGGCCTGCTCGGGCAGCGCATACCGGATCTGCTTCCCGGTCACGGGATCCAATTCGCCCACGAGACCCGTTTTCAATTCCGCCCAGTACACGTGGCCTTTCTTATCGATGGCGATGCCGCTTGGCTGCACAAAAGGATCGCCCTTGATCGGGTAATTCTTCCAGCGCGCGACGGGGTCGAGGCTCTTTGAATCCAGCCGCAGGAGCGAATTGGAGTGCGAGCTGAACCATATGCTTCCGTCGACCGGAGAAATATAAGCTGCCTGCAAATGGTGGAATTTGATCGCGGGAACCTGGGGGATCACGCCGTCCACCATATCGGCACCCACTTTGTTTCCTCTGGCAATCAGCGGCAGATCGGCGGGAACGTCGTAGGAGACGTAGATGGATTTCGACGCAATGTCTTCGTCCACCACCAGAGGATCGACGCGGAGTCTTTTTTCAACGGTTCCCGGGCCGAAGTTCTTCACCAGATAGTCCGCCAGAAGGTTCTTCTGCTGCCTGCTCATCGGCGTGCGGCCCAGAGCGAGCACGAACGGGTTATAGCCAGGCCCAGTCTCGGTCATCATTTCAATACTTTCAAGGAAGCGTTCCTTGGTGTAGTGCATGGCGCCGAAACCATTGAAACTTTCGAAGTGGCAGCCGGTGCAGTTTTTCTTCAAATTGTCCAGCCCGGGCCCGGGAGGAAACATGTCCTCGATCCGATTGACGTACTCGATTTTCCCGGAACTCGGCGCCGGTTCCCGGATGTTCCCGCCCACCAGCACCGGAGCCCGCTTCTTGATTGCGAGATCAGCCGTCTGGCTTCCACCGGGACCGAGCTGCACCGTATCGCTAGAGGATTCATAATCGGGCTCGAATACGGTTACTTCGTACTTGCCCGGAAGAGCCTGCGGAACCGTGTAATGGCCTTTTTTCGTGAAGACGGTGTACCAAAGCCGGCGATCCAGATTGTGCGACGCCACGCGAAAACCGATCACCTGGCCTTGATCGCCGGTCACTTGCCCGCTGATCGTGCCGCGCGCCAGCTGCTGCGCAAAAGTTGTGTGGCCCAACCACGCCGATATGAATGCAAATAGGCAAATCACTGCAAGACGTAGTGTCGCTGTATTCAGCCCGCTTCCCATAAACCGGAATCTCCCTTGGTTAATTCTTCTGCTTTGTGAGGTCGCGATACACGGCCTCGATGAATTTCTCGCCGCTCTTCGTTCCGTAAATGCCGTCGTAGTCGAGCGTGGGCTTGGCGGCCTTCACCTGATCGAGCGTAGTCCCGTTCTTTATCATCTTCTGTATGCGTCCACGAATAATAGTGACCATATCGCGATAGTTCACCACGTCGGCCCTGTCGGAAAGATGCCCGTGGCCGGGGATCACGTAGGTGCCGCCTTCCTCTCCGTATTTCGGCACGAGGATTTCAACCAGGTCGTTCAGCGCGTCGATAAATCCGTCCACACTCCCGCCGTTGTCGGCCTCGATCACCGGATAACTGGTAGTCGTAAAAATGTCCCCCGCGCTCACAACGTCCGACACCCGAAAGAAAACCATCGAGTCCCCATCGGTGTGGGCCTTTCCCATGTGGTAGAAAACCACCGGCTCATCGTTGTAGAGCTTTAGCCCTTCCGGACCGTACGTGACCGCGTCATTCTTGACGCCCGTGGGAAGGTCGATTCTGTTCATCGCTTTCAGACTCGCCAGAATGGAGGCGCCGGGAGGCAGCGTCAGATGCGTGTTGTCAGGATCTTTTCGCGGAACAAGGTCCACGCGATCCGGATTGGGTAAGCTCCATCCGGCACGGTAGAGCTTCTCATCGCCGCCAGTGTGGTCCGGGTCGGAGCTTGTATTCTGCAAGAACAAAATCGGCAATTGTGTGAGCTTCCGGACAGTGGCGATCACGTCGTCGGTAAATTGCGGCAGTCCGGTATCCACGACCATCACATACTGTTCGCCCACCTGCACCGTGATATTGCAGCCGGCGCCGACCAGCATGTAGACGTTGCCGCGGACGTGCAGCACGTGGATCTTCGCGTTTTCATCTGTCGAATTCGTTTCTAAAGGCCCTGGCGCAGCCGATGTTGGAAGCATCGACGCAACGCCGGCCAGAATGAACGCACATGTTAGCTGTGTGCGATTCCACATCCGCCCGATTCCCCCATGTACCGCCTTCTTATCATAATTCGTGGTCCTGCACGAAAACATATCGACGCCAACCGGGGCGAGATCGAGGACAAACTTTCACGTTTCCGAACGAGCTGGGAACTAAGCGCCCAAAGCTTGGAACACTTCAGGGCAGTTAGAAGAGAGGATTGAGGGATGATTTATAGGCTGGGGTCCATTGGGGGTTGATACACTCGTTGTATGCCATGAGATTTGTAGCAACAGACTGGAAAGCGGCGCCTCCGGAATTCAGCTTGCCGGACGACGAAATAACGATTTGGAGGGCCTCGCTCGATTGCGAAGCGGCGGCCGCGCGGAACCTCGAGGCTTTATTGTCTCCGGACGAGATATCGCGCGCGGATCGCTTCCATTTTCCTCGAGACCGTGCTCATTTCGTTGCGGGGCGCGGCATTTTGCGGACGTTGCTCGGAGCGTATCTCAAGCGCGAACCTCCAAGTCTCAACTTTAGATATGGTCCACAGGGGAAACCGGAACTGGAGCAGAACCAAGCGAATTCATTGCATTTCAACCTGTCGCACAAGGAAGGGCTCGGGGTTTATGCTTTCGCTCGCCAGCGGAAGTTAGGGATCGACGTCGAAGCGATCGCAACCGACTTTCCCGGCGAAGACATCGCGAGGCGGTTTTTCTCTCATCGCGAACTCCAGGAATTGATCGCTTTATCACCCGATTTGAGGGCCGAAGCGTTTTTCCTCGCTTGGACGCGCAAAGAAGCCTATATCAAGGCTCAGGGTCAAGGCCTTCATATTAAACTAGATAGCTTTGATGTGACTCTGACGCCTGGGGAGCCTGCGAGATTCTTGCGAGGGATTGGGCCGGAGTGGCAGATCTTCACATTTTGGGCAGGTGTCACTCATCCCGGCGCATTGGTCTGCAATGGCGATTCCCCTGCAGTTCTTCGATTCTTCTCGTGGAACGCGTGATTTCGCAAATTGAGACGGAGCTTGCCGACAAACCCTGTCTACAAAGACGATCAGGGTGAAATCCCATTGGGAAAGCAGTTCCCTGCTGGCCGTAAGTTTATGTAGGAAAGGGATATAGCCTTGCGACGTCGTTTGCCAACCTTTCATGACGTTTTGCGGCGGCGAAATGAAAACTATGGGCAAGGAATGGCAAGACTTTTCACTCATTTGCCCTTCTACGAGGGAAAGAGGTCATTTTCGAGTGGGACATTTTGGATTTATTCGTAACAAGTGTTTTATTTTCAGCTGCATAATTTCCGCAACACGAAATTCCTTTTTTCGCACCATCGCAGGGATGTGGCAGGTCGATTGCGGTAATTGCAGCGGAGTTTGTTTTGTGGCGGTAGCCTAGATTCTTGTCGCTGGAATGCTCCAGCTTTCTTGTCCGGGGGCCTAAATTGCTTAGCCAGCAGTGGTTTGCGTTACAGGTAAAGTCTCGCTGGGAAGGCTCCACCGCGCAGTTCCTGTCGGGCAAGGGTTACGAAACGTTTCTACCCCAATATCTACTCCGCAAGTCGTGGAGTGGGAAGAGTAGAGAGGTGATGGCCCCCCTGTTCCCAGGCTACATTTTTTGCCAGTTCGACGCCCAGAAGCGCCTGCCTATACTGGTAACCCCTGGGGTGGTGGCGGTCGTTGGAAGAGGCCGGATACCGGTTCCCGTCGAGGATTCTGAAATTGCGGCGATTCAGACGGTGGTGTCATCTGGCTTTCATGCAGAACCGTGGCCTTATCTTGAAATCGGCCAGAGAATCCGGATTGAAGATGAGGCACTGAACAGCTCGCTCAACGGGTTGGAAGGGATTCTGATCAATTTCAAAGGACGGCAACGGATTGTGGTCTCGGTATCACTTCTGCGCCGTTCTGTCGCGCTTGAGATCGATCGCTCCCGGGTAAGGCCTACGACCCCGGTGAGAGCGGCTGCTCTCGGTCCGATCGTTCAACCTGTGGCACTCCAGGAAGCGGTTGCCTAGGAAGTGTTGGCTCAGGTTAGGTCGATCAGCGGCACCAGAATCGAAAGTTTTGTAACAGTTTTTTGGCCCATAAAACAATATGCGAAATAAGGACAGTAAGACTTCCGCCGCAGGCGCATTGTCCTCTCAGAATCTTGCCGCGAGGCCGGGGAGAATTGCCGCCAGAGAAGTGAATCGTCTTGAAGAAGACACGTTCCACACGATGCTCGCGCTGGAACGACGGCGGGCGGAACGTTCGCGCAAGCCCTTCGTGCTGATGCTGCTTGATGCACACGCATTGTTTCAAAACGGAAACTCGGGCCGATTGCTCGAACAACTTACTTCAGCCGTGCTCGCCTCCAGCCGGGAAACCGATTTGATTGGATGGTACAAGCAGGGTTCGATCCTCGGTGTGATATTTACCGAAGTAAATTTG
>CAZRKW010000294.1:0-4702 GCA_964600355.1 uncultured Acidobacteriaceae bacterium
GCCGAGGCCAAGCCATGAGCGGCAGCACCGAAAGTTTACGTCGAAAAATCAGCGGAGCTTCGGATCTTGAGGGCGTTGTTCGCTCGATGAAAGCCCTCGCGGCATCGAGCATTGGCCAATACGAGAAGGCGGTCCAATCGCTGAATGAATACTACCGCACGGTGGAACTCGGGTTATCTGCATGCCTTCATCAGGCCAGACCGGTGCCGCGCGCGCGAAGCGGACGTTCATCCCAAAACGGAGCTATCGGCGCCGTGGTCTTCGGTTCCGATCAGGGCCTCGTCGGCCGATTCAACGAGGCGATCGTGGAATTCGCCGCCCGCACGCTTAAAGCATCGCCGGCAAAGATCACGAAAATCTGGGCCATCGGAGATCGCGCTCACAGTCTCCTGGCGGATAGCGGACTGAATCCGGAGGGGCTGCTCTCCGTGCCTATTTCCATCGATGCCATCACGCCGCTCGTCGGCCAGATTCTGATCGAGATCGAAGCGGCCCAAGAGCGCGGCGATGTAGAGAAGGTCTATGTCTTTCACAATCGCCCCAAAACGGGCGCCTCCTACGATCCAGTGAGCAAACAGCTCCTGCCACTCGATCACGCCTGGCAAGACAAGCTAGCCGCAATGCCCTGGCCCACGAAGATTCTGCCCGAAGTGATTGAAGGAACCGTATCGCCGCTTTCCGCTTTCATTCGAGGATACCTTTTCGTTCTGCTGTTTCAAGCGTGCGCCGAATCCCTTGCCAGTGAAAACGCCAGCCGCCTGGCGGCCATGCAACGCGCGGAAAAGAACATCGAAGACATTTCGGAAAAGCTGAACCGCACGCTGCACCGGATTCGACAGGAATCCATCGACGAAGAACTGTTCGACGTCGTCTCCGGCTTTGAAGCGCTTACGGCTAGAGAGGCGAAACCTAAAACGCGATGAGGGGAAATTCCCACCGGTGTGCCCGTAGATGACCAACTATCGATTTGCGAATATGCCTTACCGGATTTCTGTTCTCCCGTCGCGAAACCTGTTGGAGGAAACATGAAAATCGATTCAAAGGATTTCCGTGTGCGCCATGGAGACAAGGTCAAACTTAAAAAGTGGCCGACGCTCATCGAACCTTTCTGCAAAACGAAAAAAGAGTATAAAAAACTACTGGAAAAGCACGTTGAGGAATTGAGCTCGCTGCAACAGCTTCACTACGCGTCCAGTCGCTACGCATTGCTGCTGATTTTTCAGGCCTTGGACGCTGCCGGCAAGGACGGATCCATCCGGCACGTTATGTCCGGGGTGAATCCGCAAGGCTGCGAAGTTTTTAGTTTCAAACAGCCGAGCCCTGAAGAACTGAAGCACGATTTTCTCTGGCGCACCACGTGTCGGCTTCCCGAGCGAGGCCGCATCGGAATATTCAATCGATCCTACTATGAAGAGGTGCTCGTCGTCCGCGTGCATCCGGAGATTCTCCGCGACGAGGGCCTCCCCGAGGAGTTCCGCGACGAGAAGTCTATGTGGAAGGAGCGCTACCGTTCCATCGTGAACCTGGAGGATCATCTCCACCGAAACGGCACGCGAATCGTCAAGGTCTTCCTCCACCTGTCGAAGAACGAACAACGTAAGCGCTTTCTCGAGCGCATTGATGAGCAGGATAAAAATTGGAAATTCAGCCTCGCGGACATTCACGAAAGAAAATACTGGAAGCATTACACGAAAGCCTACGAGGAGTGCTTGCACGCCACAAGCACCCATCACACGCCGTGGTACATAGTTCCCGCCGATGATAAGGACAATGCTCGGCTGATCGTCTCCCGGATTGTTATCGATGCACTCGATGACCTTAAGATGGCGTATCCCAAGACCACCGCGAAACGGGGGCGGGAACTGAAATCTATCGGGGAACTGCTGGCGAAGTAAACGGTCGAATCGAGAATTGTCTCAATGTCGTTTACGAAGTTCAGGAGGAAACCGTACAAGCACTCGCCGAAGAAGGAGTAATCGGTACATCATGAGCAGCAAGAAACTGAGCGCCGAGATGGAGAAGCTTCAGCACGAATCGTTTAATTACTTCGTACATGAGACGAATCCAGCCAACGGTCTGGTGATCGACAAGACCAAAGCAGATTGGCCTGCCAGTATTGCCGCCACCGGCCTCGCGTTGGCATCTTACGCGGTGGCTGTCGAGCGCGGATTTATGTCGCGACCCGCGGCGGTAGAACGAGTGCTGACGACGCTGCGTTTTTTCTGGAATAGCCCGCAAGGCCCCGAATCCGACGCGACGGGCTACCGGGGCTTTTACTACCACTTTCTCGACATACAGACCGGGCGGCGCGCCTGGCAATGCGAGCTCTCAACAGTAGACAGCGCTTTTCTGCTGGCGGGTGCGTTGACGGCAGGAGTGTACTTTGCCGCCGATACGCCGGACGAACATCAAATCCGGACGCTTGCCGACGCACTTTATCGACGCGCAGATTGGCGGTGGACGCAAGACGGTGGCGCAACGGTCACGCACGGCTGGAATTCCGAAAGCGGATTTCTCAAGTACCGTTGGGAAGGCTACGACGAGGCGTTGCTGTTGTATGTCCTGGGGCTGGGTTCGCCGACGCATCCGCTGCCCGGGGACAGCTACGCAGCGTGGACTTCCACCTACCGTTGGGAACGCTGTTGCGGACAGGAATATCTTTACGCCGGGCCATTGTTCACGCACCAGCTCTCGCATGTGTGGGTCGACTTTCGGGGTATTCAGGACGCCTTCATGCACGATAAGGGCATCGACTATTTCGAGAACAGCCGCCGTGCAACTTATGTGCAACAACAGTATGCGATCGACAATCCACTCAAGTTTGAGGGCTACGGCCGGGATTGCTGGGGAATTACCGCGAGCGACGGCCCCGGTCCGGGCACAGTCAAAGTGAAGGGCATTGAGCGCCAATTCTTGGATTACGCGGGACGCGGCGTGCCATACGGACCCGACGACGGAACCATCGCACCGTGGGCCGTAGTGGCGTCACTGCCGTTCGCGCCCGAGATCGTGTTGCCCGCGCTCGACTATTTCATAAACCAGACTAAATTGACCGAGCGGAACCCGTACGGATTCAAAGCGTCTTTCAACCCGACGTACCCGGGAAAGTCCTGCAACCCGCATGGTTGGGTATCGTCGTGGCATTACGGGCTTAACCAAGGGCCGATTATTCTGATGATCGAAAATTATCGGACCGGGTTGTTGTGGCAATTGATGCGAAACTGCCCGTACATCGCCAGCGGCTTGCGTCGGGCAGGTTTTGGCGGAGGTTGGCTATAGCCGACTCGCATTTTTTCACGCGTGGAATTCTAGATCTACAGAAAAACAAAGATCGTTTTCAGAGGAGAGCGGTCAGGTGGGACTATGACTCAGCTGGAACTCAGTGGACCCGAATGAGGATTAGAAATGCTTGCTTGAGCGGGCGTTGCTTAAGAAGAGAATCCGTGAGCGAACGCCTTACTTGCGACGGGCTTCACACGACGGACCCAAGGCAGGATGGTATTGACCCCGTCTATCGAGGAGCGGATCTACCCCGAGATACTCCTGCAATGAATTCCGCCATTTCAGCCGTTGTGGACGTGGCCGATTCTTCTGCCATAGCTAGGATGTGAGAAACGGATCTCCAGTTACCGAATTTCCAGGCGGTAAACAGAAGCGGCCCAACCCGAAAGGTGGGGTGGGGCTCTCGTTGGGCCGAGAGCCCCTTTTGGGTCGCGCTCCGACGATTCGGCCTAGGCGTGGCCGAATTGGGGTCATCCATCCTAGCTTCCCTCTCAGAAGTTAAGCGGGAACGAACTGTTCCACCAATTGAATGGGACCCTTCCTTCCCACTCAATCAGTAGGGCGGCTCGTGTGGAATGCAACCAGTGGCGTCCTCTTGTGCAATCGCGTGGCCGATTGTGATGCCAACTCTTGGAGTTCTCCCTTCAGTTTTTCAAACGTTTACGGAGCCTCCTCGGTCTGCGCGGAAATGCTTGCAATCCATTTTGGGAGGAGGGTGAACCGTTGTGGGTTTTCCCCGACCGCACACCGCCCACGGCGCATCCTGGCGGCGCTGCGGGGCCTCTCCTGAGGCTCCGTGTGGGGAATGACCGGGAACGTCTTCGACGTACGCTGCAAATTGCTTTCGGGCCAGATGGAAATCCTCGGGCCCGTGCGCAAGGCACTCGAGATTCCTGGCTTTTCGTGAATCTTCACCAAGTTCGCTCACCGTCTGTTCTGCAAGGATCCCCAGTTCCGTGCTGACGCAGATTACGTGGTGTGAAACAGAATGTCTCGCGACAGCTGTGCCTCACGACGATCCGCCTTAGAGGTATAGAGCGCGGCGTCGGCGCGGGGAAACTCAGTTTTGGTTTTCTATCTTCTTGTTCGGCGTGACTCGCCGGAGCTTCTCCTGGATCGCCTGCAAAGCCGTCTTGGTCTGTATGTGGTGGATGGCTTCTCCCTCTAGGGCCTGAACCGTCACAACAATCTCCCGATCCTGCTTTTCAGCCACGGTTTGCAGGATCTGTTGTGTTGTAAGTAGCTCTTCCTCGGCCAGCTTTCGCTCGGCAACCATTGCGGCGATGACCAAAGTCATTGTGCCGATAACGCCAATAAAGGTGTCCAGAAGAAGCAACGATTTCGTCAGGTTTGTGCCCGCAAAGGACCCGTATCCTCGCACCGTACCCCAAACCGCACACGCGAACAGGAGAAGTGTAGT
>CAZRKW010000295.1:0-4676 GCA_964600355.1 uncultured Acidobacteriaceae bacterium
AGGGATGGGCAATCTCCCGAAACATATATCGGATATCGGCAGGCCCGGAATTTCGCTTCGCCCGAAAAAGTGCATAAGGATGCGACCCAGGCATTCAGCGCGCCTTTGAACCTTTCGTTAAACCACTGGGGATTGAGCGGGTCGTGGAACGTAAATGCCGAGAGCGCCGTGCTCCAGGCAGTGCCGGGAAAGATCGTGTTCCGGTTCCACAGCCGCGATCTGCACCTGGTGCTGGCTCCAGGGAAGGGCGCGAAGCCGGTGCGCTTTGTCGTGCGATTGGATGGCGCCGCTCCGGGGGAAAATTGCGGCGGGGACATCGCCCCGGACGGCTCCGGCGAAATTCGGGAGCCGCGGCTCTATCAGCTCATCCGGCAAAAAGGCGCCATCGCAGACCGGACCTTCGAAATCGAATTCCTCGATCCGGGCGGTCAGGCGCTGGACTTCACGTTCGGCTAGAAGCTTCGAAGAGCGAAATTACCGGTCACTCTTTTCGATCACTAAGGAGACAAATACGTGACACAACACAGGAGGCAGTTATGAGCACCAACGCAGTCCGCGGTATCGAAACCAGCGTCGCGCCAGTCGACATGAAGTTCGAGATCGTCGTCATCCCTGTTTCGGATGTGAGCCGCGCCAAGGAGTTCTACGCGAAGCTCGGGTGGCGGCTCGACGCCGATTTCGACAACGGCAAAGACTTCCGCATCATCCAGTTCACGCCGCCCGGCTCGGGGTGCTCGATCATCTTCGGCAAGAACGTCACCCCCGCGGCGCCGGGATCGGCGCAGGGGCTGTACCTGATCGTCTCCGACATCGAGGCCGCCCGCAAAGCTTTGATCGAGCGCGGCGTTCAGGTGAGCGAAGTGTTCCACAACGAAGGCGTGTACGCGGGGACGGACGAGCCCTTTTTGTTTGGACGCGTTCGCGTGAGCGGCGCGGATCCCGGGCATCAGAGCTATCGCTCGTTCGCCTCGTTCCGCGATCCCGACGGCAACGGCTGGTTGTTCCAGGAAATCACGACGCGGCTGCCGGGCCGCATCGACTCCGCCGCCACAACCTTCGCTTCGGTGAGCGACCTGGCGAACGCAATGCGGCGCGCGGAGACCGCCCACGGCGAGCATGAGAAGCGCACCGGGCAGCGTGACGAGAACTGGCCCGACTGGTACGCCAAATATATGGTGGCGGAGGAGGCCGGGACGGAGCTGCCGAAGTGAGCGGCGAAGCTTCGCTGGCCGGGCAGACGGTCGTCGTGATCGGCGGAAGTTCGGGGATCGGGCTGGAGACGGCCCGGCTGGCACGGTCCGAGGGCGCCGAAGTGGTTCTCGTCGGCCGCGACCCGGAACATCTTGAGCGCGCCGCACGCGACGTAGGCGCGGTTAGCAGCGCGGCGTTTGACGCTACCGATTTCGAGCGCCTCGGGCGGTTCTTCGACGAGTTGCCGGGGCCGGTCGACCACGTCATGACCTCCGCGGGGAGCCCGTACTACGCGCGGCTGGCCGATATCGACTTCGTGCGGGCGCGGCGCGAGGCGGACGAGCACCTGTGGCTCCCGCTGCACATCGCTCGCCGCGCTGTCGGCAAGGTGCGGGCGGGAGGGACGCTTTTGTTTATCGGCGGAACGGGAGGGCGGCGGCCGTCTGCCGCGCCGCTTGTCTCGGCGTTCACGGCGGCGCTGCCGGCGCTTACGAGGTCGCTTGCGCTGGAGATTGCGCCGGTTCGCGTCAACGTGATTGCCCCCGGCTTCGTCGACACGCCGCTATCGGCGTCGTTGCTCGGCGATCAGCTGGAGGCGCGCCGGGAGCAGCTTCGCAGAACGCTGCCGATCCGGCGCGTGGTTGGGCCGGGCGATGTTGCCGCGCTGGCCGTCCACCTGATGACGAATACGGCGATCACTGGGGCGACTTACGACATTGATGGGGGGCAGCAGCTGCTTGAGGGGTGAGTGGGCGGCAGAGGCGAAGAGGGATTCATCGCTCGAAAAACGAGCGATGGAGAACCGTACTTCGTCGCTGCGCTCCTCAGGGCGACAGCGGGAGAAAAAGGCACACCCCAAGAAAAACCCGCCAATCGGGAGATTGGCGTTCCCGGGAAAAACACGCGCTATTAGATGATTTCGCGGATGGCTGCGGCTATGTGCTTTGCGGAGATGCCGAAAGCGTCGATTAGCTCTTCGGGCTTGCCCGAATGCGGCATACCGTTTACGGCTAGGAGGCGCGATTTCGCGGGGGCTGCGCCGGCGCCGGCTAACGCGGACCGAACGGCCTCCCCGACGCCGCCTTCCGGCCAGTGATCCTCTACTGTGATCAGGCGGCCGCCTGTGGCGGCTAGCTGTTCGGCTATGGCATTCCCGTCGATTGGCTTCACGCAGTAGAGGTCGATCACGCGGATGGCGGTTCCCTGCGCTTTCAGCTCGTCGGCGGCCTTGAGGGCTTCGTGCACCGTGATGCCCGCGCCGATCACCGTGGCTTTATCCTGGGCGCTCTGACGCAGGACCTTGAATCCGGGAATGGGGAACTTTTCGTCTTTCGAGTAAAGGATGGGCGTCTTGGGACGAGAGGTTCGCAGGTAGTTGATTCCGGGTCGGCGGGCCATGGTTTCGGTTAGGCGTTCGGCGGAAATCGCGTCGCTGGGGTAGAAAACGGCGGAGCTGTGGACGGCGCGGAAAATCGCGATGTCCTCCAGGGCCATCTGCGACGGGCCGTCTTCGCCGATGGAGACGCCGCAGTGCGAGCCGCACAGATTGATGTTGCTGCGGCTGATCGCGGCCATGCGGACTTCGTCATAGGCGCGGGCCAGGAAGCATGCGAACGTGTCGCAGAACGGCACCTTGCCGAAGGCGGCAAGTCCGACCCCCACGCTGACCATGTTCTGCTCGGCGATGTAAGCCTGGTAGAAGTGGTCGGGATAGGCGTCGCCGAAAAATTCGGAGAAGGTGGAGTTTTTCACGTCGCCCGACATCGCGACGATTTCCTTGTTCACGGCGCCCAGGCGCTTGAGGGCGTAGCCGTATGCTTCGCGCGTGGCCACCGGCTTCCCTTCCTCGTAATCGGGCGGCGCGGGCGCGGGAAAATCCGGCGGCTGGGGCAGCGTCGCGCGCGCGTAGGACTTGCCGGGGTCGGGAGGAACATCGACCGCAGGCCCGATTTCCGTGAGCGCCTTGGCCAACTGATCCTTCGAGAAAGCCTTGCCGTGCCAGTGCTCCTTGCCGGCGACAAAATCGACGCCGTGGCCTTTGATGGTGCGGGCGATGATGGCCTGCGGGCGGCCTTTGGTGGCCTTGGCGCGGTCAAGGGCGGAGAGGACGGCGGCAACGTCGTGGCCGTCGATCACTTCCGCGGCAAAACCCTCGGCCTCGAATTTCTTGCGGTAGATCTCCATATCGTGCTGGTACATGGTGGGCTCGCTCTGGCCGAGCGCGTTGACGTCGGCGAGGACCGTGAGGTTATCGAGCTTGTAGTGTCCCGCAAACTCGGCGGCTTCCCAGACCTGGCCTTCGGCCATTTCGCCGTCGCCCATCAGCACGTAGACGCGGGCGGATTTTTTGTCCATTCGCTGGCCGATGGCGAGGCCGGATCCTACCGAGAGTCCCTGACCTAGCGAGCCGGTGGCCGCGTCAACGCCGGGAATGCGCGGGGTGGGATGGCCTTCGAGCTCGCTGGAAAACTGGCGGAGCGTCATGAGCCGCGACAGCGGAAACACGCCCGCTTCGGCGAGCGCTGCGTAAAGAACGGGGGCGGCGTGGCCCTTGGAAAGCACGAAACGGTCGAAGTCGGGAGAATTGGGATTTTTCGGATCGAACTTCATGGCGTAAAAAAATGTGCCGGCGACGAGCTCTGCCGCGGACATGCAGGACGTGGGATGACCCGATCCGGCCTCGGTGGTCGCCATGATGGAAAGTACGCTGAGGCGGCGGGCCTTTTCCTTGATGGCATCGACGACGGAAGTTGACGGTGCTGCTACGGAAGCGACGCTCATGAAATCCTCCCTGTCCCTACGATGCATCTTACTCGCTTTCCGGTGCAGGGGAGGAGCGGCTTCCTATTTTTAATTTGGGCGCAAAGTTCTACAGGTGACGTTCTACACGCGTCGTCGCACAACCTTACGTATACAGGATTATCCCGAGGCGCCGCGGCCGAACTCTACCCGGTGCGCTTCCGGGCCGGCGGCGATCACGATCATCGCTACGAACACTACGATCGCGGCCACCGATCCCAGCACTTGGGCGTAGGTGAAGCGGTGGGCGAGCGAGGCTTCGATGTAAGGCGCGGTGGAGGCGATCAGAACGCCCACCTGGTACGCGAAGCCCGGCAGGAATGCGCGGAGGCGATCCGGCGCCAATTCATTGATGTGGGCCGGGATCACGCCCCAGACTCCTTGCACCATGAACTGCATCAGGAACGCGCCCACTGAAATGAGGGCAATTCCAGGAGAAAAGAGCCAGAGAGGAATTACCAGGAGTCCTCCGATAGCGGCCGTGACCATGGCCTTGCGACGGCCCACGCGGTCCGAGTAGCGGCCCACGACGATTCCGCCGAGGATGGCCCCCAGCATCGAGATCACGCTGACGATGGCGGTGAAGCGCGGGTCATAGTGGCGCTGCTGCTGCAGGAATGTGGGATACAGGTCCTGCGTGCCATGCGACATGAAATTCATCATCATCATCAGCAAGACGAGATAGA
>CAZRKW010000296.1:0-4676 GCA_964600355.1 uncultured Acidobacteriaceae bacterium
ATCGGATGGGTGAAAACGCGCGTGTGGGATCAGACGCACGACGTGCAGAAATCCATGGGATGGTGCGCCGCAGTGGTCGATTACAACGCCGACGGAAAAACCGGCGCTTACACGAAACCCGGCGAGCCCATCGATCCGAAACTCGATCGCGCGGTCGATGGCGGCAACGGCTACGGATTCGCTTTCAATCCCGCGGACGGCAGCGTGTGGTACGCGGGGCTGAGCTATCCCGTACCAGGAAGAATTGTCCGCATGGTCACCGGGGACAACCCGCCGGCCACGTGCAGAACGGAAGTCTACGAGCCGCCGTTCGATAATCCCAAGCGCCCGGGCGTGGAGGCATACGGCACTCTGGGAATCGCGATTGATACGAATGGCCTGGTGTGGGTGGCGCTGACAGGCAGCGACGATCTTGCCAGCTTCGACCGCCGCAAATGCAAAGGACCATTCAACGGCCCGAAAGCGATGGGCCAGCAGTGCCCCGAAGGCTGGACGCTCTATCCCGTGCCGGGCCCGAAATTCAAGGGAACCACGGTTCCGGCGGACCACTTCTATCACAACTGGGTGGACCGCTACGACACCCTGGGCCTGGGTAAGAACGTGCCTATCGTGAACGGAACCGGCTCAGATTCGCTGATCGCATTTCTGCCCGAGACAAAAAAATTCATCACCATGCGCGTACCGTATCCGCTCGATTTCTACACCCGCAACATGGATGGCCGTATCGACGATCCGAACGCCGCATGGAAAGGCCGCGGGATCTGGACTGGCAATGAAGAGCGAGTGATCTGGCACCTCGAGGGAGGCAAAGGCAACACCACTTCCATCGCGCACTTCCAGATCCGCCCCGACCCGCTGGCCAAGTAGGCAGCGAAGCAGGTCGTGCGCGCGCGCTTTCGGAAAGATCTCGCGCCAATAGCAATCGATTCGAACCGCTGATTTAGCGCTTCAGGCAAGGGCGTTTTCGCGCGCTCGGTTTGCATTCCGGCTTGTCCTCAGGCTCCGCCTACAGTAGAGTTTTCACCCAGGCCATTAAAGACCAATGAAAGTACCCATCCTTGACCTCAGGACCGAGTATGCCGGGCTGCGCGATGAAATACTGGCTGCGCTGGACCGCGTCTGCCAAAAGTCCGCCTTCATTCTAGGAGAAGAAGTCGAGGCGTTCGAGCGCGAGTTTGCCGATTTCTGTGGCACGAAGCACTGCGTCGCGCTGGCAAATGGGACGGCGGCGCTGCACGTGGGCCTTCTCGCGCTAGGCGTTCAGGCGGACCACGAAGTCATCACCACCCCGAACACGTTTCTCGCCACGGTGGAGGCCATTACGTACTGTGGTGCGCGCCCGGTGCTCGTCGATATCGACCCGGCCACCGCAAACATCGACCCAAAGCTTCTGGAGCGAGCCATCACGCCGCGCACCCGCGCCATCCTTCCCGTGCATCTCTACGGGCGGCCTGCCGACATGGATGCGATTCGCGATATCGCTGCGCGGCACAATCTGAAGATTCTGGAAGATGCCGCGCAGGCCCATGGCGCGCGCTACCGGGGACGCCGTGTCGGAAGCCTTGGCAACGCCGCGGCTTTCAGCTTCTACCCGACCAAGAATCTCGGCGCCTACGGAGAAGGCGGCGCTCTCACCACCGACGACGACCAGGTTGCGAAGTTTGCCAGGGCCGCGCGCTCGCACGGCCAGACCGCGCGCTACGAGCACGAATTCGTCGGATACAACTACCGCATGGATGGCTTTCAGGGCGCGATCCTGAGAATCAAGCTTCGCCAGTTGTACGCGGCCACAGCCAGGCGCCAGGAAATCGCGAGGGAATATCGCGCAAGGCTGGCGGGCGCACGCGTGGAGATTCCCGTCGACGACAGCCGGGACGAAAGCGTGTATCACCAGTTCGTGATTTACACGAACAATCGGAACGCCATGATCGCTCAGCTTACCGCGCGCGAGATCGAAACGGTGGTGCATTACCCTCGGCCGGTCCATCTTCAGCCCGCTTATTCCTCGATCGGCTATCCCCCGGGCACATTTCCACATGCCGAAAGAGCATGCCAGAGAGTATTGAGCCTTCCGGTATTTCCGGGGATGTCCGCGGAGCAAATCGCTTTCGTGGCGGATTCGGTGCGGGAACTGGCCGGAACGAAATCGTAGCGCCCAACGTGGCCCAATTGGGCGCAGATTCAGAACGGTCAACCCGGTAAACGACGGACGCTAAGGCACGGAAGACTATGGGAGCCAAAAATCCAGACAGGATATCTCTATGGCAGATTTTAATACCGACCTCGATGGGTGGCGAAGAAATCCTGGTCGATCATCACGCTATGTGGGACGCGCAAGTATGCATACTTGCCGGAGGGCTAACAATTCTCAAAGGCGTAAAGGGCAAGTGGAACTCGCCAGAAGAGAATACGGTTCATGAAGGCATGATTCCTGTGCTGGTCTGTTGTACGCCCGAACAACTAGACGCCATCCTTGATTTCACCTTGACGCACTATAAGCAGCAAGAGGTCTTGGCATTCAAAATCTCAGACGAAGTCAGAATTAAACGATCCGGAAATTGAGTCCCAACTCAGTTCAAATTAATTAAGCGTAGCTTAAAGCGATATCCGCTATTGAGCCGGATTGTCGCTGACTTCGCGGGCCGAAGACTGAGCGAATCCCGGAAATCCGCTGCTCCCACCGGACCTGCCCCGGATTGTTTCAGCAAGCCCTTCGAACACCCGCGCACACGAATCGCGCAAGGCCTGATCGGTGGACCTTAAGAGGGACTCCACGACGTTCTGGCCGTGCTCGTTGAGCCGGCGCACGGAAGAAACCAGCCACGCGTCACAGGCGTTCTGCAACCGGTCCTGATGCTTTTCAGTAGCTTCCTCGCTCAGGCGGCCCAAGCCCTGCGCCCAGTCTTTTTCGCGGGCGGCACGCTCGCTGCCGAAGCGTTCCAGCATCGCGGAGAACTCCGCTGCCAGAGCACTGCGGCCCTCGGCAACCGACGTTTCAGTCTGGAAAGCCATCTGCTGCCGGAAGCCTTCCAGCGACGCTTCTCCGCTCGCCGTCAGCCTGCCGAGAACTTCCTGGGCGGACCGCTCGAGATCCTGAGTGCGTTCCTGGAGAAGGTTTCGGCTTGTATCGACGAAGTGCTCGGCTTCGGTCCCGGCGATGGTCTGAAGCAACTGCCCGAAGGAAGCGGCCGCGGCGCTCGCCGCCTCGTCCAGGCTCGACCGCGTCCGGCTGGCAACGTCGCTCCCGGCATTTTCGAGCTGTTGCTGAATGTCACGGAGATGCACGGCGGCCCGATTCCCTGCCTCATCTGCAAACTTTTGCGCAGCCTCCGAATTGATGCCCTCGCAGTGAGTCTTCGCTGTCGCAAGGGCCTGCTCCACCACAACCTGAAGCCGCGCACGGGCGTCATCCTGAAACCACTCCGCGCTCTGCCCGATGGATTCAGAAACAGCCTGCGAAGCGCGCGCCCCGATCGCGCCGATTTCCTCATTCCATTTCCCGGCAGCTTCTTTTCGCGCGGCTTCGAAATCGTTGCGCAGGCCGGAGAGCGCATCGACTGCCTGGGCGGCCGCCTCGCGCTGATTGTTATCGGACAGCTGTCGAAGCCTCTCGCGATGCAGCCGCAGGCTATCCTCGGCCTGCATCTCGCGTGCGGAAAGGTCCCGGATCAAGCCCGGGACGCGATCCAGATAGGGCGCCAGCCTGGACTCCGCTTCCGCCGTCGCGCGTTCGACCAATTGATTGCCGAGAGACTCAAAGGAGGGGTTGAGCCGGTCCCACATTCCGGCCACGAGGTTCTCCGCGTGGCGATTCATCTCGCGGGTGTGTCCCTCGAGGATATTCTCGAGTCGCCGATGGAGCTCGTTCAGCGTATCGTGGCTCGACGCCTCCATCTGTCCCGAATAATCCTTCAGCCGCGCCGCCACGTGCTCGATTTCCGCCAGCGATTCGCGCGCCTGGGCCATTTCGCGCTCGAGTTCCGAACGCAAGCGGTTCAATCCATCGCGGGCCTCCGCGGAGGCTTCGGCAAGAGGCTGCCGGAGCTCGGCAAAGCGATTCGCCAGCCTCTGCTCGGCGTTTCGGAGCACGTCCTGGGAGCGCTCGGACAACTGCAGCGCCAGGCGCTCGACGCCGCTATCGAGCGAAGATTGAAGCAATTCGTTCCACTGCGCCTGCGCCACTCCTAACTCGAGGGTGAGGCGGTGGTTCCAGCGCTCCGCCTCGGAGGCGAAGTCGTTCGAGTGTTCGCCGGCGGCCCCCAGGCCTTGTTGGGGAGACGCCGATCGTTCCACACGGCCCGCCAATTCAATTTCCGCTTCCCGCGCGATGCGCGTCTTCTGATCGAGCTCGTCGAGCACTTGGCCCGCTTCGCTAAAACGCTGTTCGAATTGGGATCTAAGTTCCGTGAGGAATTCTTCCTGCTTCGCCGATAAGTGCGCTGAAAAGCCGGTGCGTGCGTCCTCTTGGGCCTGATGGAGATTTTCCTTCCAGCGCTGGAAAAACTCCTCCGCGGTCGACAGGTTCCGCTGCTCGCTCTCTTCCGCTGTCCGGCGAATGCCTTCCGCAGCTTGCGCGGCGGCGGATTCCATTGCCTGGTTCGCTTGCCGCTGAAGTTCGGCCGTCAGGTCGCGCAAGAGCGGGCTTGGGTCGGAGACTGGGGAATGCCCTTCGGAAG
>CAZRKW010000297.1:0-4670 GCA_964600355.1 uncultured Acidobacteriaceae bacterium
CTGGGATCGCCGCACGAAATCGGGCCCGGCCGGCGCGGGCATGAGCGCCTCCTACATGGGGCTCGGTGATCAGCGCACCATGTTCGCCGAATGGAGTGACCGTATCGCCGCGGGCGAGTACCCCACGGTGGCCCCGCCGCGTCCGGCTGGCGTCGAGCGCAACATTGTGCTCACCCTGTGGGACTGGGGCACGGAATCCAATTACCTGCACGATGAAGCGGCCAGCGACCTCCGCAATCCCAGCGTGAATGCCAACGGCCCCGTGTACGGCGTCCAATCCAGCGGCAACTCGCTGGTCTCGCTCGATCCGGTAAAGAACACCACGAGCGAAGTAACCATCCCCTCGCAGGCCGAACCCACCGGCTCGATGAACATGACGTCCCCCTACTGGGGCGACGAAAATATCTGGCTCTCCAGTTCCCAGCCGCGCGCCGCCGCAATCGACCAGTATCGCCGCGTATGGACCGCCAGCAGGATTCGCAACGCCAAACCACCGGACTTCTGTAAAGCCGACTCCGGCAACAAATTCGCCCAGTACTTCCATATCGAACGGTCCACCAAGCAGGTAGCGGTATATGACCCGGAGAAAGGGGATGTCTCCGAGGTCGACACCTGCTTCACCACCGACCACAACGATTTCGGCGCAGACGGCAAGCTGTTCTTCGGCGCGGCCGGCGCGGTCGGCTGGGTCGACACGGCCGCCTGGGACAAGACTCACAACAGCGAGCAATCGCAGGGCTGGGTTCCGGGAGTGGTGGACACGAATGGCGACGGAAAAATCACCAAACCGTGGACAGAACCGAACGAACCAGTCGATCCCACCAAGGACCACCGCGTATTTTTCAGCTGCTATTCGATTTCCGTAAGCCCCGTGGACGGCAGCATCTGGTGTTCAGGAATTGGGCTCGAGGACAGGCAGTTGGTGCGCATCGACCTCGGCTCCAATCCCCCCGAGACAAGCCGCGCCGAAATCTATTTCCCTCCCACGGGACAGGACCCTCCCGTACTGAGCGCAGGCGGCGTGGCGGTAGACACCGAGGGTGTTGCCTGGCAGAACTGGCGCACCACCGACTACGTCACGTCGTTCGATCGCCGCAAGTGCAAGGTGTTGAACGGCCCGACTGCCACCGGGCCGCACTGCCCCGAGGGCTGGACGCTCTATAGAAATCAGGGCCCGACATTTCAGGGCGGCACCAAGATCAATTCCGATCTGAACTATCTGATAGCAGTGGACCGCTACGGCACCCTCGGCTTGGGCAAAAACGTTCCGGTAACCGGAGCCGTCAACTCCGGCGCTCTGCAGGCGCTGGTCCCGAAAACCGGCCAGTTCGTAATGATCCGCGTTCCCTACCCCATGGGCTTCTTCACCCGCGGGATGCAGGGCCGCATCGACGACCCCAAGGCCGGCTGGAAGGGCCGCGGCTTCTGGACAAGTTACAACCCATACACCGCCTGGCACATAGAAGGCGGCAAAGGCACCCGCGACAAGCTGGTAAAGGTCCAGATGAGGCCCGATCCCCTGGCCAAGTAGAAGCCATCGGATAGGTTCTGACCGCCTCAAAGAAGTACCGACTCAACCACGTCTTAAGCTGGTTCGTCGTGCCTGCCTCTTTTTCAATACGGGCAGTGAAGCCTGTACCTTGAGCGAGCAGAGAAGGCTCTCCTTACAAGTAGACTGCGCGTCTATGGTCATCGTCCGGCTGCCGTAACTCCACCCCTTCTCAAGGCAGCCGTGGACTCCAAGAATCGGAACCCCGCACTACCGACCCGGCCGAGCTTCCATTTTGTCCCTTTGACTGAGTAACGCCGTAACCGCCCATTTTGAAGTAACGCTTTACTTCTTCGGCTATCTGACAAATCAGAACTTCAGACGGAGCATTGTCGTTCAGGACTTCCTTCGTCCGGCAGCCGGCTTCAGGAAGCCCTGTTAGTTTTCGCAGTGGCATGCATTTTTGATGGATGTTGAACTCTCTCGTGGATTTCGACAATTCCCATGCGAGTTCAACAAAACGAGAAGAGAGAGGTAGCTATGCACCCTAAGACGATTGCAGCGACCGTGATGGCGTTGTTTTTGCTTGGATCGGTGGCAGTGGGCGCGGCCGGCGACAAAACCGAAGCAAAGGGCATAATCGCGTCGCGCACCGGAGACGATTTGATCATAAGAACCCCCAACGGAAACGTTACGGTAGTTCTCACCGGAGACACGCGAACGAAGGATAATACGGGGCTCTTTGGTTTAGGAAGAGAAGAAAAGGCCGACACGGTGCTGATACCGGGGTTGAAGCTGGGTGTCTCCGGAGTGTCGGACGACCGGGGCCGCATTGTGGCAGACACGATCACCGTCGATGGAGACGACTTGGAAACCTCACAGATGATCCAGGCTGGACTGCACCCCACCGCGGAGCAAGTCGCTGCCAACATGAAGGCTATCGAAGCCAACAGTGAGAATATTCAGAGCAACGCGCAAGACATTGCAGAGATCAAAAAGTTTATCGCAATGTATGAGCGGAACGCTGCGGCCAACAAAAAACAGGTTGACCAAAAAATAAAGGATATCGAGGGGTTTACGAAACGCTTTACGGCGCTAACTGACTATGACGTGAAGTCCCAGGCAACCGTCAAATTCCCCGTGAGCAGCTCCACAATTTCAGCGGACGATCAGGAACAACTCAGGCAATTGGCGCAAACCGCCGTCCCACTTAGCGGATATCTCATAGAGGTCGTGGGCTTCACCGATGCAAGTGGCGAAGCCAAGATGAATGAACAGTTGAGCGAGGACCGTGCCAAGGCGGTGGTCGCTTACTTGATACAGCAGGCCGGTGTACCGGTGCACCGTATTGTGGCTCCTGGCGCGATGGGTGAGTATGGGCCGGCAGCATCGAATGAAAGTCCGGCCGGGCGAGAAGAGAACCGTCGGGATAAGGAACACATGGAGGGGGTCGCAGCAGAAAAGCCGGGCCACTATTTCGTTTTCGACCCCCAACATCATTGCATCGTTGCAGAGATCGACACGACAACAAATCACGCAAGCTCTTGACTACGCATTTTAAAAGGGCGCTCCTTTGAAGTGGGTTTTGAACGCTCGGATCAACGCCTACAGTAAGGAGCACCCCCGTGAATGACGTAACGCCTCATTCACGCAGCGGTCATCGGATATGTCGAGCTCAGCAGTCGCCCGCCGACCTCAAAATCCCCTCGCTGTCAAAATCCCAGGATTGCCTGCGTGATCCCCTTCCACCACGCCGGATCCACTCGCCACGCGTAGATCGCAAGACTCTGCACGAGGATCATGGGAGGCAGCGCATACAGATACACCTTGTGGACTCGTCCATCCACCACCCAATCCCGCATCATGCCGAGTGCAATCAGAAGGTCCAGTGCCACATAGAACAGGCTGTGGTTGAACCAGAAATCGAATCGGCCGATCGCAGCGTCCATCAGGCCGCAGGTCGCGATGAAGACAAGGCGCCGATGGTATTCCGGCCTCTTTCTCCAATAAACAGCCAGCGCGATGCACACGCCGAAGACGATCATGTCGGTGAACGGAATCGACAGGAACGCAGCCACGCCCTTCTGATGGAGCACAAAAGTATCGAAGCGCGTCATCACCACCGCCACCGTAAACCCCAGCCCAACCATCGCCGTCGCAATCCCGGCCCCAAACCAGCCCAGAAAGCGGTGTACGCTGACCATCCGCACGCGCACCAGCGCCGACTGCACGATAAAAAAGATCACCCAAGTTGAGAAGGCGGCTCCGTGCACCCACAGGATAAGCGGTCGCGGGGGGCTGGCATGGAACAGGCTCGCCTCCACCGTGTGGCTGAATCCCCAAACCACCAGCCCGGCCATAACCAGCGACATGCAGAAATAGAAGTACCGGCTCAGGAACGTCTTGAGCTGGTTAGTCGTGCCCGCATCTTTCTCAATACCGGTAGCGAAGCCCGTACTCTGAGTGGCCACAGAAGTCTCCCCTTTGCGCGTCGCAAATGTGAGCCGTAGCGCGCCCGTGAGTTGGCGAATTGTACGATGCGATCCCACCCGTGTAAATCATGTTTGGCAGGATTCGCCCACGGCGAACCAGCACCGTTACCGGACGCTTGGAGCGCCAGGCCACCACATGTCCGGTTACCCCACTACACCTCCACGGACTCCTTCCCCTCGCCTCGGTAGAACTGTGCGAATTGGGACAGCGCCCGCCTGTGTATCGTCGCTACGATCCTCGTTGTGTAGCGTCATCCGCGCGCGTCTTACCGCGAGCGACGCCACAAGGAGAATCAAAATGAAGCAATCGCTAGTTATGAGTGCGTTCTTGCTAGTGCTACTTGTTGCAGGCTGCAACGTAACACCGGCGGCAGCGCCAGGACCAGCCGGACCGCAAGGACAGACTGGACAACAAGGCGCGACGGGCCAGTCCGGAGATCAGGGCCGGGACGGAGATCGGGGCCAGAACGGAGATCGAGGCCGAGACGGAGATCAGGGCCGGCAGGGACAGACTGGCGACCAGGGCCGGCAAGGTCAGGCCGCACCATGTCCTTCAGGAGAGCACCGCTACACCAGCCCGGATGGAACGGTGAATTGCGCCCGGGACTAAACGACCTGAACCGGGAATTTCACAGTCTGGATTCAAGTGCCGAAAGGTATACTGGCGATCCGCCGCCGATTTGGCGGCG
>CAZRKW010000298.1:0-4611 GCA_964600355.1 uncultured Acidobacteriaceae bacterium
CCAGATACTTGAAAATGGGCAGGACGGGCCACGACCCCAGTTCCACCACCGCGTGCACGTTGCGCGGAATCGCCCGCGGCAGGTTGCCCGTGATGCCGCCGCCGGTAATGTGCGCCATCGACGTAACCCATCCGCGGTCGAGAATATTCTTCAGCAGCGGCCAGTAAGCGCGGTGCGGCTTCAGAAGTTCGGCGCCAATCTTGTTCCCGATTTCAGCCACGTACGTGTCTGGCTCAAGTTTCGCCGTCCCGAACACGAGTTTGCGCGCCAGAGAATATCCATTCGTATGCAGGCCGCTCGAAGGCAGCGCCAGCAGCGCGTCCCCGGGCCGCACGCGCCGCGGATCGAGCTGCTTCTTTCGTTCGACGGCGCCGACGATAAACCCGGCCAGGTCATATTCGCCCACCGAATAGAAATCCGGCATTTCCGCCGTCTCGCCGCCGATCAGCGAGCAGCCCGCCTTCTTCGCGGCGCGGCTCATTCCTTCGATCACCTGCTCGACGATCTCCGCATCCAGCTTCCCCATCGCGAGGTAATCGAGAAAGAAAAGCGGCTCGGCGCCCTGGGTGAGAATGTCGTTGACGCAGTGATTCAGAATGTCCGCGCCCACGGTGGAATGAATGCCGGTCGCGAACGCAATCTTCAGCTTGGTCCCCACTCCGTCGGCGCTCGCGACGAGAATCGGCTCGCGCCAGCGCTTGCGGTCCAGCTGGAAAAGCGCCCCGAAGCCGCCGATGGGCGCGAGCACGCCGCGCCGAAATGTCTTTCCCGCCATCGCGGCAATCCGCCGCTTGGCTTCATCAGCAACCGAGATATTGACGCCGGCATCGGCGTAGCGCATGGACGAGGCTCTTCTTCCGGAGGGGCTGGCCTTCTGACAATTCTAGAATATATGGAACAGGCGGCGCCAGCGTACTTCCTGCGGGTGCACCAGCGCCCGTAGATAGGTTTCAAACCGCTCGCCGATGTGCCCCGGCTCCCACACTTCCTCGGGCGCGTCGATCGACATATAGATGATCAGCGGCGTGCCGATAATATTCTGGCGCGGCACAAAACCCCAGAACCGGCTGTCGTAGGAGTTGTCGCGATTGTCGCCCATCATGAAATAGTCGCCGGGAGGCACCACCAGCTCTCCCTTCACGATGTGCGACGCCACCTCCGCGCCCCACTGCGGCCGCATCCGTCCCCGCCATTCGAGGTCATCCGGCGCTGGCGGGAAGTTTTCTCCGGGCACGTCCACGGCGCCCAGCTCGCGCAGCGCGTAAGGTTCCGTCAGCGCCACGTCGTTCACGTACACCTGGCCCGCAATGATCTTGATGCGGTCCCCGGGCACTCCGATGCATCGCTTGATAAAGTCCGGAAAGCCTTCTTCGGGAAGGGGCGCGCGAAACACGATGATCTGCTGGCGTTTCGGATCGCGCCACAACGGCACGTGTAGCGCAGTGAACGGAATTCCCGCGTCGTATCCGATGCGGCTCACGATCAGGTGATCGCCGATCAGCACCGTGTTTTCCATCGAGCCGCTGGGAATCACCCGCGCCTGCACCAGCGTGCCCTCGATAAAAAGGAACGCCAGGATCACCCAGACCCACGAGATCACTTCCTGCTTGATGCGCTCGCTGGCGGTATCGTGATGATCCGGATTGTTTGGCGGTGCGACGGCGTCTTCCACGTCAGCCTTCACGATGAGCCTCCACTTCGAGTTGCACCAGCTCCGTCGGATAGCTGCCGGTGTAGCACGACGTGCAAAATTTTCCCTGCGTATCTTCCACGGCCGCGCGCAGCGATGGCAGCGACAAATAGCCCAGCGAATCCGCGCCCAGGAATTTGCGGATCTCTTCCACCGAATTTCGCGCCGCAATCAGTTCATCCCGCCGGGGAGTATCCACGCCGTAGTAGCACGGTGAAATCGTCGGCGGGCAGCTGATCCGCACGTGAACTTCGGTCGCACCCGCGTCCCGCACCAGCCGCACGATCTTGCGGCTTGTCGTCCCGCGAACAATCGAGTCGTCCACCAGGATTACGCGCTGGCCCTCGATCATCCGCCGCACCGGGTTCAGCTTGAGCTTCACGCCAAAATCGCGAATGGCCTGCTCCGGCTCGATGAACGTCCGCCCCACGTAGTGATTGCGAATGAGCGCCATGCGAAACGGAATGCCGGACTCCGCCGCGTACCCCACCGCCGCCGGAACTCCCGAATCCGGCACGGGCGTTACGATGTCCGCTGGGACCGGATGTTCCTTGGCGAGCAGGCGCCCCAGCTGCTCCCGGCTCTGGTACACCGGCCGTCCAAACACCACGCTGTCCGGCCGCGAAAAATAAACGTGCTCGAAAATGCATTGCTGATTCTGCTTTTCCGGCGCGAACCGGATAGACTCGACTCCGCCCCGCGAAATCCGCACCATCTCGCCCGGCTCGATTTCGCGGACGTACTCCGCGTCAATCAAGTCGAAAGCGCACGTTTCCGACGCAACGGCCCAAGCCCCGTCGAGCCGCCCGAGAGCCAGCGGCCGGAAGCCGCGCGGGTCGCGAATCGCGTACATCTCATCGCGCGCCAGCAGGAGCAGCGAGTACGCGCCCTCCACCTGGTTCAGCGCGTCGGCGATCGCTCCGGACAAATTGCGCGCCGAGCTTCGCGCAATCAGATGCACGATCACTTCGGTGTCGCTGGTCGTCTGGAAGATCGAGCCGCGATGCTCGAGCTTGCGCCGCATTTCCAGCGCGTTGGTCAGATTGCCGTTGTGCCCCAGCGCGATCTTTCCCTTGTTGCAGTCGATCACCACCGGCTGCGCGTTCACCACCGTATTGTCGCCCGCCGTCGAGTAGCGCGTATGGCCGATCGCCACCGCTCCCGGCAGGCTCGCGAGCACCTGCGGTGTAAAAATCTCCTGCACCGACCCCAGGCTCTTATGGGAATGAATGTCGGCGGCGTCGCTCGAAGCGATCCCCGCCGCTTCCTGCCCGCGATGCTGCAGCGCATACAATCCCAGATAGGTGAGCTTCGACGCTTCGGGGTGCCCAAAAATTCCAAACACGCCACACTGATCGTGGAAGTGGTCGTCGTCGAGGATGTGAAGTTTGGGGATCATGCACTCTTGAGGGCCGCAGCCAGCGATCCGCTCCACGCCTTCTGGAACGAATCCACACTTCCTTGGATGAAATTGCCCCTGTTATATTGGATGCGAAATTCCCCGCGAGTGACGGTACCGATCGGTTCTAAGCGAACGCCATATTGTGCTGCAATTTGGCTGATGCGGGCAAGCAATTCCGGGGACGAAGAGACTACCGCGCGCGCGCCACCTTCGCCGAAGAGCGCAATTTCAGCGGCCAGCTCGTCCTCGCGCCTCGAAGCCTCTTTGTTTGCTGACTCTTGCGCACCCGTCGTCGCCAGGCCCACTTCCGCCGATAAGCCCTCGCTCGTGAAGCAACACTCCGCCAGCGTGACGGCAATGCCTCCATCGCTAACGTCGTGCGCGGAAGAAATAGCGCGTTCGCTCGCCAGATTCACCAGGCAGTCGATCAGCCTCTTTTCGGTGATCAGGTCGATTGACGGAGGCGTCCCCGCCACGATCCCGTGAAGCGTCTTCGCGTACTCCGAGGACAAGAACTCCGTCTCCAACTCCGCAGCCACGCCGGCTTTTTGGTTCCCATCGAGAAGCAGGATCGCATCCCCCTGCTTTCGAAATCCCGAACCCAGAGCGCAATCCGCATCTTCCAGCAAGCCGAGCACGCCCAGAATCGGCGTCGGATAAATCGGCTTCCCCAGCGTTTCATTGTAGAAGCTCACATTGCCGCCGGTGATCGGAGTGTCGAGCGCGCGACAAGCCTCGCCAATGCCGTCAATCGACTCGCTGAACTGCCACATCACCTCGGGCTTTTCGGGATTACCGAAATTCAGGCAGTTCGTCGCCGCAATAGGTCGCGCGCCCGAGCAAGCCACATTCCGCGCGGCCTCCGCCACCGCATGCATCGCGCCGATCTTCGGCGAAAGGTAGCCCCATCGCCCATTTCCGTCGGTAGAGAGCGCAATCCCGCGCTTCGTCCCTTTCAGACGCAGCACGGCGGCATCGCCCGCGCCCGGTCCCACGCGCGTATTGGTTCGCACCATCGAGTCGTACTGCTCGGTAATCCAGTGTTTCGAAGCGATGTTCGGCGAAGCCAGCAACCGCCGGAAGTTTTCGCTCAAATCCGCGCCGCGCCCCGCAAAAGATATCGACGGCGCAGGCGTTTGCAACCGAGCCGGTGGCGCCGCAATGGGACGCTGGTACACCGGCCCTTGTTCGGCAATGGCGTGCGCCGGAATATCCGCGGCAACGCTGCCATGATTCAGCACGCGCAGCTGGCCATCGTCGGTAACGCGGCCAACCTCCACCGCGTCCAGCCCCCACTTGTGAAACACATCGAAGACCTCGCGCTCGCGCCCGCGCTCCGCCACCAGCAACATGCGCTCCTGCGATTCGCTCAGCAGAATGTCGTAGGGCGTCATGCCGGTTTCCCGCTGCGGCACGCGCGCCAGCTCGATCTCGATGCCCACCCCGCCGCGCGAAGCCATTTCGCAGCTGGAGCTGGTCAACCCGGCCGCGCCCATGTCCTGGATTGCCACCACCGCGC
>CAZRKW010000299.1:0-4592 GCA_964600355.1 uncultured Acidobacteriaceae bacterium
CAGCCGGCAAGGATCTGGGCAATTCCCGCCAGCGGGATTCCGACCCACGGCGGGCGATTATTCAGCTCGTAGCCAAGCTCGTACACGGCTTTTTCGAGCAGCTGAATTTGCAACACAGCCGATATTTCCTCGCGGCCAGGAGGCAGAAAGGAACCTGATCGCGCCGCATCGAAGTAGGAAGCCAGGAAACGTGAGGCGGCCCACGCATACCAGTTTTCGGCCCACGCAGCGGGATTCTCCATACGATCCATTGCGGCGTTCACCGCGGAAGTGGCCGAATCACCGGCGGCGCCGAGCAAGTGCGCGAAAGCCGCATAGTGGAAGGAACGCACCATGCTGGCGACATCCTGGAGAGCGGAACGCTTGGCGCGGCGCTCCGCCAGCGGGCGCGCCGGTTCGCCTTCGAAATCGATGATCACGAAATCGGAGCCGGTATGGAGAACCTGTCCCAAATGATAATCGCCATGGATGCGAATGCGCTTCCCGCCCGCCGGGACGGTCGCGCGCGCATCGAACTTTTCGAGAATCTCGGTCGCGCGGCCAAGAACTTCTGACGCAAGGCCGCTGGCGCCCGAGGGCAAGTCCCCCGCCTTTTGCCGCAGCAGCGCGAGATTTCGCACCGCGAGCTCGCGGGCGGCATTCGCCATCTCGCGTTGAAAGAAAGGAGTGAATGCCTCCGGCGCGAAGGCCGGGTCCGCGGGATCGGAGGCGAGGGCAAGATGCAGTTCGGCCGTTCGCTTTCCGAGTAGCTCGACTTTTTCGAGATACGGGCCAGTCAGTTCCGATGCGAGCGGCGGGAGAACTAAATCATAGAGCGAGATCGGATTCGCTGCCGCCTCTGGCTGGGTGGAACGTTTCGCGGCCTGCTCCCAGAACGTTTCCAGGGCTTTTAGCGTGAACCGCCACGCGTCTCCTTCGTTGGGAACGAAACGCTGCAAAATGCCCAGCGTCATCAGTCCCCCGCCCTCCGCTCGATATTCGAGGGAACCGGCAACCGGGGCGACATTTGCGAACCGGGTCTTCTCGGTGAGGAATCGCCCGATTTCGAGATCTGGATTCACCCCTTCTTCCACCCGCCGGAACAGCTTGAGAATAAAAAGGTCGCCGTAAACGATCGAACTGTTGCTCTGCTCGCCTTTGAGCACTCTGGGACGCAACCCGTCTCCGGCGCTTGCACGGATGCTACGACACACATTTGTGGAGGAGGCGCATATTTCGCCACGGGATCCCGTAAATGTAAGTGCTCCTTCGATCGCCCCAAGTAGCCCACTCAGGAACCGCTCACTCTGGAGCGCGTCGGTCAGGACGGCATCGCCGACATCACCGCCCTGGCGGCGAATACTCAAGACCGCCGCTTGATCGCCGGATGAGTCGCCCCATTGGGAACCCGAAGCGCTCGAAGGGATCAGCGGCAGCACATACGTATCGCTGGCGCCGCTGTCATATTCGACTCTCGCCAAAAGCACGAATGCTTCGACGGGGCCTGCCTGCAGAGGGACAAGGTCGATGAGTTCCGTGGAGCGAATCTGGCGCGCTTTGCCGCCGAACCATCGCTGCTTCAGGAGATAGGCAGCGAGCTGCTCCGGCACCGCGCGCCGCAGCTCTACGTAAAGTGACATCCGCTTCTCCGCTCCTGGTGCGCTCATGGCTTCTGCGCAGCGCTCTTCCCACCGCGTAAGTTCACAGGGGAGATGGCTCTTCTTCCTTCTCCCGGAGCTTTTCCCGGTCTCCCACGTATCGCTCCAGCGCTTGGCGGGCCAGGTCGCGTCCACCGAGCCCAAACGCAATCGCCAGCGCGAGCATCACGGCTCCGAAAACGATGGAGAAAGCCGCGACCACCGTCTGGCGCGCCAGGCCGACCTGTTCGAGCGCCATCGAAATCGTCAGTATCCAGATGACGAAACGGACCATGCCGCTCCACAGCCGGGGAGAACGATACCCGGCGTTCACCGCCGTCAAGAGCGCGGTGCGCGACAGGAAGTTGGCCGCGAGGATTCCCACAAAAAGAATCAGGATCGCCACAAATACCTGCGGCAAGAGCTGGAAAATCCGCGAAATCTGCTCCTGCAGTTCCGGGATCTGCAGCACGCTGATCCCCAGGAGAATGAACCCGAGAAAGGTGATCCAGAACAGCGACCGGCTCAAAAACTCCGACATCGACGGCATGGCCGCCTTGCGCAGCACACGCGACGCCCCCGCCTGCTCGGAAATGCGATCCAGTTTGGTGAGATGCAGTATGGACCGCAGAATGCTCTTCAGAAAAAACGCGATCAGCAGGCCGGCAAGGATAATGGTGAGCATGACCGCGAATCGAGGAAGGAAATCCGCGATCATGTGAACGAGATTTTCGTAAGCCTGCGCCAAACCCCGGAGAATGGTTTCTCTCATGCTGCCACCTCACTTGGCTTCTTCCAGCGTTCGATCAAGTACGGTTTCTGCCGCTCCAGTTCCAAACAAAGATTTTCCGAATCCGCTTCGATCTCCGTCGCCGAAGAATTGGCGTGCTGCACGAAGAACGAATAAATCCGGCCGCGATAGAGCGGGACGAGCGCCTGCACCAGATGGTCGCGGTCGAGCAGATTATGGTGATAGGCGGATGCAAAGTCATAGAGCGTCCGCGCCCACAAGGCGTTTTCGAAGCACAGATTGCGCTCGTCCAACGCGGCAAGCCGCTGAATTTCGGCGTATGCATCGGCGCTCAGAATCGTCTTGAGAATGGGAGACAGTTCTGCAACGCCGCTGCGGAAAAGCTCGAAGATCCTTTCGAGATTTACGTTGGCTTGCTCGTCGGTAAGGTCGTGGTCGGCGCCGAACGTTGTGAGAGCCTCCGAGCCGGTTCGGTCCATCCAGGACGCTTGCTGGGACTCCGCACACCAGAAGAGCCCGCCCACGGCCTGGCGAACGGCGGTCACAATATCCACCGGAGGCCCCGCCGCGGGGCGCATCTTAGGCCCCAGGAAAGACTGGCAGCAGCGATAATCGGAGCCGACAGCAGTCGCGGCGATCAATATTTGGGGCGACTCCTGAATCGCGCCTTCATGCCACACGTCGCGATTCGCGCAATTGCTCGCCAGCCGCCCCGATAAACCCAACTCCGTCGCCAGAATTTCGCGGATCCGCCGCCCAAAAATGGCGCGGCTCATCGGATAGAGCAGTTGCCGCACGAGCAGGCCGTCAAACTTCTGCCGCGCGTAGAGCGGGGCCACAAAATCGAAATTCTGGCGGTAGGCCGGCTGCAGCAGATTCCCCACCCAATCGGCCGTAAGCCCCGGAGAGGCGGGAGAAACGATCGCACAGGCCTTCGCGCGCACCAGGTCTGCGGTCGCCAGAATAGTCCGGAAGATGGTGCCTTGCGCCTGCGTGTTGCAATGGGCCACCACCCTGTGCCGGGTGCGAAGCGAGGTGAGCCCCCGCCCCTGCGAATTGTTCTGCACGGCCGCGCCCAGAAACGCTTCCGTGGTGCCGTCGTTCGATCCACCATCCACGTTGACGATCGCCGCCCGCTCCCTCGGAAACGCGTGCTGGAAGCTTTCTTCCACCGCGGCCACCGCGTTCGCGATGGTCGCCGCGTTGTTGAGCGAAGGGATCCCGACGAGAAGGTCCACTTCGCCGACGCTGATCAGTTGGCTCAGCAGATCGTCTGTGAGAAAAGATTCCTCAGCCAAGGATGTCTCCGGCTAACGTGTCCAGCTAATTTGTCCAGTCAATGTTGCGGGTGTGGCGCCGACGGCGTCAGAAGCGCCGCAATCGGAACCAATAGGATTGATAAGCACCCAGCGTCAGCAAATACGGCAAATCCCCTATACGCGGGAAAAGATTCCTGCCGGACATTTCGACCGGAATGCTGCCTTTGAATTCGCGCAGGTCGAGTTCGACCGCCTGGGCGGTGCTGGAAAGATTGTTCACGATGAGGATCTTCTGGTCGTCCAGCTGGCGTACGTAAGCCAGCACGCGGTGGTTGGACGGCCGGAGAAACTCAATCGATCCGCGCCCGAAGATGCGCGACGACTTGCGCACTTCGATCAGCCTCTTCATCCACGAGAGCAGCGAATGCGGCACCCGCTTTTGTGCCTCCACGTTGATCGCCTGATAGCCGTAGACGGGATTGGAAATCAGCGGCGAATACAGGCGCTCGGGATCGGCACCCGAAAATCCCGCGTTCCAGCCGCCGTTCCACTGCATCGGCGTGCGGACGCCGTTGCGGTCCCCCAGGTAAATGTTGTCGCCCATGCCGATCTCATCTCCATAATAAATAATGGGCGTGCCGGGCATGGACATCAGCAGCACGTTGAGCAGTTCGATGCGCCGGCGGTCGTTGTCCATCATCGGCGCGAGACGCCGCCGGATGCCCAGATTCAGGCGCATCGTTTTGTCTTTCGCGTACACGTCGTACATGTAGTCGCGCTCGACGTCGGTGACCATTTCGAGCGTCAGTTCGTCGTGGTTGCGAAGAAAGATGCACCACTGGGCGGTGTCGGGAATCTGCGGCGTCTGCTCCAGAATTTCGATGATGGGTTTGCGGTCTTCGAGCTGCACGGCCATGAAGATCCGCGGCATCAGCGGAAAATGGAACGCCATGTGGAATTCGTCGC
>CAZRKW010000300.1:0-4557 GCA_964600355.1 uncultured Acidobacteriaceae bacterium
CGCCGACAAGGACGCCACAAATACGGCATCGGGCTCAATTTCGAACAGGAGCTTACGCCGGACATCGGCGCTTTCGGACGCCTTGGCTGGAGCGACGGCCGCAACGAGTCATTTGCCTATACGGAGGTTGATCGGACCCTGCAACTCGGCGCGTTCACGCGCGGGAGCGCCTGGCACCGGCCTAACGACAGGGCTGGCGCTGTTTTCGTTGCCAACGGGATTGTGGCGGCTCATCAGCAGTACCTGGCACTGGGTGGGGTCGGCTTTCTGCTGGGCGACGGCGGTCTGACGTATGGTCCGGAGAAAATATTCGAAGGCTTCTACACCGCGCATGTTTGGAGAGGCGTTTTTACTTCCTTCGATCTTCAGCACGTCAATAATCCCGCCTACAACAAGGCCCGTGGGCCGGTGATCGTGCCGGCCCTCCGGCTCCACATCGATTTCTGAGGCAGGTTGGGATCGCCTACCGCCTTGCGGGGTCGAGGCTGGGTGCCCATTTTTTCGCCGGAGCGTTAGACGAATCCGGTCCGGCCGCGTCCGGTCCCGCCTTCAGAGCCTCCTGAGCTTCCGGAGGAAGCTTATCGGCCCGGGCGAGGAAGGCGCTCACATCCCATTTCTGCTGCTCATTCAGTATGGATTCAAAGCTGGGCATTCCGCTCAGCCGTATCCCGTTCTGCACCTTCCAGTAAGTCACCCCGACTGGATCGTCTGTGACCATGCCTTCGGGCGTCAGCAACTGGGGCGCTTGCGGAAACATCGATTTGGCGATTGGCGGAGCCGGTTGCGTCGGGAGTCCGTGGCACATGGAACAGTTCTTCTTATATATGTCAGCCCCGGCGGCGACGTCCTGGTTTGTGAAACTTGAAAGATCGCGCTGGGGTGCCTCCCGGGAGATGCGGTTATGCAGCGCGGTGCCGGCAAGGAACTTTTCAAACGGCATGGGGGGCGCCGTCGCTGCGGCGGGAGCGAGACCCAGCATCAGGTACCCTAAAACGATTATGGGGAGAATCGCAATTCCCAGGATGAGACCCACTAGAAGTTTTCCCATGCGCCTTCGCTTTCAACCGCTGCTTTCTAGATTGTACAGCCATCCTGGCACTCGCCACGCTTTGCTTTGAGGAGGAAGGAAAATGCCGTAGCCGCTCTTTGCGATTTTTCTCGCCGCTAAATTTTTCGTTCGAAAGTTGGGCGAGTTCTCAAAATATTTCCGCGCGGTTCCGAATTTTGCAATGTCGACGCGCCGACATCAATCCGCAGTTTGACTCGGTAAACATTGCCGATATTCCGCAGCGCTGCATGGATCGCAAAAGTTTGTCGCGGTACTTGCGCGCAGTCCGTTCCGCTCGATTGTGTCCCCAGCGATTGCCGGAGGGCGCGCATAGTTCATTGGTCAACCGGATTTCAAAATTTCCCGAATCGTAATACGTGTGAAATAATCCGTATGTCGATGATTCCTCTATCATTTTGCCGGGGCGCGTCCCGCCTTCCTGCTGCCTTGTAGGACGGTCGCTGATCGATCGACCGGCCGTATTACACCCTATTGATCGATAGAGGTATTGACATACCATCCCCAGATCGACAAAATACGTCAGAGGTTTTTGCGATGGAGAAAGTCCGAGTGAAGGTCTCTCCTAAATTCCAAGTCGTTATCCCGAAACCGCTTCGCGACGAACTCAAGATCGAGCCCGGCCAGCAGCTTCTCATGTATGCTTTCGACGGTTCGCTCCATCTGGTCCCTTCGCGCTCCATCAAGGAGCTGCGGGGCATCGCTAAAGGGATGAGATGGAAAGACGAGTATCGTGACCACACGGAGCGTCTCTGAACTCTACGTCGTCGACTCGTCCGGCTGGCTCGAATATCTCTCCGAGGATTCCAAGGCCGCGGCCTTCGCCCACTACCTGGAAGGGGAAAGCGTGCTCCTTCCTGCGATCGTGCTGTGCGAGGTCTACAAGCACCTCGCCAAGCAGCGCGGCCGAACCGTGGCGGACCGGTTCGTCTCGCAGGCGTTCCATCGGCGCGTGGTTCCCCTGGATGAAACCATCGCCCTCGCGGCCGGAAACCTCGCCGTGGAACATCGCCTCAACACCGCGGATGCCATCGTCTATGCCACCGCACGGATCTGCGAGGCACAGCTTGTGACTGCCGACACCCACTTCCGTGGGTTACCTGGCGTTATCATTCCCTAGCGGCGACACCTGAAAACTTATCTCCGGGCTGGGCCGGTGTCTCGCTTGACGTTGCTCGGCTGGCGTCACTAAGCTACGGCATGCTGATTGGTTACGTCATCCGCTCCCTTTGGCTTGCGCTGCTGGTCTACTGGCTTGTCAGCGCGTTTCGAATCAAGCGCGCCAGGCGGATCGAGGGACGGGCTTCACGCCTTTCGCGGATGGCTCTTACCGTTCTCGTTTTTGGCCTCTTGTTCAATTCCAGGGCGCAAGTGGGGTGGTTGGGTGCGAGATTCGTCCCACCGAGTGAAATTGTCGCTGTCGTGGGAGCGATCGTTACTGCTTTTGGCGTCGGACTTGCCGCATGGGCGCGTTACGTGCTCGGGAAGAACTGGTCCGCCGCCATCACGTTCAAGGAAAATCACGAACTCATCCGCATCGGTCCGTACGCCCGGATCCGCCACCCGATTTATTCCGGGATAATCCTCGGTCTGCTGGGTACGGCGCTGGCGATCGGGGAGTGGCGCGCGCTCGCGGGCACCGCGGTTATGTTCGTTTCCTACTTCATCAAGGCCCGCGGTGAAGAGTCACTGCTCGCGCGCGAATTCGGTCCGGCTTTTCAGGATCACCTTTCGCGCACCGGGATGTTTCTGCCCCGCCTTTAGCGTCTGCGGCGATCTCTTGAGAACCCCTTTCATCTCATTCCGGCTTTCTGCTAGGGTGGCGGGCATGAAGCGACTTCTGCTGGCGGCTATGTTGATCGCGGCGCTGTGCGCGGTGGCGATGCACGCGGATTCGCGGGCGGAGACTGGCTCGGACGCCCGGGCGCGCGAGCTGATCCACTTGCTGAACTTACGCGTTCTGCCGAAGGAGTCCGGCTATCTTGGAATCATCGGGCGTTCGGCGCAGACGGTCAGCGTCGCCGGCCAGTCGCTCGCCGTACAGAGCCAGAACTACTACATGCTCACGCGCGACCGGCCGGTGAACTATCTGCACCGGCTCGTCCCGGACGATACGCACATCCTGATCGAAGGCGGACCCGTGGACTATTTCATTTTTCATCCCGATGGCCGTGCCGAAAAAGTGACTCTGGGGATGGACCTCGCCGCCGGCCAGCGCCCCGTGATTGCGGTGCCGGGCGGCTGCTGGAAGGCGTTGCGTCTACGCGACGGAGCGAGCTACGCCCTGATGGCCAACACGCTCTCTCCTGAATTTACACCCGACCGCGTACAGATCGGGGCCGGCGCCGAGTGGGTGAAGCGCTACACCGGAGCGGCGCCGTGGGCGAGCGCGCAGGTCCTACGCGAACTTATAGGCCCCAATTGGAAAGGGAAGTAAGAATCGCGCCGCGGGTGGCACTCAGGAGTTCAATTGGATGGGATGCGGGTTCAAACGCAGATAGAAAGGGACTACACGGATCCCCGGAAGCTGCGCAGAGCGCTGGCTTCATCGCCTTGCACGTCGAACACGGTGTACAGGCGGGTGATCTGCAGAATGTCATGCACGCGCCGGGTGAGACGAACCAGCTTGAGTTCGCCCTGCGCGCTGCGCACAGTGGTATAGGCGGCGACCATTTCGCCGATTCCGGAGCTGTCGATATAGTCGACGTCGCCCAGGTCGAGAAGAATCTTGCGGCGGCCGTTCTCGACCAGCTCGCGGATCATCTTGCGCAGGATCGCGCTGCCTTCACCCAGAGTGATCTTGCCGCTAAAGTCCACGATGGCTACGTCGCCAACTTCCCGGCATGTACCTTGTAACGCCACAAGGCCCTCGCAGGACGATCTACTTTGGCTGAGAGCTTCCGTTACTGGAGCCGCTCGAAGGAAGGTTCTTCACCATCACAAGTTCGGCTCCCCCGGAAGGGCTGCGCAGCACCTTGAAATCGTCCATAAACGCCCGCATCAGAAACAATCCCCGGCCGGACGTGCGGAGCAGATTTTCTTCCGCGAGACAGTCGGGAATTTCCGTGAGTTCGAAGCCAGGTCCTTCGTCCAGAATGCGGATGGTCATCTTTCCCGGATCGAATTCCACCGCGATCGAAATCTTCTTCGTCCGATCCTGCTGGTTGCCGTAATTGTACGCGTTTACGACGCCCTCGCGAACGGCCATCCCTATCTTATGCACTTCCTCGTTGCTGAAACCAGCCGACTCGGCCACGCCCACCACAATGTTCTCGGCAAGGTCAACGCTTTCCAGCAGCGTTTCCAGCGTGACCGCAAGGCGTTGGGTCTTGGAAATCATTCAGGGTCGAAGAAAAGACATTTGCAACGACAAGTCATCAACGACAGGTTATGCGTACCATAGCGCCGTGAGGCAAGTCAATGACGCCAGTGAATGGTGTCAAACCACATTAGAAATGTCCCCTTGCTTACCTCGTTAGAAGTGTCCCCTT
>CAZRKW010000301.1:0-4494 GCA_964600355.1 uncultured Acidobacteriaceae bacterium
GCAGGGGATAGGTGCCGTGGTGCTCGATGGGATTCTGCGTGGCGAGCACGAGAAACGGCTTAGGCAGCGGGTGCGTGTGGTTGTCCACGGTGATCTGCGATTCGTTCATCGCCTCGAGCAGCGCGGACTGCGTCTTCGGAGTGGTGCGGTTGATTTCGTCGGCCACGATGATGTTGGCGAAGATAGGCCCGGGCTTGAACTCGAACTCCTGGGCGACGGGGTTGTAGACGCTGACGCCGATCACGTCGCTCGGCAGCATGTCGGAAGTGAACTGAATGCGCTGGAAGGTGCAGTGAAACGAGCGGGCGATGGCGTGGGCGAGGGTGGTCTTGCCGACGCCCGGAACGTCCTCGACGAGCAGGTGGCCGCGCGCGAGCAGCGTCATCAGCGCCATCTGGATGGCTTCTTCCTTGCCCTTCACGACGCGGGCGATGGAGCGCTGAAGTTCGTTGATGCGGCTGGCGGCGGTGGAAGTCGTCGTTTGCAATTCGCGCGGCCTTCTGTTACAAAAAGTGGGTTCGGGCGATTAGCTCAGTGGTTAGAGCGCTCCCCTCACACGGGAGAGGCCCAAGGTTCAAGTCCTTGATCGCCCACCATCCGAACCCCCATTCTGCCATCGTTTGCCCGGTGCGATGAAGTGCCGATTCGGCACCTGTGCTTAAAGTGGTTTTCCGCACCGCTGTGAACTCGTTGCCAGTTGCTAGGCGAGGCGCCTCGGCGAGCCTCCGTCGTTCTAACCAAGGAACACAAGTCCTGCGGTTTGTGTGATTGTTTTCCACAGGGTGTCTCTTTCCGGACAGATTTGATTTCGGGCCCCCGCTTATAGTTACCCCGTCCGAAGCCTTACAAAAACATGCGGGGGTGTCTCGTGAAGGACGTTTTTGACATATTTTCGGGAACGCAAAAGAACGCTGTCTGGATAGAAACGGTGGAAGGGCTCAGCGCCGCCCGCGAGCGCCTGCAACAGATCGCAGGGGAAAAGCCCGGCCAATATTTCATATTCAGCGCACTCACACGCGTCTCCGTTTGTGAGATTGAAACCTTCGCAATACCGCATCCCTCGAGGGCGAAAAGAAGCAAAGCCGAAGGCGCCGGGGCCTAGGCATAGGTCTATGACTAGGGCTGTCCACCGATCCTGTTCACTAACTTTCGACCAAAGTTTGTCACCAAAGAAGGGAGCGATTCCATGGAAACAGTAAAAGTGCAAGGCGGATTGATGATGTGCTCTGTCTATTTGCAGGAAGTGGAAGAAAAGCTGACTGAGTTCAACGCTTCGCTGCACGGTGCTTTTACAGAGAAATCCAAGGTTACCGAAGCTTTGAGTTTCATTTACCACGCCCGGAAAGCTATAGAACTTCCTGCGAACCTTGACGATCGGGCCAAGGCTGCCGGAGCTTGAATTTTAGCCACAAAGTGCGCCCAGGTCAGTGCGGTAATGAGACGCCGCGGCCGGCCTGGCGTTAATTTCTCCAGCTATACCGCACGCGTTTTTTGTTCGGCCACCGTGTGTGTCCGCAAAGTTTGACGAGCACAAACTCGTCACATCCCTTGTGCAGTGGCGTCCCTTGCGTACCACAGGCATCCCTGTTCCAACTAACCCGGCAGTCTGGGCAATGGCACGCATTGAAATTCCGTGAGAGAATTTCGGCGAATCGAGGGGTCGAGATGCGTCTACTCAACAAGACAAGTGTGATCGCGCTGCTGATTGGCTTTGGCGCAGGCGCGGGACATGCGCAGGGCAAGGCGGCGCTGCCGTCTGATTCGGAGATTAATCTGGTGGTGCTGCAGGCGGACGCCGCGATGGACGAGTATCGCGCTGCGGCTGGGCAGGAAGAAACTTTTATGGGGAAGACGGGTGGCGACGCAGCGTCGCGGGACAAGGTGCTTTTGGGCGCGTGGGATTACGCGTCCAGGGGCTTCAAGTCGAGGCCGCAGACGTTCAACAGCGAGCTGGGGTTTGAGATTGTGCTGGTGCTCGATGACGCGGCTCGAAACACGGCGCTGTGCGGCGGCGTGACGCTGTCGGCGGAGAAGAATGGCGGCGGAGGGCGGCTGGAGTTGGCTAAGGCTTGTAGCGACGCGTCGACTCATTTGCATGCGGCGAGCCAGAGCGTTTCCGCCTTGTACCGGCAGTATCTGGAGGCGGAGCAGGCGGCGAAGACGTGTCCTTAGAGGAGTTGCGGGTGGCGGGTGTCATAACAACAGGGATGACGACCAGAGACAGAGAGAGAAGGAGGCTCGCTCTATGGGCGGCGCTGGCGCTTGCCCTGCTCGGTTTCGCGGCTGCGGCGGGTGCGGCGCGGGACCCCTTCGTTGGGACGTGGAAGATGAACCACGCGAAATCGAAGTACGCGGCGGGACTGCCTCCGCGGGAGCAGATTGCCACCATCGCAGTGAAGGGACGAAACATGCAGGTGAAGGTCGAGGCGATCACGGCGGAAGGTAAAAAGACTGTCGTCCACTACGAGATTCCCTACGACGGCGGAATGGGCAGGATGTTCGAGACGTCTCCCGCGTACGATGGGATTCTGGGCAAGCACCTCGGGCCGTATGAGCGGGAAATCAGCCGGTTGAAAGACGGCAAGCCCGTTTTTACGGCGCGCTCGATTGTGTCTCCCGACGGCAGGCTGATGTCCGTATATTCGAAAGGCGTAAGTCCGCTGGGGAAACCGGTGGAGGCGCACGTCGTGTATGACCGGGTGAAATAAGTTGGCTATCTACCCAACTTCTTCTGCGTTCTCTACGTCCTCAACCTCCTTTGCCTCTCTGCGTCCTCTGCTTCCGTTTCTCCGCTTCAGTCCTTCGACGGATTCAGCTTCTCCATTTCTGTTTCCTCGGCTGGCGTGAGGTTGGGGAGGTGGCGGATGAATAGGACCAGCTTCCAGTTGTCTTCGACGGTGTGATCCGAGGCGGGCATGGCGGAGAGGCGGACGCCGTTGGCGATGGTGTAATAGATTTCGCCGTCGGTGAGACTTTGGGTTTCGGCGGAACGCATGTCGGGCGGTTTGGGATACAGATTGGGTCCCATGTCGGATTGGCCACTGCCGTCGTTGGCGTGGCAGATGGCGCAGTGATCGGCGAAATGTTCCAGGCCGTCGTGAATGTTTTCGGCGGAGGCGGGCAGGGGATTCTTCTGATTCTTCGCGGCGCTGGGGATGGCGAGGTTGCGCATCGCGCGGGCGAGCGCTTTCTCGACGCCTGAAGGCTCGGCCTTCGCGCTGAAGCCGCGGCGGATCATGAAATGTCCGTACGCCGCGAGCACGATCAGCACGAGAATCACTGTCCAAAGAACGGGATGCTGCTTTTTCGTGGTCATATCGTGTTATTCACCGTGTGATTTTATCTTTCCTCGCCCGAATAGGGCCGCAGCCGCAGGAACATCGCCACTCCCACGGGATGCGCTCCATAAATCGGCTGCAGCACGCCGGGAACGCCGTACGTGGTGACCTGCGCGCCGATGGCCGACGCGAGGCGCGGGACGATATCAAAATCGCGGTCGTAGCCGAATGTGTAGGCCTGCACGGCTCCGATGGGCCTTTCCTGAAAATTGGGCGGCAGCGGATTCTCGCCCAGGATGAGTTCGTTCGACCGCTGCGCATTTTCAATGCGCGTCCAGGCGTAGTTGCGCACCGCGAAACGCAGCGTCGATTCTAATAGATAACTGTTAAAAACCGAGTCCTCGCCGATCGACGACGTGCGGCCCCAGAGCAGCGTGCCCGCCCAGTTTCCGTTCCGCAGCGGGCGGTTGTACATCACCGACGCCGTGATGCGCTGCTGATCCTCGCCGGGGTAGAGCGCTTCGGGGCTGTGGATGCGCGCGTAAGACGTTTGCGCGCTCCAATTTTCGCCGGGCTGCACGGTGAGGCGCATCGACCAGGAGTCGATCCGGCCCTCGTCGATGTCCCAGCGGAATTCGTCGGGCTCGCGTCCGTGGAAGCCGGAGGCCTCGATGCGCGCGATGCGATAGGTGAGCCCGGTTGTCACGACGTCGTCTGCTACGTGCGTGGAATCTTCCTGGTGATGCCCAAGCGTGGCCACCGGATTTTCCGCGGCCGACGCGCGATGCGGATACGCCGTTGGACCGATGGCCGGATCACCCATCGGTGCGAAATAGAAAGAAAGCAGCGTGTGGCGGGCGAGTTTGATGTCGTAGAGCACACCTAAGTCCATGATGAAGTCGTGAGGATGCTGGCCGTCGGTGATGGGTTTGCCGAAGGCGGTTTCGCCCTGCTGGAAAAGCAGCGGGTACTGGCGGCCGGTGACGGTGGCGGGTTCGAGACTCAGCATCGTGCGCACCGTGAGCGTGCCGGGCCCGGCTTTGCGCTGCGCCATGCCCATCAGCCAGTTGGTGGAGAAGACTTTGTCGGCGCCGCGCGGCCCGGATTGCTGCTCGTCGGTGACGAAAACGTTGGCGTGGAACATCAGCGTCCACCCGGCCTCTTTCGTCATGAGCATGGGGACGGGAGTGGAATTGGGCTGGGCGCTGGTGCCGGA
>CAZRKW010000302.1:0-4491 GCA_964600355.1 uncultured Acidobacteriaceae bacterium
GAGGGTTGCCGTCTGCGACGACAGCAGCGTCTGCATGGCGGCAATCTGCTGGCTAAGAGACTGGTCGGTCTGCGACAGCCCCTGCACGTCCAGGGCGATGGAGCCTTGCGTGGGATCGGAGATCTGGTTGAGCGTGCTGGACAGAAACGCGCCCACGCCGGAGGTCCCCTGCAGCAGGTTCTGCACGGCGGAGAAGTTGTTGTTCAGAGCGCTCGAGAGCGTCGCGGAATTGAGGGAGAGCGTGCCGTCGGTATTCAGATTGATGCCGATGCTGGCCAGGTTCACCAGACCGCTGTTGCCGGAAATGGAGCCGCTGATGGCCGAGAGCAGCTGATTCTGAATGTCGCGGAGGTTGTTGTCCGCTTAGAGCGGGCCTCCGCCGGTGCCATTGGGAGACACTGCGAACTGCGTGTTGATGTCTCCGATGACCTTGTTCCAGGCGGTCACGAACTGGCTGACGGCGGTGGAGGCCTGGCCGGTATCGGGGGCCAGCGACAGGGTCACCGTCTCGTCGGACGAGGCCCCGTTGAGGTTCAGAGTGACCCCCGGAATCACGCCCGCTACGATGTTGCTGGCCGAGTTCACCGGGACCCCGTCCACGGCGAGGGAGGCGTTGGAACCGGAGGCCGCCAAATGGAAGGTGAGCCCGGTGGTGTTGCCGGACACGGTAATGCCGCCGGTGCTGCCCGACGTATTGCTGACCAGGGCCAAGCGCGCGCCGCTGGCGTCGGTGATGACGCTGGCGGTCACGCCCAGGTTCTGGGCGTTGATGGCGGCCGAAAGCCCGTTGAGAGTGTTGTCGGTGTTATCGATGGTCACCGTGGCCGGCGCGCCGCTGCCCACGGCGATCTGGAAAGTGCCCGCCGCAAGGGTGGTGGTGGCGGTCGCCACGGCAGTGGTGTAATAGGAAGCGGTCGTGGCCAGGGAGTTCACCACGATCGAATGCGTCCCGGACTGGGCGAAGGAATCCGCACTGGCGGTGAGCACCGTGGAATCGGAAGAGCTGGCGGTCAGGGCGTTGATGGCCCCGTTGGTGTTGGTGAGGGCCTGCGCTGCGGTAGTCAGGGCGGTGACGTCGTTCCCGATGACCTGCAGGGCGGCCGACTGAATCTGCTCGGTGGTCTGCTGCTGCTGCAGGTTGGTCAAAGGGGCTTTGGCTGCCGCCAAGGCCGAGTTCAGCAGAGACTGTACGTCGATGGGGGTGCTTCCGGCGGGAAGGAGTACGTTTCCAAAGCTATTGATTGTGCCCATAGTTTCCCAAGTACGCCTGCCACCGTACTGCAATTCGACTGCCGTGTCCTAAAGCCGGCTCGTGCTGCAATAGACACGGGCGGAACCCGCGAGGGGTCCCGCCCGGCCCGGTTCTTCGCTACCTGCCCGACTAGTGCAGCAGCGCCAGAATGCTCGACTCCTGGGAGTTGGCTTGCGCCAGAGCGGCCATACCCGTCTGGTTCAAAACCGACTCGCGGGAGAGGTTCGAGATGGTCGACGGAATGTCCGCCGCCATGATGTTGTTCTCCGCCGCCGTGAGGTTCTGCACCTGCGTGGTCATAACCGCCGATGCGTCATTCAGACGGTTGATGGCCGCGCCGATCGTACCGCGGTCGTTGGCCACCGTCTGGATGGCCGCGTCGATGGCCGTCAGAGCGGTCTGCGCGCTGGACCCGTCGGTTCCGGCCAGGCTGGTGTTGGTTCCCCCGGTGGTCAGACCCAGAACGGTGGTCGACAGGGCTCCGACGGTGTCCGTGATGGTGCTGCTGGAATTGGCGTCGGTGAGGAAGATGGAGGTCGTGCTGGCGGAAAAGACCGACGTCCCGTTGTACGCCGTGGACGTGCCAATTCGGTTGATTTCGCTCAGGACCGCCTGGTATTCCGAGTTCAGCGAATCACGCTGCGCGCTGCTCACCGTGCCGGTGGCGGCTTCCGTGGCGATGGTCACGGCGGTATTCAAAAGGGAGGTCACCTGCGACAAAGCGCCGTCGGCCACCTGCAGCGAACCCGTGCCGTCGTTGGCATTCTGAATCGATTGATTGAGGGCCGCGATGTTCGCCGACAAGCCATTGGCGATGGCTAGGCCGGCCGGGTCGGTGGCACCGGAGTTGATGCGCTGGCCGGTGGCCAGCTGCTGGAGGGTGGTGTTCAGGGTCGACTGCGTATTGCCTAATGCCGCCTCGGCCTGCAGGGCCGGGATGTTGTTGAGTACGCCGAAAGACATTGTGAGAGGCTCCTTTTTCCGTAGAGTTGAGCGTCCCGGTTGGCGGCTTGGAGCCTTTGGCTGGGAAGGGACAGACCCTGCGCCGCGGGGACTCGCATCTCGCTACGGGAACTTCTCGTCGTTCACCCACTTCTTCGGCAGTACCGCTTTGAAACTTTAGTCCTGGGCCGCTCCGGTACGGGAGTTCTGGAGCGCTGTTACAAGTTGATTAACGCCCGCCCCCTCGCGCGCCTCCAGATCCGCCAGGGCTTGCCCGAGGGTGGGATCGCCGCCGTGCAACTGTTGGCCCACGTGCAGGATGGCTGCGGCCCGCGCCCAGTCGCCCTGGTTCGACCACAAGCGGGCGGCGCGCAGGAAGTCCGCCGCCGAAGTGCCCGGCACCTGGCGCAGCTTGTGTTCCGCCGCCAGGGCCGCCTCGCGGAAGCGCTCCAGCCAGACCAGCAGCTGGATCAGCCGGTCGTGCAGCTCGCCGGACTGAGGGCGCTGGCGCACTGCGCCACTGGCCAGTTCCAAGCCCTCTTCGCGGGATCCCGCGCGGGCCAGCGCCAGGCCCAGCTTGCTGTCCAGAGCGGCGGATTCCGGAGACCGCTGCAACGCCTGCCGGTAGGCGATCGAGGCCTCGGCAAATTCTCCCCGGTTGTAGTGGGCGTCCCCGCGCGCCTCGGCCACCGCCGGGGTGGCCTGTCCGCAGCGTTCCGCCCGCAGCAGGCAGCGCAGGGCTTCCCCGTGGTCCTCCCGCCGGAGGTGCGTGACGCCGGAAAAAAACCAGGCTACGCCGAGCCGCGGATTGAGCTCGCAGGCACGCTCGAAACATTGCCGCGCTTCGTCGAGATTGCCGAAATTGTCCAGTTCCACCAGCCCCAGCTCCAGGTGCGCCTGGGCGTTCCCGGGCAGGTCCTGCACCTTGCGCCGGCCGAGTTCCCGGTAGAAGCGGTTCTTGCGCGCGCGCGTTTCGGCGTCGGCGGCCAAGCCAAAGTGATGAATCAGAAAGGAGGCCTGCCCCAGCCGCAGCCCGGCCGATTCGATCGACGGGCCGACGCTTTCATGCACGCGGCCCACGAAGACCAGGCGCTGGTCGCGGCGAAACAGCCGCACGTTCTGGTGATCCACGTAGGCGGGATAGCCCTGCGCGGCCGGCAAACGGAGGTCGTTGGGCTGGGCCGGGCGGTCCCACACGCGGTCTTCCAGGCTGAGGACGTAGTTGCGGATGGAGACCTGGTAGCCGGCCACGTCCGGGGACTGCACGGCTTGGGCAAGACCCGCCGCCGCGCTGGGGTCGAGAACCTCGTCGGCGTCCAGGCTGAGCACCCAGTCGGCGCCGATTCCGGCCAGCGCGGCGTTGCGGGCCGCGGCGAAGTCCTCCGTCCACGGCACTTCCACCACGCGCGCCCCGCAGTCCCGGGCCAGATCCGCAGTGCCGTCGGTCGACCCGGTGTCGCCGATGACGATTTCATCCACCAGCCCGCGGACACTGTCAAGACAACGGCGCAGGGTGGCGGCCTCGTTGCGAACGATCATGGACAGCGCCACGCGCCTCAGAGGTTCCATCACTCTTCCTGGGAAACGCGCCCTGGGCAAAAATTGCCCACAGCGTCCTTATTTCCTTGGGCTTATGGTGCGCCCGCGCCGATATGTGCACGGGCAGCGCCATCGCGCGTGGCTGGCGGCAGCCGGTGTGGTAACCGCCACGATTTTTTCCCCTTCCGGGACTGAACTTAAAGGCCAGGTGTGCCGATAAGACACTTGAGGCATTCTTGCGCCTCGCCAATCCTGGGGGACCCGGTTTCCGCGGCACCGCTATGATCCAGCTGACACGCCTGAACCATCACCCGCTGCTGATCAACTGCGACCTGATCAAGCTGATCGAGAACGCCCCCGACACGGTGCTGACCCTGGTGACCGGAGAAAAGATCGTGGTGCTGGAATCGAGCGCCCAGGTGGTCGAAAAGATCGTGGAGTTCCGCCGCCGCATCCTGGCCGAGCCGCCGTTGCAGAGGAACGAGCCCGAACCGGCCCCGCGCGGCCTGGCCCGGGAGATTCCGTTCCCGGCGGGAAAGAGTTAACCGGGCATGGACAAGAGCAGCTTTGGCGGCGTGGTCGTGGCCATGGGGGGCATCCTCCTGGGGCTGACCCTGGAGGGCGGCAAGGTGGCCCAGATCATCCAGCCCACCGCGGCGATGATTGTTTTCGGCGGCACGCTCGGGGCGGTGATGATCCAGTTTCCCCTGCCGGTGGTGCTGGCGGCCTTCGGACGCCTGGGCTCGGTTTTTATCGAC
>CAZRKW010000303.1:0-2369 GCA_964600355.1 uncultured Acidobacteriaceae bacterium
AGCTCGGAAGGCTGCTGCGGGCGGTTCAGCTGGGCGATCTCGGTGAGCAACGCGAGATCTTTTTCGCGGGCGAACTTCAGCATGAAATCGCGCAGCGGATCGGACGCGAGTTCGAGCGCCTGCAGGGCGGTGACGCGGTGATGCTCGAGCGGATCGACGGCGACGCGGTCAATCTGCACACCGACCGGCTGCATGATGAAATAGGTGAGAAACAGGGCCAGGCCCATGAGCGTCTGATTGCTGGGCGTGTTCTGCGTGCCGAGCGCCTGGCGCAGAAAATGGAACACGATCAGGATCCTCACGAAGGGCGTCATCGAAAGAACTAGCGCGGGAAGCACCGTGAGCAGCGTGAGGACAACCACAATCGTCCAGGTGGTGGTGTCCGAGGGAGCCGGCAATTTCAGCGGGATGCCGGGCAGGGTTTGCTGCGGAGCGGCGGCGCAGACTGGCGCGGCGGCTAGCAGGGCCAGCGCGCAGAAGCGTTTTGCGATTGCGGCGATTCTCGTCGAGCGCATCGAAGAGGTGACGGTCATTCGCGAGCCTGGGGCTTTTCGCCGCTGTTCGGTGCGCGTGCGGACTTCGGCTCGCCCGAGAGCGGACTGGAAAGCTCTGCGAGCAAAGCGATGGAGCTGCCGGTGCCTCCCACCAGGAACTGCTGGTCGCGATAACGCACTACTGCCACGTATCCGCGGTTGCCCAGCGAGAGCGTCTCGCAAAGACGCAGGCGTTTGGGCTCGCGCGCGCGCGTCATGCGGCGGGAAATTGCTCCGAGCCTTTCGAAGAGGCTTCGCGCGAAGGTCGAAAAGCCCGAGTCGGTGGCCGGCAACGTTTCCGATTGCATGGCATGTTTCCTTTTTTGCGGGCGGCGATTGCGCTCGGGCCCGTTGTCAGCCGAGTTATCAGGCCAACTCTGCTACACGGACAGCGAGGTGTTCGCCAATTACCTGAAATTCGCCCCAGGCGAGCAGGCGGCCTCCCACTCGGAGCGGCACATTGGCGCCGGTGAGCTGGCCGGTGCTCACAATCGAACCTTTCTCGAGACGAAACAGATCGCCTACAGTTAGAGCGACCACCGGTACTTCCACCCGCAGGCTTACCGGAACATGAAGAAAACCGGCGAGCGCGTCCGCCGATCCGCGGAGCCGCGCGAGTTGCGTGCCGGCGGCTGCTGCGTTCGCCCCGTCTCCCCCGGCCGGCGAGTTGGATTGCGGGAGCGCGGGAGGCGTGTTCGGCGCGGAGTTGAGAGCCATGTTCGGGGTCATTGTCGGGGCCATGGTCAAGGCCGTTGCCATGGTCAGTGCTGCACCAGAAATTCCGTGAAATAAACTTCCTTGCACTGGATTTCAGGGACGCTGTCGTTGATGGACTTCAGAATGTCCTGCTTCAATTTTGTTTTTCCTTCGGGCGTGAGGAGATCGTCGATGGTGCGCGTTCCCAGCACCGTGAGGATCGCGTCCCTAAGGCGGCCGACGGGGGACGCTTCTTTCTCGTCTTCCTTCGGCGCCGCCGCGAGGCCCAGATCGATTCCAATGCGTAGATAGCCGTTGTCCGAAGCGCCCTGGAGGTTGACCACGAAACTTTCCAGGTGCATGACGGATTTCACTTCGGTTTTCTTGGGGGCATCGGCTTGCTCTGCGTCGGTGGTCTGTGCCTTTGCGGAACGGCTATGCCAGAACCAGCCGCCAGCTCCCAGGGCAATCACCACAACCACCGCGACGATGATCAGCGGCAGCTTGCTTCCGCCTTTTTTCGCGGCGGCCGGTGCGGGAGCGTGGGCGGCTTCTGTCATGGTGTGGGAAAGGTCTCGACGGCAGTAAAGCAATTGAGCAGCCGAAAATAGTTGCGGGCGTGCGATGGACTGCTTTGCGCGTGCTGAGGCAAGTGGCTTTATTTCGCGATGTTGGCGCGGGCTAGGCGAACGAACGATTGGAGGATGCTGGTGGCAGGGGCGTGAGCGCAGCGGAATGGGAAAGTCTTAATGAGAGGGTTCTCGCGAAGAGCGGGAAGACATGAAAGCGCCCGCGTGAAACCGGCTGCAAACGGTGCGATAATCCGCGTTCGGCTGGGTGCCGGGAAGGCTCGACAACGAGTGCGACAGGAGGAGAATCTCATGGAGAGGCGAAAGTTTATCGCGTCGGCGCTGGCGGGCTCGGCGCTCGCCGCCGTTACAACGCGCGCAGGCGCGCGGGCCGGGCAGGAAGCGAGCGACGCGAACAAACGGGAATTCTACCTGCTGCGCCGCTACCTCCTCTCGGCTGGGCCGCAGCGCGTACTCACCGACGCTTATTTCCGCGACGCGCTTGTTCCCGCGCTCAACCGGCTGGAATTCAGCCCCATCGGCGTCTTCAACGAAACGATCGGCGCGGAGA
>CAZRKW010000303.1:2469-4452 GCA_964600355.1 uncultured Acidobacteriaceae bacterium
AACCGGCTGGAATTCAGCCCCATCGGCGTCTTCAACGAAACGATCGGCGCGGAGATGCCGGTGATGTACGTGCTGATTCCGAGCTTTTCGGTCGAGAAGCTGGTGACCGTGGACGAGCGGCTCAAGCAGGACGAAGCGTACGTGAAGGCGGCCGCGCCGTTTCTGAACGCGCCCGAGAAGGAGCCGGCTTTCAAGCGGATGGAAAGCTCGTTGATGCAGGCATTCGAGAAGATGCCGCGGCTGATGCTGCCGCCGGCGAGCGTGGCGCGGAGTCCGCGCGTGTTCGAGTTGCGCACTTATGAAGGCGCGAGCGACCTCGACCACCAGCGAAAAATCGAGCAGATGAGCAGCGGCGAAGTGGACATCTTCAACAAGGCGGGCATCCCGCAGGTGTTCTACGGCGATACGCTGGTGGGCGACCGCATGCCGAATCTTACCTACATGGTGATGTTTGGCAGCCTGGCGGAGCGGGACCAGAAATGGAGTGCGTTTTTTTCGTCGGAGGAGTGGAAGACGCTATCGAATAATCCGCGATTTAATTTCGAGAGTATCGTCTCGAACACCAGCAACCCGATGCTCGCGCCGACGCCGTACTCGCAGATTTAGTTAGTTCTTCGACGCGCCCACAGGCTGGGGTTCAACCGTGGGGGGCGGGACCACGGCGGGCAGCGCCTCCGGTTGCGGCACTTCCCCTTCCCAATCGCAATTCTCGCGAATGCAGGCGCGGAAATTTCCGAGCTTGGTGCGCTTCTCGACTATAAAGGGCGCTCCGCACTTGGGACATGGCTCGGCGATGGGCTCGTGCGGCGTGGTGAAGTCGCAATCGGGATAGCGGCTGCAGCCGTAGAAGATGCGGCCCTTGCCGCGTCCTTTCGATGAGCCGCGGCGGACGAATTCGCCGTCATTGCACTTCGGGCACTTGATCCCCAGCGTGATGGGCCGGGTGTATTTGCACTTGGGATATTTTTCGCAGCCGATGAAATCGCCGTAGCGGCCGGCGCGGCGCAGGAGTTCGCCCTGGCACGTGGGGCATTTTTCGCCGATGGGAACATCGGGCGCCTTGGGTTTCGTGGTGCCGCTCACCAGGCGGCGGGTCGTCTTGCAATCGGGATAGCCCGTGCAGGCGAGGAATGTGCCGAACTGGCCTCGCTTGATGATCATTTCCTTGCCGCAGTTGTCGCAATACTGCGTGGCGTTGGCTTCTTCGTCGGTGGGCTCGCTGCCGGTATCGGCGAGATCACGGGTGAAATCGCAATCGGGATAGCGGTTGCAGCCGAGGAAGAATCCGTGGCGGCTGATGCGCTCAAGCAACTGGCCCTCGCCGCACTTCTCGCATTTTTCGCCGGTCGGCACGCCGATTTTGTAGGACTCGAGGGTCTTTCCGGCCTTGCCCAGGTCCTTGACGAAGCGCGTCCAGAATTCCTTGACCGCGTCCTTCCAGGGGAGCTTGCCTTCTTCGATCTCGTCGAGTTCGTCTTCGAGGCGCGCGGTAAAGCCCACGTCGAAGACGTCTTCGAAACCTTTCACAAGCAGGTCGGCCACCTTTTCGCCTAGCAGCGTGGTGGTGAAGCGGCCCTGATCCTTGTTCACGTAGGCGCGATCGACAATCGTCGAAATGATGGTCGCGTAGGTGGACGGCCGCCCGATGCCCTTCTCTTCCAATTCCTTCACGAGCGTGGCTTCCGTGTAGCGCGGCGGAGGCTCGGTAAAGTGCTGGTCGGGACGAATCGTCTCGAGACGCAGCTTCTCGCCTTCGGACAAGCGCGGAAGCGTGCGGCTGTCGGTATCGCCAGCGTCTTCCTTTTCTTCTTCTTCCTTCACCACCTGATACACGGCAAGGTAGCCATCGAATTTCACCACCGAACCGCTGGCGCGGAAGATGTAATCGTTCGCGGAGATGTCCACGCTGGTCTGGTCAAAAACGGCTGGAACCATCTGGGAGGCCACGAAGCGCTGCCAGATCATCTGGTAGAGGCGGAACAT
>CAZRKW010000304.1:0-4443 GCA_964600355.1 uncultured Acidobacteriaceae bacterium
CCGATCAAGCCGGGCCATGACTGAACAGAACTGGAAGCCGAAGGTAAATCCATGGGTCATTGCGGCGACGGTCGCGCTGGCGACCTTCATGGAGGTGCTCGATACTTCGATCGCGAACGTTGCGCTCCCGCACATTGCCGGCAACCTGGGCGCAAGTACCGACCAAGGAACCTGGGTCCTCACGAGTTACCTCATATCGAACGCGATCGTCCTGCCGTTGGGAGCCTGGGCATCCAGCGTGATTGGGCGCAAGACCTTTTTCCTCACGTGCATTGTTATCTTCACCGTTTCGAGCTTCCTTTGCGGCCTGTCCGTCTCCCTTCCCATGTTGCTGCTCTGCCGCGTTCTCCAGGGCGCGGGAGGCGGCGGATTGCAGCCCATGGCTCAGGCCATTATGGCGGATTCGTTCGAGGAGAAAAAGCGCGGGCAGGCTTTCGCCTTATACGCTCTCGTCACTGTCCTGGCGCCCTCCATCGGGCCAACCGTCGGGGGCTGGATTACCGACAACTACTCGTGGAGATGGATTTTTTACATCAACATTCCCGTCGGAATTCTTGCGGTCATCCTGGTCATGCGGTTTGTCGAAGACCCCCCGTGGATCAAGGCCACTCTCGCCAATCTGAAGAAGCTCGATTACATCGGGCTCGGCCTGCTGACCGTGGCCATGGGCGGCATGCAGATCATGCTCGACAAGGGAGAGGAAAATGACTGGCTGACCTCGAACTTCATTCGTGTGTTCGCGCTGCTCTTTGCGGCCGGAATGATCGGCCTGATCTGGCGGGAATGGCAGTCGAGGAATCCGATCATGAATCTGAAATTATTCAAGTTTAAGAACTTCGCGATTTGCGCCTTCCTGATGATGCTGGTCGGCGGAGTTCTCAACGCCAGCACCGTGCTGCAGCCGCAATTCTCCCAGCAGATTCTGGGCTACACGGCGACGGTTGCAGGAAAGGCTCTTACGGCCGGGGGGTTGATACTTCTGGTGCTCGCTCCGTTATCGGGAATCGCCGCCGACAGGTTTTCGGCTCGCAATCTTGCCTTCGCCGGCTTCGCCTTCTTTGCCTTTGCTTTTTACTACAGCTCCACACACGTCAACCTGTCGATGAGTTTCGGCTTCGGTTCCTGGCTGCGGATTTTGCAGGTGGCTCCGATTCCCCTCTGTTTTATCGCGATCACCGACGACGCCTACATGGGCCTGCCAAAGGAAGCGAGCAATCAAGTATCGGGAATCATCAATTTTGCCAGGAACGTGGGAGGCAGCATCTTTATTGCCGTCACCGGAGCGGTGGTCACCAATCGCACGTTGTTTCACGAACACCGGCTGGCGGACCACATGCAGGCTTCGAATCCGATCTATACACAGCGGCTCGATGCGCTCACTCGCGCGTATGCGGGTGTGAGCGGCGGCCAGGGGGCGGCCGCGATGGCTCGGGGACAAATTTACGCGCAGCTCAATCGGCAGGCTTCGACCCTGGGATATGGGGATGTCTATCGACTGTTGTTTTGGATGTCGGTGGGGATGATGTTCTTCGCGCTCCTGTTAAGCAAGAACAAGCCTGGTGAAGGAGCCCCAGCGGGCGAGGGAGCAGCATGATGGCAGACCTGCTAAATCCAGCTGCAGTCGCGTTCGAACGCGGGAAAAAGGGCTTTGGCCCTTGCCGCGCGAAGTCCTGCTCTCTCTATTTCGTCGCGGCCTTAACCGTGATGGCCCTCTCCTGCAGCGGCAGCTTCGCCCAGCAAGAGCCTGCATCCATGCCGAAGGCGCAGCAGGTGCCCCTTTCCGGAAGGAGTGCGAGCGGCGGCGAGGTTCAGGCGCAGCAGTCTTCCACCAGCAACGGCGGCTCGAGCGTGGACACGGTCAGCACCACAATCCAGGTATCTGGGGCCTATCAAGGTAGCGTCCCCGATCCAAATCCGCCGCAAGGGCCGGTTACTCTGAATCTTGCGGAGGCGATCCAGCGCGGCCTGCGCTTCAACCTGGGATCGATCGACGCGAGTGCTTCGGCTCGGCAACTGCGCGGTGCGCGGCTGGCGGCGCTCAGCCAGATGCTCCCGAATATCTATGCGACGGTTAGCGAAACGGTGGCAAAAATAGATCTCCAGACCCAGGGGATAAGCGCCGGGGTCTTCGGTTCCATAACGCCTCCCACCACCGTGGGTCCTTTCCATTACTACGGCGCGCTCGCCAACGTCAGCGAGAACTTCAGCATGACCTCGCTGCACAATTGGCGCGAGTCGCGGGCCGCGGCGGAGGCGGCCGAAATGACCATGGTGGACGCGCGCGAACTCATCATTCTGGCGGTCGGTGGATCGTACCTGCATGTCCTCGCGACCAAAGCGAACGTCCTTTCGCAGGAAGCGCAGGTCAAGCAGGCTGAAGCGACTTTCCAACAGGCGGAGGACCGGCACCAGGCAGGAACGACCCCGATCATCGACCGCAACCGGGACTTTGTGGAGTTTCACACCGAGCAGGAAAGACTTACATCGTTGCGCGCCGATTTCGTTAAACAGACCATGCTGCTGGCCCGGCTGATCGGTCTCCCGGTGAGCCAAGGCATCGCGCTGAGCGAAGATCTGCCGGCGCAGGTCGCAGCGGCCCTTCCTGTCGAAGAGTCGGTCAAGGTGGCCATTCAGAGCCGCTCCGATCTCAAGGCTGCACGCCTGCAATTGAAGGCCGCCGAGGAGGCGCATCGAGCTTCGAGGGCGGAATATCTACCGTCCATCGGCGTCAATGGCGACTACGGAGTGGAGGGCATCAATCCCAACAAGGGTGCCTCGGTGTTCCAGGCTGCGGCGACCGTCACCATCCCGATTTTTCAAAGCGGCCGCGTCAAAGCCGACGTGGAGGAGGCCGATGCCGCGCTCAGCTTGCGGCAAGCGGAATATGCCGATCAGCAGGGCGTTGTCGAACTGGATGTGCGGCAGGCGTATGTGGACTTGCAGGTGAACACCGAGCAGATTGCGGTGGCCGCTGAAAATCGAAGGGTCGCCGCGGAAACTCTTACGCAGTCGGTTGACCGGTTTGCGGCCGGCGTGACTGACTCCGTGGAAGTGGTGCAATCGCAAGAAACCGTGGCCGCGGCGGAGCGGGATTACGTGAGCAGCCTTTTCTCTTTGAACCTGGCCCGATTGAGTCTCGCCCGCGCAACGGGACAAGCCGAGAAATTCATTCCCAGCATGCTAAAAGGAAATTGATCATGCCAACTATCACAAAAGAGCATTCGAAAGACCAGAATTTGCCCGAAACGGACCGGCAAAAAGACGAGGCGGTAAAACCGCAGCCGGCCGACGAAGCCACCAAATCCCGGAACGGTACTCCGGCCGCTGAAGAGGGCAAAAAGGACGAGCCGGACAAAACCAAGGCGGAAGAAAAGAAGCCCATGGACCCAGCGACCAAGCGGCGGCGGATCCTGCTCGGCGTGGCAGCCGGGGTCGTCGTTCTTATCGCTGTGGTCGGATGGTGGCTGTATTCCCGCACCTATGAGTCCACCGATGACGCGCAGGTGGATGGACACCTCAACGCGATTGCCTCACGGGTGGCCGGCACGGTCAAGGCGGTGTATGTGGAGAACGATCAGCCAGTGAAGGCAGGCGACACGCTGGTGGAGCTGGACCCGAGCGACTATGTCGTGCTGGTTGCGCAGGCGCGCGCCAACTTCGAACAAACCGTCGCGCAAGCGGCCGCGCAGAATCCCAATGTGCCCATCACTGTGACCTCCAATCGGGCCACAGTTGATGTGGACGACGCCGGGGTCGCGAACGACGAGGCCGCCGTGGCCAGCGCCCAGCGCGACTACGACAGCAATTCCGCGAAGCTCCGCCAGGCGATGGCCAACAACCGAAAGAGCCAGCTGGATCTGGTGCGTTACAAGGAATTGGTCGATAAGGACGAAATCGCCAAGTCGGAATACGACCAGTACGTGGCCAACTCCGGTTCGGGGGATGCGTCCGTCGAAGCGGCCCAATTTGCGGCCGATTCTTCGGCCAAAATCGTCGAGGAGCGCAAGGCGCAACTCCGTGAGCAGCAAAGCAAACTTTCCCAGGACCAGGCCAATAATCCCCGCAACGTAGCCATTCAGAGAGCAAATGTAGCCTCACGCAATGCGGACGTGGATGCGGCGAAAGCCCAGTTGGATACCGCGCTGCTCAACCTGAGCTACTGCCATATTGTTTCGCCGGTGGACGGCATCGCCAGCCAGCGCAGCGCGGAAATCGGAGGAAGGATTTCGGTGGGACAGCAGCTCATCGTCGTGGTTCAGACGGACAACGTTTGGACCACCGCGAACTTCAAGGAGACGCAACTGCGGAAGATGCACGTCGGCCAGCGCGTGACTATCGAAGTGGATTCACTGGATGAATCGTTTCATGGCGAGGTCGAGAACATGCCGGCCGCCACGGGAGACAAGTCGAGCCTGTTTCCTCCGGAAAATGCGACCGGGAACT
>CAZRKW010000305.1:0-4435 GCA_964600355.1 uncultured Acidobacteriaceae bacterium
GTTGTGCTGCGTATCCGCTGTCTATTTTCCTGAATTGGCATCCGGCGATTATACCGCGTCGGGCTGAGGAATGCGCATCGGCTTGGCATTTGAGTGTGCCAGCGTTTCAGGCGACCGCGAACTGATCGATTCACCGGCAACTATTCGGGGGCCTGGACAATCTCGATGGCTGCCGATTGAATCTTTGGGTCGTCGCCAAATCCTGGAAGCCAGTTCACTCCCGATTCTCTTCGGTACCAGGTGATTTGCCTTTTGGCAAACTGGCGCGTGCCCTGCTGAATTTGCGTCACGGCATCGTTCTCGGACAAGCCACCTTCCAGATGTTGTCGCAATTCGGAATAGCCAATGAACTGAAACGGTTTTGAATCCGCGGGCACGCCTGCGGCGATCAAGGCCATCACTTCGTCAACCCAACCCGCTCGAATCATTTCCCATGCGCGCGCGTCAATTTTTGCGTAGAGTGCGGCACGTTCCGGCGCCAATCCGATCTTCTTTACCGAATATCCTTCCAGGCCGCTGCGACCGGTGCCGTGAATTTCACCGACAGGCTTGCCTGTGAGGAGCCGCATTTCGATGGCTCGAATGATCTTCGGTGTATCGCGGCGAGCGATGCGGGTGGCTGTCGCCGGATCGAGCCGGATTAGCAGCCGGTGCAGGTATTCGGCGCCCCGCCGGGAAGCTTTTTCGCGCAGGCGGTCGCGGAGTTCCTCCGATCGTTCGGGAGCCTCGGAAAGCCCCTCCAGCAATGCGCGGAGGTAGAGGCCTGTGCCAGCGGTGAGGATGGCCAGTTTGCCGCAATGCCGCAGATCATCGAGGACCGCGAGTGCACGGCGGCGATATTCGCCGGCTGTGAACACCTCCGTCGGCTCCACGATATCCACCAAATGATGCGGGATCCCTCGTTGTTCCGCGGGAGGTACCTTGGCTGTGCCAATGTCAAAGTGGCGGTAAACCTGCGTCGAATCACAAACCACAATTTCGCCCCCAAATTCTTCCGCAAGGCGAATAGCGAGTGCCGATTTTCCGGAAGCGGTGGGACCCAGAATGACAATGAGCCGCGAGGGATCGTTCATCCCGGGAATTTCCAGAGGCGCACCAACAGAGCCAGCAATACCAAGCCCGCCAGAATGAGCGCGCCGACCACCTGGGTGCGATTGATCTGCACGTTTTTCACTTGGCCTTCACTTAGGATTACTTGGCGTAGTCGAGAGGGAGATTATAGAGGAAGACGATCCGCAGGCGAATGTAAGGCCCCTTGAATTCCGACGGAAGCGGCTCGAAGGGATTGGACGCGCGAATCGCCGACATCGCGGCGTTGTCGAGCGGTCCCTTGCCGGACGTCCTTTCGAGCAAAGGGTCGGGCGCTTGAACGCTGCCGTCGCGATTGATCTGGAACGTCGTGCCCACAATTCCCTTGTCTCCCATCATGGCCGATTCCGGCATCACCACGTACCAGTTGCGTTTCAAGGTCGCCAGAAGCCGCTGAATATAGCTTGAAAAATCCACGCCTTCGGTGGGAGTAAGAATCGTGGCGCCCGGCTGCATTCCGGGTCCGCCCGGGCCACTCGGCCCGCTGGGAATCGACCGGCTGTTCGGGACTTGGATTCCGCCGCCAGAGTTGCTGTGCTGGATCGCCTCCTGCAACTGATCGTGAAGATTGGCGGACGGCAATTGCAGGTTCAGCCGATTCGGATTTTGCTGCGGCGCAGGCTTCACGGGTTCGAGCTGGGAAGGAGCTGGCTGAGTCTGCTGCGGCGGTGGCGGCGCAACGGGAATCTGCGGCCGCGGAGCATCCGGCAATTCCGCGGGAGGCTTAGGGGTCGGCGCCACGGGCGCGGGAGTCGGCGTAGGCTCCGGCGGCGGTTCCGGCGCCACTCGGTTTAGCGTCTTCGGAGTGATGCGCAGTTTCGGAGCCGGCGGCGTTCTGGGCGCGGGCGCCTCGGGTGGCAGCAAATAGGTGAGCTGCTGCCGAGCCATATCCGTCTCTTCCTGTGTCGGCACGTGCGTAGGAAATATTTTCGGAGTGAAGATCAGGAAGATAATCAGGCCGACGTGCACCAGCACGGACAGAGTGCGCGTGATGAAGTCCCAGCGCGAGTCGCGTTTCTCCTCCGGCTCCATCAGGAGATTGGCATCCCCGGTAAGGAAAATATCGGGTTGGACAACTTCGCGCAGATCGGCCGTCAGCTCCGGGCGGTGCTCGAATTCCTTTCTTTCTTCGGGATCGGCGGGTTCCACGTACGCAGGCACCACAACCCGCGAATCCAGAATCGCGAGCGGGATCGCGTCCGAGAGCGGGGTGAGGTTCTCAAATGGCTTGGCGGGCATGCCGCGCGCAACAAGCGTGCGGTTCACCAGAACCCCGAGCGGTAAATGCGCGGGGATCGTCGACTTGCCGTCCAGCGGAGGGGCATCCGACAGACCGGAAGGAATCACCGTCCGGTCGTCCATATAAGTGGTTGTGCGGTGGCCGGTTCGTTTCGCTTCGTCGGCTGTGACCGGGCGAACGTTCAGCGGAACGAGTATGCGCGGGATCATGGAACTTCCTGTGGAGAGAACGCCCCCACTTTGACGCGCCGCGCGTGCTCCAGGATGCCTGCCATCACCTGGTCAGCCAGTTCCAGGGCGCGCCGGCCGGCCTCCCCATCGACGATGGGGCGCTTGCGCGTTCGCACAGATTGCCCGAACGACAGAAGCTCGGTGCGCAGGGGTTCACCGGGCGTAGTCGGGAGCTTCTCGAAATTGATTTCCGGCTGTGTGTCTTCGGGAAGCAACGCGCTCAGCATGCCTGCGGGGCTCTGCCGGACACGCACGCGTAGCACATCCTGCCGCGTGAAGTCGATCGAGATGTACTCGTGCTCCTGAAAGAACCTCATCTTGCGAACCCGCTCGGTGGAGACGCGGCTCGCGGTGAGGTTCGCGACGGTTCCCGTTTCAAATTCAATGCGCGCCTGCGCGATGTCCACCTTATCGGTCATCACCGGAATGCCCACGGCCTTTATGTCCGTCACCGGCGCATTCACGAGCGATAGCAGGACATCGAGATCGTGAATCATCACATCGTAGACCACGTCAACATCGAGACTTCGGGGCGAAAAAACGCCGAGGCGGTGAATCTCGAAAAACAAGGGCCGCGCGACAATCGGTGCGACGGCGACGATCGCCGGGTTGAAGCGCTCCACGTGGCCGATCTGCAGGATGCGACCGGAGCCCTTGGCCGTGGCAATCAAAGCGTCGGCTTCTCCGAGGGACGCCGCCATGGGTTTTTCCACGAGCACATCGAGCCCCGCTTCGAGCAATCGGCAGCCGACGCGCGCGTGTTCCCGCGTGGGCACCGCGAGGCTGACGGCATCGATGTTCTGCGAGAAAAGCTCCTGCTCATCGCGGATGACTCGCGTGCCAAATTCCGCGGCAATTCTCGCGGCCCGGTCGGCGTCCGTGTCGAGAACCCCCGCCAGCTCCGCGCCGGGAAGGTCGCGCCACACGCGCACGTGGTTCCGGCCGAACTCTCCGGTTCCGACGACGGCCACGCGTATAGGTTTTTCGCTCACGATTTCTTTTTCGAATCCTGTTTGGATGGCGACGTGGAATCGGCGCTGTCCGGCGCGAAGGCTTGAATGGCAATGCCCGCATCGTCGGCGGCTTGAATCAGCACTCCGCGGTCGAAAAGCAGCGTGCGCCGCGCGTCGATCGCCAACGCCGTGGCATTTGAACGCCGCATCACTTCGATTGTCTTCACACCGATTACCGGCACGTCAAATCTCATGTCCTGCCGCGGTTTGCTCACCTTCACAACTACGAGCTTTTGGCCTTCCGCGAGCCGCGCGGCACGCTCGATTGTTTCGTCGGTGCCTTCCATGGCCTCCACGGCCACGCAGGCGCAGTCCCGGATCACCACCGTTTGCCCAAGGTCGAGTCCGGCGATCTGCCGCGCCACCTGCCGTCCGTAGGCCATATCGGCGGCCTCGTCCGCATCGGGCGCGCGCCCGGTGAGCACCCCTTCTGCCGGGAGCAGCGGCCCGAGAAAACTGGTGGAATCGACCAGCTCGATGCCCTCGTCTTCCAGCACTCGCGCGACGGCTCCGATCAGCGAATCGGTATTTTTCTTCGGAAGCGCAAATAAAAGCTTCGCGAGACGCCAATCCGGCCGGATGGAGCTGAAAATCTTGTTGTGCTTCACCTGCCCGGCCATCACCGCGCGCGTCACTCCCTCCTGGTGCAGCAGATCGATGCCGCGGCCGAGTTCGCCGAGGCTGATCCAGTGGAAGCGCCGCGCGGCGCTCTCAAGGGCCGGCGAAGCCTCTTCGCGTATGGCGATCACCGCCATTTCGATTCCGCGGCTTCGCGCGCCCTCCAGCACAAGAAAAGGAAAGTCGCCGTTCCCGGCGATGAGCCCCCAGTTTCCCGGCGCGTTTTCAGCGATGGCGGCCATTTC
>CAZRKW010000306.1:0-4430 GCA_964600355.1 uncultured Acidobacteriaceae bacterium
CCGGCAATGCGACCGAACTGGCGCTCGAGCGGAGTGGCAACCGAAGAAGCCATGATTTCCGGGCTCGCGCCAGGCAAGCTTGCCTGTACCGCGATCGTTGGGAAATCGACCTCCGGCAACTCGGCAACCGGTAACATCACAAAGGCAAGAATCCCCGCCAGCGCGACGGCGGCGGTGAGCAGAGTGGTGGCCACCGGGCAATGGATGAAAGGCGTTGAGAGGTTCATGGCTTAATCTGCCGGAGAGACCACTTCCCGATGGACGGCGCGCGAGGTACGTTGGTTTCGATAACCAGAACGGCGTTCAGAGCTACTGCAAAGACGCAAAGAGCAATACCTACGCGAGGAGCGACTTTTCTAGGCAAGCGCCGCCCAAACCTATGATAAGAACACCCAGGTATAACGGATGGACAACAATCTCAACGACCCGGCGTAGTGAAGGAAATTAGGGAAATGATCAAGTTTCATCCTTTATGTACGGTTCGCTACCGCTACCACACAACTGCTGAGAGAGGATAACCATCATGGGTCATGATCCGGATGCGTCCGTAGTAAAGAGAGCTCAATTGCTAAGCCGTCGCAGCCTTCTCCGACGAACAGGTCTGCTCTTCGCTGCAGCGGCGTTTTCTCCCCTGGACGAGAGGGCTGAATCTCCCCTCAGCCCTGCGGAGGATGTCAGCCCAGTGATTGGGCGGCTCAGTGAATATATGAGCGAGGCCCGGAATCATGCGCTGCCCGCCGAGGTGGTGGAGAAGGCGAAGCAACACATACTTGATACTTTTGCCGCGATGGTCTCAGGTTCCGAGTTGCTCCCCGGAATTGAGGCGCTCAAGTTCGCGCGGGCGTATGGCGGCAAAGAAGTAGCGACGGTGGTTGCCTCGAACACGCTCTGCGGCCCCATCGAGGCGGCTCTGACCAACGGAATGCTAGCCCATTCCGACGAGACCGACGACTCCCACGCTCCATCGCAATCGCATCCGGGTTGCGCGATGGTGCCTGCAGCATTCGCCGCCGGAGAGCAATTCCTCATCGACGGAATGCACTTTTTGCGCGCCGTTACGCTGGGTTATGACGTTGGTACGCGCGTCACGATGACTTTGGGCGCAGAGCCCTATGAGAACGAGAGCCACCGGAGCACTCATTGTATCGCCACTACGTTTGGTGCTGCGGCTGCCGCTGGTTGTGCGGCAAGTCTAACCGCACAGCAAATGCGCTGGCTCCTCAACTACGCCGCCGAACAATCGTCCGGCCTCTCGCTTTGGAATCGAGATCCCGACCACATTGAAAAGGCATTTGATTTTGCCGGTGAGCCAGCTCGGAACGGAGTTACCAGCGCGATGGTGGTTCATTCCGGCTGGACAGGCCTGGATGACGTCTTCTCCGGGCCCAACAATTTCTTTCTGGCCTTCGGACCTAAGGCCAATCCGATGGGGCTCATCGATCATCTCGGTCAGCGCTACGAGGTGGCGCGGACGGATATCAAGAAATGGAGCGCAGGAATGCCAATCCAAGCGCCGCTCGACGCATTGGACAATATTCGAAGGCAGCATCCCTTCCTGCCAGACCAGGTAAAGCAAGTCAGCGTTCGACTTGCCCCCCAGGAAGGCGCTGTCGTGGACAACCGCGAGTTGCCGGACATTTGCCTGCAGCACATCATAGCGATGATGTTGGTCGACAATACGATCTCGTTTCGATCGGTGCACGACAAAGCGCGCATGCACGATCCCGCCATCCTTCGTGAACGCGCGAAGGTGCAACTCGTCCCCGATGAGGAGCTCGGCCGACTGATGCCAAGACGGCAGTCTATTGTCGAAGTGACGCTGACCGACAACACTAAATTCCGCGACCACGTCGATTCGGTGCGTGGCACGGCTGCCAACCCGATGACGAGCGATGAGATTCGCACGAAAGCCCGCGGCCTAATGGCACCTGTTATCGGTCAGCCGTCCACATCGAAACTCATCGATCGAGTTTTTGCTCTCGAAAACGTGAAAGATATCCGCGAGCTTCGACCTTTGCTGCAGAAGTGATGAATTCATTCATATCCGACGGACGTTAATATACAGCTCCGACAGCTCATTATCGCGTCCAGCACTTTCGACAGCACTAATCGCCGGCCACGCCACCGGGTACGAGAAAACCCGGTCGGTGGCGATAGCTGGGCTGCCGCGAAGTAAAGCGCTTGCGGAGGCGATCGAGATAGAGATAAATCACCGGGGTGGTGAACAACGTCAACATCTGGCTGACCAGCAGGCCGCCCACGATAGCGATGCCGAGGGGCTTCCGCAATTCCGCTCCGGCGCCCCAGCCAAGCGCCATCGGCATGCCACCCAGCAGCGCGCACATCGTCGTCATCATGATGGGGCGGAACCGGAGCAGGCAGGCCTGGTGGATGGCGTTCCGCGAATCCATCCCCTCGTTTCTTTCAGCAGCCAGCGCAAAATCGATCATCATGATCGCGTTCTTCTTTACGATGCCGATCAGCAGGATAATTCCAATCATGCCAACGATGTCGAGGTTGCTCTTAAAAAGGACCATCGCCACCAGCGCACCGACGCCCGCGGATGGCAGCGTCGAGATGATGGTCAGAGGATGAATCAGACTCTCATATAGAATTCCCAGCACGATATAAACGGCGAGCAACGCCGTCCCGATCAAGACCGGCTGATTGCTAAGCGCCTGCTGATAAGCTCGCGCCGTACCGGCGAACCTGCCGGTGATGTTGGCGGGAAGACCCAGGTCCACTTCAGCCCGGTCAATAGCGACCACGGCATCGCTTAGAGGAACGTTTTCTGCGAGATTGAAAGAAAAGGTGGTTGCCGGAAATTGTCCCTGGTGGGGCAGCCTGATGGGCGTGAGCCCCTGTGCGAAATGGGTAAAGGCTGACAATGGAACGTCGGTGCCCTTGGGCGTCTGGACGTAGATTATTTTCAGGAAATCCGGATTTTCCCACCACTGCTGCTGCAGCGCGAGAACAACATGGTACTGGTTAATCGATTTGTACATTACCGAGACCTGGCGCTGGCCAAACGCATCATAGAGCGCGGAATCCACGGCCTGCGCCGTGAGACCGAGGCGCGACGCGGTGTCGCGGTCAATGATTACGCTCGAGGACAAGCCGGAATTCTGCAGGTCCGAGCTGACGTCGGCAATCTGCGGAAGCGCTGATAGCCGCTGCAAGACTTTTGGGCCCCATTCCGCGAGAGACTGGAAGTCCGGGCCTTGCAACGTATATTGATATTGTGCGTTGCCCTGCCTGCCGCCGACCCGCACGTCCTGGGAATTCTGCAAAAACATGATTGCTCCGGGCATGCCGGCAGTCTGGCGGCGGAGGCGGGCAATGACCTGGTCGGAAGTCGACTTGCGAACCCCGACCGGCTTGAGTTGAACGTTGATAGCCGCGGCATTTCCCCCGAATCCGCCGCCGCTCGTGCCGGCTACCATCATGACGGTCTCCACATCAGGGTCATTCCGGATCTGTTCTTCAAACCATTTCGCCTTCTCCACCAGCGCCTGGTAAGAAATGTGCTGTTCGCCCAGGACCGCGCCGTTCAGCCGGCCGGTATCCTGTTGCGGGAAAAATCCCTTTGGAATTTTGACGTAGAGGTAAACGTTCACGCCGAGCGTCAGCAAAATGACAAGCAGCACCGATGAGGGATGATCGAGCACCGCGTCGAGGGCCGATGCATATGCGGAGATGATCCACTTAAAAAATCGATCGCCGAGCGTGTACATGTATCCGTGTTGCCGGTGTTCCTTCAGGAGCCACGCGCACATCATGGGCGTGACGGTGACCGAGACAACCATCGACACAACAATGGCCGCCGAAAGAGTAACCGCGAACTCACGAAACAGACGGCCGACCACACCGCTCATCATTAAAATGGGTATGAAGACGGCAATCAGCGAGACGCTCATGGATAACACGGTAAAGCCGGTTTCCGCAGCGCCTTTGAGAGCAGCCTGCATCGGCTTCATGCCGTTTTCGAGGTGGCGCGTGATGTTTTCGACCACCACGATCGCATCGTCGACCACGAATCCCGTCGCAATTGTCAGCGCCATGAGCGAAAGATTGTCCAGCGTGTAATCCATCAGGTACATCACGCCGAACGTGGCGAGGATCGATACGGGCACCGCTACGCTTGGGATAAAAGTCGACCAACCGCTGCGAAGGAAAACGAACACCACCAAAATCACCAGGACAATGGAAACGATCATATTGCGCTGGGCGTCCCGCATCGAATCGCGCGTCGTAACGGTGCGGTCGCTGGCAATTTTGAAGCGGACCGTCGGCGGAAGCTGGGCCTGGAATTGAGGTATCAAGGCTTTGATACGCGCGACCGTGTCTACGATATTGGCGTTCGGCTGGCGGTTGATTTGGATCAGAACCATCGGATTGCCGTTTACGATACCGAGGTTTCGAACGTCTTC
>CAZRKW010000307.1:0-4424 GCA_964600355.1 uncultured Acidobacteriaceae bacterium
GCGGCGATTCCCACTCCGGCGTCAAATTCCCACAACAATGCTCCATCTGTGGCGCGATAGGCGCTGAACTTTCCGTCGCCGCGTCCTTCAAAAACCAGATTGCCCGCGGTGGTTAACGTGCCGCCGCCCTTTGGGACAGGCAGGTCAACGTGCCACTTTTCCCGCTGCGCTACCGGGTCCCAGGCTACCAGGCGGCCGGTGGGCGGCAGCTTGCGCCATTGATCGGCAACCGGGCCGTTGTAGGCGCGGTAGGTGCCGGTGTTCTGGTCGCGGGTTTGATTCTGGCGGGCGAGGGACCAATCGGGGTCCACGGCGTGAACGGAGCTGTCGTTGAGGACGGCTAGATACACGAGGCCCGTCGACGGATTGTAGGAGATGGGATGCCAGTTGTGGCCGCCTTCGCTCGCGGGTGCGACGATGGTGGCGTCGGCTAGCTTGCGCGTGACAGGATTCTCGATGGGGCGGCCGGAGGCGTCGATGCCGGTGGCCCAGTTCATGTTGGCGAAGGGGCGCGCGGAGATGAGCTTGCCGGTTTGGCGGTCGAGCACGTAGAAGAAGCCGTTCTTGTTGGCCTGCATGACCACGCGGCGCATCTGGCCGTCAATGGTGAGAGTGGCGAGCATGAGCGGCTGCGTGGCGTCGTAGTCCCAGTTGTCGCCGGGGGTGGCCTGGTAATGCCAGACCATTTCGCCGGTGTCGGCTTTGAGGGCGATGATCGAGGCGATGTAGAGGTCGTCGCCCTTGCTGCGGAAGCGGTCGTACCAGGGCGCGCCGTTGCCGGTGCCGGCGAACACGAGATCGGTTTCCGGATCGTAAACGATGGTGTCCCACGGGCTGCCACCGCCGCCGGCCTTCCACCATTCGCCGGACCAGGTGGCTGCGGCGGCGCGCATGGCGTCGGACTCAAAAGGCTTGGAAGGATCGCCAGGGACGGTGTAGGCGCGCCAGTCGAGCTCGCCGGTTTCGGCATCGTAGGCGGAGACGTAGCCGCGCACGGCGTACTCCGAGCCGGCGTTGCCGATGATCACGCGGCCTTTGGCGATGCGCGGCGCGCCGGTGATCGCATAGGGTGAGTCCGCGGGGGCGGTGGGGACGGCCCAGACCACTTCGCCGGTTTTGGCATCGAGCGCGATGAGGCGGCCATCGAGCGCACCGAGATAGAGGCGGCCCTTGTACATGGCGACGCCTCGGTTGACTACGTCGCAGCAGACGAACTTGGCGTGGTCCTTGGCGACGTGCGGGTCGTACTTCCAGAGGAGGCTGCCGGTGCGGGCGTCGAGGGCGTAGACGATGCTCCAGGCGCTGGTGGTGTAGAGGACGCCGTCCTTGACGAGGGGAGTGGCCTCGAGGCCGCGGCGGGTGCCGAAGTCGTAAGACCAGGCGAGGCCGAGGTGGCTGATGCTGTGCTCGTCGATCTGGTGGAGGTGGCTGAAGCGCTGCTCGGAATAGGTGCGGCCGTAGGTGATCCAGTTGGCGGAGTCGGCGTCGGCGGCGCGGAGGGCGGCGTCGTCCACCTGCTGCGGGGTGCTGCGGGCGCAGCCGCAAAGGGCGAGGACGGCTACGGCCGTGATGAGTGCGGCGTTCCGTGCCAGACTTTGGACAAACTTTGGGCGCATCCTCTGCGAATCCTCCGCGAAAATTGCCGCTCTGAAAAAATTAAGGTAGCGTGAACTGATACACTCCCGGCCGGGAGCATGTCAAGTTTGCCTCCAAGCTGCCAGCGTGAATGCGCGGGAATTCGCGGGTTCGGCGGTATAATCGGTTACGCTGGAGAGGTGTGCAGCTTTTGACACATCCATTGGCATGACACATCAACTGGGCTATTTGAGCCTGCTTTTCTACGCGGCGAGCTTTGCCTGCTACGTGCGTATTCTCTACGTGCCGAACGCGTGGCTGGGGCGCATCGCTTCGGTGCTGCTCGCGGGCGGGATCGCCTTCCAGTATTACGACCTGCTGGAACGGTCGCGGTTCACTCATTCGGTTCCCTACGACGATCTGTACGGCTCGATGTCGCTTTTTGCGTGGCTTTTCGCGATTACTTACCTGGTGCTCGAAATATTCCACCGGCAGCATACCGTGGGCGCCTTTGTTACGCTGCTGCTGATTGCGTGGGTGGGCGGGCTGAGGCTGCTCGTGCCGATGCAGCCTCAGGCGCCGCCTCCGGCGCGCGGGGCGCTGTTTGCGCTGCACGTTACGCTGATCACGTGGGGATATGCGGCGTTTGCGCTTTCCTTTGTCCTGAGCCTGGTGTATCTGGTGCAAGACCGCTTGCTGCGTTCGCGCCGGCTGAACAGCGCTTTCTGGCGGTTTCCAGCGCTCGATGTGCTGGATCAGATGGCGCGCAGCAGCGTGTACCTGGGGCTGGTGCTGGTGGCGCTGGGCGTGCCGATGGGGCTGGTGTGGGCGCATCGGTTGAGCGGCGGTTACGCGTGGGGCGACCCAAAGGTGGTGGTTACGGGGCTGATCCTGGTGGTGTATGTGGCTTATCTGCGGCTTTCGCGCAGTGCGCAATGGCGCGGATCGCGCGCGGCGTTGCTGTGTGCGCTGAATTTCGTGATTGTGCTGTTCAGCTACACGTTCGTGAATCTTTATCTGACGCGGTTCCACCGCTTCTTCTGATGACGACGATCGTTTCCAATCCGGCACGCATCGTTCCCGGGCGCATTCAGCTGGCGCTGATCGGGTGCAACCACCGCACCGCGCCCTTGGAGCTGCGCGAGCGGGTGTCGTTCACGCAGAAGCAGGCGCTCGATGCGGCCGACGAGCTGAGGCGGCAGGGAATCCTCGAAGAAGCCGTGGTGCTTTCGACGTGCAATCGCAGCGAGCTTTATGGCGTGGCGGGCGAGGGCGGCTCGGCGCTCACCGAGGCGATGGAGGAGTTTTTTACGTCGTTTCACGGAATCGCGCGCTCGGAGGTGACCGGGAAGTTCTATCGCTGGGCTGGGCGCGACGCGATTTATCACCTCTATCGCGTGGCGGCAGGCCTCGATTCGATGATGCTGGGCGAGGCGGAAATTCTGGGGCAGCTGCGCACGGCGTACGGACAGGCGCTCGATCATGGCGCTACCGGGCCGGTACTGAATCGCGTGTTTCAGGGCGCGCTCGAGGTGGGCAAGCGCGTGCGGTCCGAGACGGAAGTGGGCACGCGGCCTATGTCGGTGGCGCTTGCGGGAGTGAAGCTGGCCGAGCGGGTGTTTGGCAATCTGAAGGGGCGCGCCGCTTTGATCATCGGCGCGGGAGCCGTGGCCGAGCAGGTGGTGGAACAGCTGCGCAACCGGTCGATTGGCAGCCTGCTGGTGGTGAACCGGTCTTTCGATCGCGCCGCCGATCTTGCCGGGCGCATGGGCGGGCGCGCCGCGGCGTGGGAAGCGCTCGAAGCGGAGATGAGCCAGCCGGATATTCTTGTCACATCGGCGGGTGGAACCGGCGCGGTTCTCACGCGCAAGATGCTGGAACGCGCCATTGCTTCGCGCGGCGGGCGGCCGATTTTCGTGGTGGACCTGGGCGTGCCGCGGAATGTGGATGCGGCCGCGGCGGGGCTCTACAATCTGTACCTCTACAACATCGACGACCTGGGCGAAATCGTCGAGCAGAACAAGAAGGCGCGGGAGGCGGAAGTGCCGCGCGTCGAGGCGATCATTGCCGAGCACATTTCCAAATTCGAGGCTTGGCGCGCGGCGCTCGAAGCCGGGTCCATCGTGGACGATCTTCGCGGGCGCTTCCATCAGCAGCGCCTGCTGCTGCTCGAAGAGCGGCTGAAGGAAATGCCGGGCGTTTCGCCCGAGGAGCGCCACCGGATCGCGCGGATCACCGAAGAATTGATCGAGCGCGTGCTCGATGAGCCTTCCGAGCGGCTTCGCAGCGGGCGCGGAATGCGCGGGCGGCTGGGCGCGGTCGAAGCGCTGCGGCACATTTTTGGCCTGGACGATGCCAAGCAGTGAGTGTCAAACAGTGAATGGGAAGCGGTGAAAGGGCAAGCAGTGAAGGGGCGCGAGTGAAGAAAATTCGAATCGGGACGCGCGGGAGCGCCCTCGCCCTGTGGCAGGCCAATCACATCAAGGATCGATTGAAGGAATTGCACGGCGTGGAGGCCGAGCTGGTGCGCATACGCACCTCCGGTGACCGTTTTCAGACGGCCTCGGTGGCGCAGATTGGCGCGGAGATGGGAACCAAGGGCGTGTTCATCAAGGAGCTGGAAGACGCGCTGCTGGCCGGAACGGTGGATCTTGCCGTTCACAGCATGAAGGACGTTCCCACCGAAACGCCCGCCGGGCTGGCGTTTCCGGCGTTGACGAAGAGGGAAGATCCGCGCGATTGCCTGATCTCGCGGGATGGGCATACGCTGCAAAAGCTGCCTTCCAGGGCGCTGATTGGGACGAGCAGCCTGCGGCGGCAGGCGCAATTGCGGCACTATCGCGCGGACC
>CAZRKW010000308.1:0-4421 GCA_964600355.1 uncultured Acidobacteriaceae bacterium
TTCCGCTGCTGTTCCGGCACTTCCTGGTGAAGTACAGCGAGAAGTACCAGAAGGTGGCGCCCGATCCTTCCAAGCACCTGATGGAAGCGGCTCTGCGCTATTCCTGGCCCGGAAACTTGCGGGAGCTCGAGAACTTCGTGAAGCGCTACGTGATTCTCGAAGACGACGAAGGCAGCTTCCGCGAGCTTCTGGAAATGACCGGCCAGCAACAGCGGACTGCGCCGCGCGAGGAAGCTCCCGCTCCCAAGGAACAGGGTCTCAAGGCACTCGTGCGTGGCTTGAAGGACGAAGCGGAGATGGAAGCCATCGCCGACGCGCTCGAAAAGACCAACTGGTGCCGCAAGGATGCGGCGCGGATGCTTGGGATCAGTTACAAGGCGCTGCTTTACAAGATGCGCCAGTTCAATCTCGACTCCGGACGCGGATCGCGCGCCAAGGCGGCCAAGGAACTCGCGGAGAAGGAATTGGCGAAGGCCGAGCCGCCGGTTGCACCCGCGCTACGAGGCGAGTAGCATTTCCGAGCGCGGAGCGTCGAGAATACGGCTCTCGGTACGCCTAGTCCTCCAAAAAGTTGCATAAGTAAGGCACATTGCGCGAAATATCCCTATCCAATCCTTGCGTCTTGATCTAGTATTCCGCTCCGAAGGCGGATAGACCGAAACCGGTCTTGGGGGCTTTCGATTTTGGGTTGCGCCACCGAAGACTCAAGAAATGGGCTTTTTTAGAGGTTTTCAAGCGCGTCAGTGGTCTACTTAATTGAATTGGAAGAGATCCGGCCCTTCTTCGGGTGAGCGGCAAGTGTCCTGTTACCTTTGGTAGAGGGATTGCTGATCTTTCGTGGGGGATGCTGTGAGCCTTTTCCAACTCCTGGAGGAGCAGTGGGGATGACCGAACGTCGTATGGCCCGCCGGTACGATCTCTCGTTGCCGGTCAGCATCCGCTTGCCGATCAACCGAGACCCTGGTTCGCACAACGGTCAAACCCGGGATATCTCCACACGTGGCGTTTATTTTCGAATGCAAAGAGATCTTGCTCCGGGCACGGAACTCGACTTCACGCTTACTCTGCCCGCCGAAATCACTCGCGGCACCGAGGTGTTTGTGCGCGCCCATGGGCGCGTCGTTCGCGTCGACAAGCGGCAGGACGAAGATAGTCCCGATGTCGGAGTCGCCGCAGTGATCGAGCGATACGACATCATCCGCGGCGAACATTCCCGCGCCTGACAAGACTTTCCAGATGTCGCGCGTACCATCCCGTCGTGCGCGTGTCTTATTTCCATGTTCTCTTTCCGGTAAATCTTCGACCGTTTTGTCTTCTTAACGCAGTTACCTTCGGCTTGTCCTCAGTCCGGCAAGACTCTTGTAGTAATTCAAAACGTTCAAGACGAGAGAACATGCGCGTCCCTGTTTCAGATCCGGACTTCTCTGAACTTTTCTGAACTTCCCGCAGGAAGCTTTCTGGCGGGAAATGGTGTTCCCGAAAGGGATAACCATTTTCTGGTGAGAACGCGCCCGTGGGGTCTCGGCAGGAGGCCATCGCTCGCTCTATATTCCAGCCGAGATCGCTGGACATCGCTGTTAACAATAGGTTTAAATGGCCGGGCCGAAGCCATGGCTTTTTTGGCGTTTCAGATGCAACGGAAGTCCGCGTAGATTCTTTAACTCAAAAACTTACATGGTCTCTGCCGCGCAATTAAAACCCGACCTGCCCACACACGCTGGCGATCTGCCGCCCGACGACATTTACTTTGGTCCTTCGGAGGCGATGCAGGCGGTGCGACAGCGGGTGGACCGCGCCTCCGCGCTGAACGTTCCCATTCTGGTTCTTGGCGAAAGCGGCACCGGCAAAGAGGTTCTTGCGCGATTTATCCACAACCGTTCGCCCTGGAGCAACGGGCCGTTTATCAAGGTAAACTGCCCGGCGATTCCGGGGACGCTGCTTGAAAGCGAGCTTTTCGGTTTCGAAAAGGGCGCCTTTACCGGCGCCACGGCCGCCAAACCGGGGCGCATCGAAATGGCGGAGGGCGGCACGCTCTTCCTGGACGAAATTGCCGAACTCGATGGCAGCTTGCAGGCGAAATTGCTCCATGTGCTTCAGGATGGGCATTTCACCCGCATCGGCGGGCACGACGAGAAGCGCATGGATTCGCGCGTAATTTGCGCCACCAATCGTGTCTTGAAAAACGAAATCGAAAGCGGGGGATTCCGGTCGGACCTTTTTTACCGGATCAATGTGATCAGCGTAACTCTCCCCTCGCTGCGCGATCGCCGCGACGATATCCCTTACCTGATCGAATATTTGCGGCAGATGTTCAACCGGCGCTTTCAGCGGGAGGCTCCCAAGCTCTCCAAAGAGGCTGTTCACACCCTCCAGCAGCGCGATTGGCCGGGGAACGTCCGCGAACTGGAAAACTGTATCGCCCGCTACGTGGTTTTGGGCTCTGAAGAAGCGCTTTACGCCGAGCGCGCCGAAAAGAAGCCCTTCAGCTTCTCTTACGAGCGCACACCCGAGGGCAACATTCCCCTCAAGCGCATCGCCCAGCAGGTTACGCGGCGCATGGAACACGACGTCATCCTGAAAGTGCTTCAAGAGAACCACTGGAATCGCCGCAAGGCTGCCCAGGTTCTGAAGATCAGCTATCGCGCCCTTCTGTATAAGGTTCGCCAAGCCGGCCTCCCGGCCAAGCGTCCCCGGAAGAAGGTTGAACCCGAAGCCGGGGTCGAGTTGACTGAAATCTCCGCGCCCGCGGATTAGCTTCGCTTGCGGTTCGGCCGGACCCTTCCTTGCTGAATTTGCCACTACCCGTGGTCCTAGTATCTGGTAGGCAATACGCCTTGCCAACCGTCTTGCCCGCCCCTCTCGATTCCGTTAGCCTGAATTCACGATGGGGAAAGCTTCCGAAAAGTCGAACGGCTCGAACCTGAAGGTCTGCCTCCTCTCCCCCCATCCGATGGTGCTGGACGAGTTCAAGCGCCTTCTCGAGAGCTCCGGCTATCAGATCGCTCCCAAATTGCTCGAATCGATGCTGGCTCCGGACCTCCGCCATCTGGAAATTCCCAAGGCGGCTGTTTACGTCCTCGATGCGCACGCCGCCCGCCAGGCGACCGGAGCTTTGCTCGGCAACATCCTGGAGCGTTACGAAAACGCGCGCCTGATCGTTGTAGGAGACAAGCTGAAGGAGACCGATAGCCACGCGCTGCTCCGGCAGGGAGTAAAGGGAATTCTTACGTATGTAGAAGCCCGCGAACAGTTACCCCGGGCTTTGCCGCTGGTGGCCGCGGGCGGCTTCTGGGTTCCTCGCGAAACGCTTTCGCGCTTCGTGGACTCCATACTGAGCACCACCCAGGGCCGCCGTTTGCGTACCGATGCCCCCAGCGAGCTGAGCCGCCGGGAGCAAGAGGTTTTGAGCAGCCTTCTGGAGAACCTGGCGAATAAGGAAGTAGCCAGCCGGCTGAATATCTCCGAACGCACCGTAAAGTTTCACGTATCGAATCTGCTGGCGAAGTTCGGCGTCCGCCGCAGGGCAGACCTCATTCTCCTGTGTTACCAGCGCAGGAACCTCGCTTAATCGCTCCTCGGCAGCGGGTCAGTTCCCGGCTACCGCTTTACTCGGAAGTTGAACTCCCCTGAATGGTCTAGGCCATAAAATTGCTACCACCGTTTGCCATTAAGACGGGCCACTTGAATGAACCATTTGCCAAAAGATGCTGCCACTCGAAGCCGAGTCGTAGCCTTATTATTTGCGCTTGCGCTTCTCACGGCTGGATTCTGCAAGGCCCAACCACAGGCGACGTCTCCCGAATCCGATTTGAAAAGGCTCTCAACGTTGCCTTCGGAGCAGCTTCTCGCTTGCTTCGACAATTGGAAGATTTGCGGAGTCGACGAGGGTAGGGCCAGCGGCTGGCCGATTTCCGATGAATTGGCGCGGCGCGGCGACCCTCGAGATCTTCTCACGCGATATTGGAAGGAACGTAAATGGACAATTCGCGACGGCATCGAACACGTCGCCTATCATTTCGACAGTGAAGAAGTCACGTTATTTATGCGCAGGGTTATTTCGGAGCACGTGAAAGATGGAGAAGACCGATACTGGCCGGTAAATTATCTTGCCGAGCAGGGTGACGCAGCTGCACTCAAGGAACTCGCCACTGGGTGGTACCGCAATCAGGGATGTCTCCAATACGAGACGAGTGTTGTGTTGTTTGGAAAGTGGAAGTACAGACCGGCAGTCCCCTATCTCGTAGGGACAGCCTTATATGATGGGTGTCTAAATATTCCAGCTGCAGCAGAAGCAAGCCTTCGAGAGATGTATCCCGACAGTCCAGAGTTCGACCAGTTAAAGCAGATGCAGCGCTATTTCTGCGGCCCCTATCAAGCCATTTAAGAATGTAACCCTAGCGAAGGTCGTCGAGACATTTGAG
>CAZRKW010000309.1:0-4386 GCA_964600355.1 uncultured Acidobacteriaceae bacterium
GCAGCGGAACGTTCGCCAGCTGGAACATCAACGTCGCCGGAAACGTCGGCGCGACCGGTGCAACCGGAGCGACAGGATCAACGGGTGCAACAGGAGCCACGGGGCCGCAAGGGCCGACGGGCGCTACGGGAGCGACCGGAGCTACGGGAGCGACAGGGGCGACGGGCGCCACGGGACCGGCTCCCTGCACGACGGCATATTCATTCTTTGTGAATGCCGCAGCTTCTACGCCCGGTTGCATTACTCTGTCTGCGGTTAATGCCCAGACCGCAACCTATCAGGTGCTTGCCGCTGACTTCACAAATTACAAGGCGATCACAGTGGCGTCGGGCACCTTCACGATTACCCTGGTGGCCTCGGGCAGTCAGCCCCCGAATGGCCAGTACATCGATGTCATTAACTACGGCTCGGGCGTGGTCACCATTGCGAGGAGCGGACAGAATATCAACGGCGGCACATCCAGTATTACTCTGGCGGCGGGATCGGCGACGGCTCCGACCGCGGCGCACATTGTCTCCGATGGCACGAACTACTACGCCGGACTCATGTCCACCGGAGCGACCGGCGCCACTGGAGCAACCGGGGCGACCGGCCCGCAAGGACCCACAGGAGCCACGGGTGCAACCGGTGCCACCGGAGCGACGGGTGCCACCGGCGCCGCCGGCTCCAACCAGGGATTCGGCGCCGCGTTCGGAAGCGTGGCCTCCGGATCCCCCGCGCTGGTGGCCGACACAGCCTATTTCACCGTGCCGCACGCCTGCACCATCGCAGCATGGAACATCGCGGTGAACGCGGGAACGGCTACATTCGATATCTGGAAGGTCGCCACGGGCACCGCCATACCAACTTCGTCTAACTCGATTACGGCGTCGGCTCAGCCGGCGATCTCGACGGGAACGGCGATTCACAGCACGACGCTGACCGGCTGGACAACCTCCGTGTCAGCGAACGATATCGTCGGCATCAATCTGAAGACGGTGTCCACGGCTACTTTTGCTTCGATCGTTGTGGAGTGCAATTGATGGAATGGCTTTCCTTATTAGTGCGCTTCGCAATTACGGCCATTGGCGCCGCTGCAACAAAACTCACTTTCCCGCTGGAGTGCGAATAAGTGATTGGAGGTCAAGCCTCAGTGAAGTTCGCAGCCTGCCTGGCACTTCTCTGCTTTTCCGTCCCCGCTTTTGGCTATACCGGATTCCGCCGTTTCACGATCGACCACACGCAAACGGGGACAGCCAACTCAACGAACTTCACGGTTCTGCTCTCCGGCACCTTCGCCGAGTTCGCCACGATTGCCAACGGCGGCGACGTGCAGAACACGGTATCCTGCGGCGTCAACTCGATCACCTGCCCGGCCGATCTGGTCTTTACCAGCGACTCGGGGTGCTCCAATCCGCTGAGCGGCTGGGAGTTTGAATCCTACAATGCCACCACGGGCCAGATTGTCGCGTGGGTGCTCGTGCCGACGCTCTCTGTCAGCACCAACACATTAATTTATGCCTGCGTCGGTAACTCGGCCATCACCACTTTCCAAGGAGGCTCCCAGGGTGCAGCCTTCGATTCCAACACCAAGGTGGTTTACCATTTTCCGAACGGAACCACGCTGAGCACCACCGATTCGTCCTCGGGCGGATACAACGCAACCTCAGCCAACTCGCCGACCGCTGTCACCGCAGAGATTGGCGGAGGCGTACACTTTAATGGGTCCAGTCAGGACGTCGAATCCTCTTCGTTTCCCTGGACCGGAACCAGTGGCGTCACGGTTTCTTTCTGGAACTATGTGACCTCGGGCCAAGTACAAAACTCGTTTGCATTCACGGTCGGCAACAGTGCCACGACCGATCCCCACCGGTTTTCCGTTTCCGCCCCCTGGGGGAGCTCCGACATCATCTGGGACTATGGCGCTAACTCGACGGGTACGGGGCGCGTCAGCACGCATTACACGAGTTATCTGGGAGCTTGGACCTATATAACGCTGGTGTCCACGGGTTCCGGAAACACCTATCAGGCGATTTATCTCAACGGCGCCGTGGCCGCATCGGCGTCGAGCAGCGCGTCTTCCACGGTCACCGGAGACCTGATCGTCGGAGCATATCCTTACGCCAACCAATATGGTCCGCCCTATCACAACGGAAGCATAGACGAGTTCAGGATCTCCAGTGTCGTTCGTTCAGCATCCTGGATTCTGGCTGAATACAACAATCAGTCCAATCCCTCCAACTTCTACACTGTTTCATCTTTCGTGCCTTTCGGAAGCAGTCCAATCCAACAGGTGGTATGCGACTACACCTCCAATTCTCCCTGCAGCCTCAACTCTTCCACGATAACGATTCCAGTGGCGGCGACTCAACCGGGGAGCGCCCTCATTATGACTTATGGAGGCGGCACGGCCAGTAACACTACGATATCCAGCGTGTCCTGCACGGGCTGCACCTGGGTCCAGGCCGTCGCTTGCAACCCATCACGCGTTGCGGAAATCTACTATGCTCTCAACGTTCCTGCTGGAACGACCAGCCTGACTGTAGTTTTAAACAACATCAACGATTGGTGGTTCAACGTGAGCGAGTGGTCCTGGCTGCCATTGTCGGGGACCGCGATCGATAACAGTCAAACCGGATGCACCAACGGAACAGGGGCTACGCAGACAAGCGCCAGCGTGACGACCACGAATCGCAACGACCTCATTATTTTCACAGACCGGGCCAGTGGTAGCACTTATGCGTCCGGGCCAACGAACAGCTTCGTTAACATGAGCCAGTCCGCCAATGAGCAGCTGTTATCGGCCTACTACCAGCCAGGCGCGACTGGCACGTACTCTTCATCCTTCACGACAACGGCCTCCGCGACCTACGTCACCGCCATCGTCGCGTTTCTCCCGCGTCCTTTTCAGAGATCACGAATAGAGTTTGGCCGTTAGCACGCCGGCCGTTTAAGATGGGGACATAACTTGACCTCTACCATTTCCAACAGCACGGGCCGCCGGGCTTCATCTTCCAAGTGGCACCGAGGACGATCCATAGCTGAAGACACGCACTCTACGCCCACGTGCGGTGATAGTGCGGCAGAGTTGAGATCCACGAACCGGAGATAGCGATGCAAACCAAAGTGCCGCTCTGGACATTCTCGCTATTGCTGCTCGCTCTGGGAGCAGCGAACGGTGCATACGCACAGGGGATCGAGGGCGTCCGGCCGGCGAGGGCACAAGCTGAACTATTCGGCGGCTATAGTTATCTGGGATCAAACACCACTGCCAATAATGCACCGATTAATCTGAACGGCGCGAGCGCCGCTGTGGGTTCTTATGTGCGGAACTGGCTCGGGCTGGTGGGCGATGTCGGCGTCTACCATCAGAGCAACGTCGCGGCGAGCGGATTCAGCCTCACCGTCTCAACCTTCCAGGCTGGTCCGCGCCTGCGCTGGCGAAATCACAGTCCTCTGACTCCCTTTGGACAGCTGCTTCTGGGCGCAGGGCACGCGGGAGGCACACTCTATACGCGTTCGCTCGGCCCGGGATCGTCGCCGCTCGGCGCAAATAATAGCTTCGTGCTGACGGGAGGCGGCGGCGTGGATTGGAAACTAAGCCCCCGGATCGGTGTCCGCCTGGTTCAGGCAGAGTATCTCTATTCGCAGTTTCTCAACGGCAGCGGCAACGGCAACCGGCAAGACAATCTCAGGCTGAGCGCTGGGATCGTCTTCAGCTTCGGCAATGATTGACCAAAGCGATTTGAGAAATGCGTGGATTTAAGGAAGAACCACTTTCGAGCGAGAGCGATTAGCATCGAAGTCGCCCATGCCACAGTCGCATAGAGGTCCAGAAAAGAAGCAGCACCCAATGTGATTCGATACCACCGAGGTCGCTTTCGGATCAATCTTGGGTTTGCCATTCTTGGAAAAGACGACCCGAATCAACGGATAAGTTCGACCGGCCTTGATCCGCTGCATGATGGCACAACATATTGGGCCCTGTCCGCGTGGCGGCACGTCGCTCGGGAGTTGCGTTTCTTTGTCGGCCGCAGTTGCTGGATTCTTCGTCTCCGCCTCCCGCGGTGGGCGGAGGGGCAATCCCGCCTGTCAGGGATGTCTATCGGCCAGTTCAAAGGCGTTTATCGTCAAGCCAGCCGTCGCGAAAGCCCGCGCGACGAAGGCCCTCTGCGATATAAGGGCACTTTCGGATGGTCCTCCAGATAAGCTCCGACTGAAAGTTTTCGATCATTAGAATAATCGGACCTTGATTCAATCCGAAGACCCAGGGAGACACCCATCCGTGTCGACCTTTGCTTGTCGCTGGAAAAGTTGGATTAAAACTGGCGTCAAATCCATACGGGTTATTCCCTTTCAACCCGAGACGCTCAATGGCGTGACGGACAGTGTCGATCACAATCTCAG
>CAZRKW010000310.1:0-4377 GCA_964600355.1 uncultured Acidobacteriaceae bacterium
CGGGCGGCAGCAGGAGTTCGTCCTTACGCGTTCCGGAGCGGTTGATATCGATGGTCGGGAAAACGCGCTTGTCGACCAGGCGCCGGTCGAGGTTGATTTCCATGTTGCCGGTACCCTTGAACTCTTCGAAAATCACGTCGTCCATGCGGCTTCCGGTGTCGATCAGGGCCGTAGCCATGATGGTGAGCGAGCCGCCCTCTTCGATGTTCCGCGCGGCGGCGAAAAATCGGCGCGGACGCTGCAACGCGTTCGCGTCGATACCGCCGGAGAGCACTTTGCCCGAAGGCGGCGTGACGGCGTTATAGGCACGCCCCAGGCGCGTGAGCGAATCGAGCAGGATCACCACATCGCGCTTGTGCTCCACCAGACGCTTGGCCTTCTCGAGCACCATTTCGGCCACCTGGATGTGGCGTTGCGGCGGCTCATCGAAGGTCGAGCTGATGACTTCGCCCTTCACCGTGCGCTGCATGTCCGTCACTTCTTCAGGCCGCTCGTCGATGAGCAGCACGATCAGGGAAACTTCCGGGTGATTGGCCGTAACGGAATTGGCGATCGATTGCAGCATCATGGTCTTTCCGGTGCGAGGCGGAGCGACGATCAAGCCACGCTGGCCCTTGCCGACCGGACACAGCATGTCCAGCACGCGGCCCGTGAGATTTTCCTTGGTGGTCTCCAGGCGAATGCGCTCCTGCGGATAGAGCGGCGTCAAATTGTCGAAGAAAATTTTGTTGCGGGTGACCTCGGGGTCTTCGAAATTGACGGCTTCGACCTTGATCAGCGCGAAGTAGCGCTCGCCGTCCTTGGGGGGCCGTACCTGCCCGGAGACCGTATCTCCGGTGCGGAGATCGAACTTACGGATTTGCGACGGCGACACATAGATATCGTCGGGACCTGGAAGATAGTTGTACTCAGGCGCCCGCAGGAATCCGAAACCGTCGGGCAGGCATTCCAGCACGCCCTCGGAAAAGATCAGGCCGTTTTTCTCGGTCTGCGCGCGGAGGATCTGGAAGATCAACTCCTGCTTGCGCATCCCGGAGGACCCCGGGATGTTCAGTTCCTTGGCGATCTTCGCCAGGTCCGTAATATTCTTGTCTTTCAGTTCTGCAAGACTAACGCTCATCGATTTCTTTCCTTCTCAAGCCTGATTCCCAGGCGCGATTTTTCAATTGTGATTATTCCCAGGCAGGGGCACGCTGCGAACAGCTGCTCTGTCCCAGAGTTCGAATGGGGCAAATCCGTTTCTAGCGAGCGGGTCTTACTCTCCGCGGGCCAAAAGGCAAGCATTTACTGAAGCACGCATATGTCATGCGATGACGCAGCAAGTTGAAACGGACTAGCCTACAGAAAACGTTGCCAGCTTCGGTCGCCGGGCCGGACCTGCCAAGCAGGATATGGAAGGGACCGAAGGTTTTAGTTGGTTAACTCGTTGTCCTGTGCGACGTCCGCGCCAAACTTCGGCTCCACTTCGGGTACCGGCGGATGACCTGGGATGGGAAGCGGATGCTCGAGCGCGAGTTGCAGGACTTCGTCCATCGACTCCACAAAATGGATGGACATCTGGGCCTTGATTTCCGGCGGGATGTCCGCCAGATCTTTTTCGTTGTCTTTGGGCAGAATCACGGTGTGCAGCCCGAGACGGTGAGCCGCCAGGAGCTTTTCCTTCACACCGCCAATCGGCAGCACCTTGCCGCGCAGCGTGATCTCACCGGTCATGGCGAGGTCGCATCGCACCGGAATGCGGGTAAGCGCGCTCACGATCGACGTGCACAGCGTGATGCCCGCTGAAGGCCCGTCCTTGGGGATGGCGCCTTCCGGGACGTGAATGTGAATGTCGATATGCCGGTAGAAATCCTTCGGGAGACCGAACAAGTGGCTGCGTGAGCGCACGTAGCTCATGCCCGCCTGCGCCGATTCCTGCATCACGTCGCCTAGCTTGCCGGTGAGAGTGAGCCGGCCTTTTCCCTGCATCAGGGTCGCTTCGGTCGAGAGTACCTGGCCGCCCATTTCGGTCCACGCGAGGCCGGTGGTCAGGCCGATCTCGTTCTTCTTTTCGGCAAAGAAGTCGCGGTACTTGATGATCCCGAGGTAGTCGTTCACATTCGCCACGTTCAACTCGGCGGTGAAGCCCTTCCCTTCCGCAACCACCTTGCGGGTCACCTTGCGGCAAACGTTGGCGATCTCGCGGTCCAGGCTGCGCACACCCGCTTCATGAGTGTAATGGCGGATGATGTGCGTGAGCCCTTCGTCGGTAAACTTCAAATTCTCCGCGGCCAGGCCAGTGGCTTCAATCTGCCGCGGAACCAGGTAGCGCGTCGCGATCTGGTGCTTTTCCTGTTCCGTATAGCCCGGGATGCGCAGCACTTCCATGCGGTCCTGCAGGGGTTGCGGAATCGTGTGCAGCACGTTCGCGGTGCAAATGAACATCACCTTAGAAAGATCGTATTCGACGTCGAGATAATGATCGGTGAACGAATGATTGAGTTCCGGGTCGAGCACTTCCATCAGCGCCGCGGAAGGATCGCCACGGAAATCCATCGACATCTTGTCGACTTCGTCGAGCACGAAAACTGGATTGATGGTTCCGGCCTTGCGCATCATCTGGATGATCTGGCCCGGAAGCGCGCCGATATAGGTGCGGCGATGGCCGCGGATTTCCGCTTCGTCGCGCACGCCGCCCAGCGACACGCGCACGAACTTGCGTCCCGTGGCGCGGCCAATCGATGTCGCCAGCGAGGTCTTGCCGACTCCCGGAGGCCCGAGGAAACAGAGAATCGAACCTTTCGGGTTCTTTACGAGCTGGCGCACAGCAAGGTATTCAAGAATGCGCTCTTTGATCTTTTCGAGGCCGTAATGATCTTCGGAGAGAATCTGCTCGGCGCGCGTGATGTCGCGCAGCTCTTTCGAGCGCTTTTTCCAGGGCACCGCCAGCAGCCAGTCCAGGTAATTTCGCGACACGGTGGATTCGGCCGACATCGGCGGCATCATTTCCAACCGCTTGAGCTCCTGCAGGGCCTTTTCCATCGGGCCTTCGGGCATGCCCGAGGCTTCAATCTTTTTCTTGAGCTGTTCGATTTCGTTCGCTTCGCCGCGCCCCAGTTCCTTCTGGATGGCCTTGAGCTTTTCGTTGAGGTAATACTCCTTCTGAGCGCGTTCCATCTGCCGCTTCACGCGGGTGTTGATGGAGCGGTCGACGTTGAGCTTCTCGATTTCGACTTCGAGGATATCCGCGATGCGGTTCAATCTCTCGAGCGGCTCGAAAATTTCAAGCAGTTCCTGCTTCTCTTCCACCGGGATCTGAAGATTGGCGGCGATGGCGTCGGACAGCTTTCCAGGGTCTTCGACGCGCACGGCGGCGATCATCGTGTCGTAATTCAGGGTTTGCGAAAGCTTGACGTACTGCTCGAACAGATTGGTGACGCGGCTCGAAGCCTGCTCCACCTGGGGCGAGGGCTCCGTCTTCACCGGAACCAGCTTCACGGAGGCGCGGAAGAAGCCTTCGTCACTCGTGATCTGGACGATCTTGGCGCGCTCGGTGCCTTCGACCAGCACTTTGATATTGCCGTCGGGCAGCTTGACGCTCTGCACGATATTGGCGAGCGTGCCGACCTGATAAATTTCCTCGGGCTTGGGATCGTCGATGGAGGCATCGTGCTGCGTGACGAGAAAAATCTTCTTGTCGCCCGCGAGCGCTTCTTCCAGGGCGCGCACGGAGGCTTCGCGGCCCACAATGAAGGGATGCATCATCTCCGGGAAGATGACCATGTCCCGCACCGGCATCATCGGGACGCGCTTCATTTCGAGTTTTTCCCGCGTAAAGATGGACTCTTTGGGTGCCAAGGTTTTCCTAGCCGGCCTTTTCGAGCAGGCTCCAATTGATTTCGTGACCCTTTACCATGTCCGCGGTGACCACAAAGTCCCGGAGTTTCCGCTGCGCTGGCAGGTGGTACATCATTTCAAGCATGAGATCTTCGAGAATCATGCGCAGTCCGCGGGCGCCCACTTTTCGCTGCAGGGCGAGGTCGGCGACGGTCTCAAGCGCGTCGTCCGTAAAGCGGAGGCGAACGTTCTCAAATTCGAAGAGTCTTTGGTATTGACGCACCAGCGCGTTCTTGGGTTCCGTCAGAATGCGCACCAGGGCGCTCTTGTCGAGATCGCTCAACACGCCCAGCACCGGCAGCCGGCCCACAAATTCCGGGATCAGCCCGTAGCGAATCAGATCGGTCGGCTGGGCCTGCTCGAGCACCTCGATATTGCGCCGCGTCGCGGTGGACGGTTGAGAATCGGCATGAAAGCCCAGCGATTTCTGTCCGACACGCCGCTCAATGGTCTTCTCCAGCCCCACGAAAGCGCCGCCGCAGATAAACAGGATGTTCGTGG
>CAZRKW010000311.1:0-4367 GCA_964600355.1 uncultured Acidobacteriaceae bacterium
GTCTCATCTATTGATGATACAGAATCACCGGGATGGCAGGGTTTCAGGTGAATGCGTAGCCTGATTCAACGCTGGCCAATCGGGCGGGATTGTGGAAGTTGAGGAGGAACACACCATGGAGATCGTGCTGGGTTCGCTGGCGGGCGTCACCTGCGTGTTCTACGCTTACGCTTTCGTCAAATTCGCCCGCGAGCGCGTGGCTAATGAAGCCCTCAAGCGCCGTCTGCCCACCGTAATTCTGCCCCTCTGTTGATTGGCAGCCTTTTCGCCCTTCGCTATAACCACCCGCCCACACCCCGGGGGCATTGCCTAGTAAGATATCCTGTAATCAATCGTAGTCATGTTGGTAAAGGGGTCGTAGCCTAATCATTACAATCGTAGCTATACCCACGCGGCCGGAGCTTTGTAACACCCTGAAACGGGGCATCTTAATCCGACACCTCAGATTCATTCCGCTTTGGTACAAATAGTGCATCCCTTTCAGTTTCAAATTGAGTCAGGAGACTGTCCGATGACTAGGTTCGGTTTGCTTTTGTCCGTGCTGCTTGCACTCGTATTTGCCGGATGCACCCAGCCGCCATACCTAGCGTCCATACAGGTTCTCCCGGCCACGCCATCTTTGACGGCGTTTGGGCAGACGCTGCAATTTCAGGCAATCGGAACGTATGAGCGCGCGGGCAATCACCCAACCCAAACCGAGGACATCACCAGCCAAGTTTCTTGGTCGTCGAGCACGGTCGGGGTTGCGACAATCAATGCGTCTGGATTGGCATCTGCTACAGGTAGCGGCACCAGCACCATTTCTGCCACGATGAGCGGGCAGGTCGGAAGTGAGGTTTTGTCGGTCACTGCTACAACCCAAGCGGTTCACGATCTGGTTTCTGTCGCTGTGATTCCCGCCGCACAAACAACTTTAACTATCGGTGAGCCCGCACAGTTCATTGCGATTGGAACGTACAACGCCTTGCCGGTGACTCTCGATATTACAAAGTCCGTTTCGTGGCAATCGAGCGACGTAAAAATTGCGACGATCAACTCGGCGGGATTAGCTATCAGTAACGCTGCGGGATCCGCCACGATAACGGCGATTGGAACGGCAACCGATGGGGCAGCAATAGCCGGGACTTCGACCATCAACGTTACACCGACAGGCGGGTCTGTCCCGTTGCCGCTTCTTTCCCTCTACGAAGTCGGTTTGGGAACGGGTACGGTGGTGGGCGTCCCTGTACCTCAACTTGTACCTCCAACTGTCGGTCTTAATTGCACTGCGGCTGGTGCCGCTGGATGCACAGGCAACTTTCCAGTCGGAACCCTCGTTATGCTCACGGCAACGCCAGCATCGGGGTCCACGTTTGGCGGCTGGTCAGCCAACTGTACGCCAATCCTCGCAACTCAATGCACAATCACGATGAACACCGACGAACCCGTGGGTGTGATTTTCAATCATTGATCCAGTTGGAAACGCTTATCGAACGGCTATCGTCGGTGAAGGAAGCGTCAAGGTTTTAGGAACCGCTCGGCCACGCGAGCCGATACCTCGCTTGCTGGCGGTCAGTCCGCCGCAACCTCCTGCCTTTGCTCTGTCTGCTGGCGGAGCTGCGCCTCCAGCTCCGCTAGCTTCGCGCTGATTTCGTCCTCGGACTTGCGCCGCTTGATGACCTGTTCGCGGTAGCGGCGCAGGAAATAGTCGATCGTCTCCACGCGGATTCGAATCGAGCCGGACGGCTTGTTCTCGTCCAAATCCTTGAAACAGAAATAGGGCGTGCCGGAATTCTCGATGATGCTCTCGATCACGCCATAGATGGGCGCGTCGTGGCCGCACTTGAAGCTCGAAATTTCTAGCGCCACCAGGTTGGGATGCCGCGCGGTGAACTTCGCCGCCCAGACTTTGTGATTGGTGCTGCAGGAATAGGAATTCTTCCACGAGTCGGAAATGTCCAGCGCGTGGCTGATCACCCCGGCGCGGACTTCTTCGCCGAAGAGCCGCTCGAGCATGTCCTGATCCAAAGGAAGAGTGCTTTGCGAGAAGATCGGGTAGCCGAGCTTCTGGAACTCCTCCATGATTTCGTGGTTCAGCCCCGGATCGTGGTGATAGGGGCGCCCGAGCATCACGATGCCGATGCGGTCTTCGCGCTCGAGTTGGTCGAGCACCTCGCGGGCGCGCTTCCGGATGCCCGATTCGTAATTCTGCAGCGCCGCGTAGCCCGCTTCGATGGCCCGGTCGTTTTCGGCTTCCGACAGGCCGAGAAGCTCTTTCAACGAGTCGTACATCTGGAACGCGAAAAGCTTTTTGTCCGCGAAATTCAGGATCGGGTCGATGTACTTCACGTTGATTTCCGCGAAGAGGTTGTTTTCCTTTGTGAACGCGGCCTTCACCGTGGCCGGAGTGGCGGTCACCGTGGGGCAGGCATTGGTGCCGGTGAGCTTCACGAGCGGCGAATGCAGCACGTCGACCATGGGGAAGAAAATCGCGTCGAGCGGCTTCTTGCGGTGCTTCACCTGGATCAGGTTGTAAACGTGCGGGATGCCGATCTTGGCCGGGAAGCACGGGTCGATGGCCCCGCGGCTGGAGCCCGCGCGATAGAGCTCGGGCGTGGTGTAATCGGAGTAGACGATGTTCTCCGGCTGCACGCCTAGGCTCTCGAAGTACGCGTTAAAGAGCGGCGCGTAGACATAGGCGTTCAGCACGCGGGGGATGCCGATGCGGATCTCCGGGCGCGCCTCCATACGCTCGATGCGTTCCTTGGCGGCCTTCGTCCAACCGCGCGTAGGGATCGGATCGGCGACGACCTTCGAGTTCTGCGGGCGGAACACCTCGTGCGCGGCCATGTCCACGAAGTTCGGATTCGCGTCCTTGATCTGGTCGAGGCCGGCCTTGATCCCCTTCATGTCGTTCACGTCTTCCACCGTGCCCTTTTCGCAGGTGGCGATGATCAGCCTTTGCTCGTTGGCCTGCAGCGGCACCTTGGAGACTTTTTTCTTCGCCGGAGTCACGGGCAGGGGCATCAGCATGTCCGTCTTAATGTCGATGAACGTGCGCAGGCAGGTGTTCTTGCAGAAGTTGCAGCGGGTGTCTTCGTTGCGCGTGGTGCGGTATTCGATCTTGCGGACCGCGTCGAGACCAATGAACGTGGTGCGCATTCCGTTGCGCCACAGGCGTACCGCTTCCACGCCCGCGCCGATCGCGCCGGATTCGCCGCAATGCTCGTGGACGATGATCTCCGGCTGCTTGCCGGCCGCGCGGAAGCTGCTGCGGATGAAATCCACCTCAGCCTTCACCACGGCAAGGTTGTTCTGCGTGCCGCCCTGCAGCACGAAACGCGACCCGAGCGCGGCCAGGTTCGGGATGCTCGCCACGTAGAGGAAAACGTTCTTCGGTAGAACGGCGGCGAGACCCGCCAGAATTTCCTGCGCCTGCCATCCCTGCCGCTGGAAGTTGACGATGTCGGACTGCATGAATACCGCGCAGCCGTACCCGAACAACGGCATGGACTGGGCGCCGAACGCGAGATCGGCGAAGTCTTCCACCTTCAGGCCGAAGCCCTCGGCGGTCGATTGCAGGAAGTACCCGTTGCCGGCCGAGCACTGCGTGTTGAGCTTGAAATCCTTGACGCGGCCGTCCTTCAGGATGATGAGCTTGATGTCCTGCCCGCCCACGTCGACGATCACGTGCGGATCTTCGTAGAATTTGAGCGCCGATTCGGTGTGCGCGACCGTTTCCACCAGGCCTACGTCGGCCTTCAGCACATCCTTCAGAATGTCTTTCGCATAACCTGTGGTGGCCACGCCCAGCACTTCGAGCTTTGCGCCCTGCGCCTCCACCTGGCCGCGCAAATTCTCGAACATCTCGATGGTGTCGTGGATGGGATTGCCATTGGAGAGCTGGTAGGACTTGCAGAGGATGGTGCCCTCTTCGTCGAGCAGCACCGCCTTGGTGGAAGTCGAGCCGCCGTCGATGCCGATGAAGCCACCCACGGTCTGACCCTTCTGGAACGTGGCGGGGATGAATTTCTTGCGGCGGTACTGCTCGCGGAAGATGGCCAGCTCGTCGTCGCTTTTTACCAGGCCCGACCCGCCCGCCTTGGCTTTTTCTTCCTGGCGGCCGAAGTCGATGTAGTGGACGAGCTTGTCGAAGCCGTGGTAGCAGCCGACGCAATCCTCCTCACCCTTGCCGAATTCGATCGCGCCCAGGGCGGCGAAATACTGCGCATTCTGCGGCACCTTGATCAGCTCTTCCGGTTTCGCTCCCGCCGGAACCTCCACCTTGCGCTCTTCCCACATGCGCGGGATGTTGGCCTGCCACGCTTCGCGCATGCCGCGGATGAAGGTATTGGGTCCGCCGAGCAGCAGCACGTGCGGACGAAGCT
>CAZRKW010000312.1:0-4361 GCA_964600355.1 uncultured Acidobacteriaceae bacterium
TGAATCCGGACAAGCTGCGCATGGAGCCGAAGGCGGTGGCGTTCGCCAAAGCCTTTTTCGCGTCTGACAAGCCTGTCGCTGCAATCTGCCACGCGCCATGGACTGTGATCGAAGCCGGGGCGGCGAAGGGCAAGCGGATTGCCTCCTGGCCGTCCCTGAAAACCGATCTGACGAATGCCGGAGCGAAATGGGTCGACGAAGAGGTGGTGGTGGACGGCAAGCTGGTAACCAGCCGTAACCCCGATGACATTCCCGCCTTCAATCGCGAAATGCTGAAACTCTTCGCGAACGCGCGCGCGAAAGCCCATTCCGCTTCGTAGTTCGAGGCGGCGGACTAGTTTTCGGAGGGTTCGGTGCGGGCCTGCGCGATGCGGTCGATCGTGGAGCGCAGGCTCGCGGAATCTTCCACGTTGAAGCAGCGGACGGAGCGGTCAATCTGGCGCAGAATCCCGGAGAGCACTTTGCCGGGGCCTACCTCCACAAAAATGTTCACGCCGCGCTCGATCATGTCGCGCACCGAATCGTGCCAACGGACCGGCAGCGTCACCTGGCGGATCAGCGCTTCGCGCGCCTCTTCGCCGGAGCCGATTGCTTCGGCATCGGCATTGGTGATCAGCGGAAATCGCAGGGGGCCGAATGCGGCGGCGCGCAGGTCGGGTTCGAGACGCTTCTGGGCAGGCTCCATCAGCGCGGAGTGAAACGGCGCGGAGACCGGAAGCATCACGGCGCGCTTGGCTCCGCTTTGCGAGGCGATTTCGACGCCGCGCTTCACTGCTGCCGCATGGCCCGAAATCACGGTCTGCTCGGGCGAATTCAAATTGCCGGGCGAGACGACCTCGTGGTTGGCGGCCTTCTTGCAGATATCGGTCACGTCCGAGGGCGAAAGGCCGAGAATCGCGGCCATGGCGCCTTCGCCGGGCGGAACGGCTTCCTGCATGTAGCGCCCGCGCTCGCGAACCAGCTTCACCGCCGTCGCGAAATCGAGCGAACCCGCCGCCACGAGCGCCGAATACTCGCCCAGGCTGTGCCCTGCTACGAAGTCGGGCGTGATGCCGCGCGAGTCGAGCGCGCGAAAGGCGGCCGTCGACACCGTGAGGATCGCCGGCTGGGTATTCTCGGTGAGCTTCAGCGTCTCTTCGGGGCCCTCGAAGCAAAGCTTCGAAAGAGGAAATCCGAGCGCGGCGTCGGCTTCTTCGAAGACGGCGCGCGCTTCCGGAAAATTGTCCGCCAGATCGCGGCCCATGCCGGGGTACTGCGAGGCCTGGCCGGGAAAAAGAAACGCAAGCTTACTCATAGTGGATTGCGATTCACCGCAAAATCCGCCCGTTCAGCCGCGCGCGGCGACTGCAGCGATTGCGGAAAGCTCCTGTTCGATTTTTTCATTGACGTGCGCCCGGCAGAGCTCCGCCGCCACGCGAATGGCATTCTTGATGGCGTTGGGATTCGAGCGCCCGTGCCCGATGATCGTGATGCCGCGGACGCCCAGCAGCGGCGCGCCGCCATACTCCGAATAATCCGTGCTTTTGCGCAGCGTGTCAAAGGCGCGCTTGGAAAGCGCGTAGCCCAGTTGCGACGCGAGGCTGCTCTTGATGGCCTTCTTGAGCATCCCGCCGATCTGCTCGACGACGCCCTCGCTCAGCTTCAGCGCGATATTGCCGATGAAACCGTCGCACACGATCACGTCGACGTTGCCGCGAAAAACGTCGCGGCCTTCGACGTTGCCGACGAAATTGAGCGCGGTCTGCTTCAAGAGAGTGGCGGCCTCGCGCGTGAGTTCGTTGCCCTTCATTTCTTCTTCCCCGATCGAAAGGAGAGCGACGCGCGGTCGCTTGGTTCCCCAGATCGCCCGATAGTAAATTTCGCCCATTACCGCGAACTGTTCTAGCTGTTCCGGCTTCGAATCCACGTTTGCGCCCACATCCAGCACGATGGACGTCTTCTCCTTCATGTTGGGAAACGCCGCGGCGAGCGCCGGGCGGTCCACCGAAGGCAGCGTTCCGATCACGAATCGCGCCACCGTCATAGCAGCGCCGGTGTTTCCGGCGGTTACCAGGGCGTCGGCCTTGCCGTCTTTCACTAAGTGCGCGGCTACGTGGAGCGAGCTCCCCTTCTTCCGGCGGAACGCGTGGGAAGGAGAATCGTTCATCGTGATCACTTCATCCGCGTTGACGATCTCGATGGGCAGGTCCGGGTGCTTGTGGCGTTCGAGTTCCTCGCGCACGGTGGCTTCGATGCCCACCAGAAGCACGCGCACCCCAAGCTCGCGCGCCGCCGCAATCGCGCCTTCGACCTCCGCTCGCGGGGCGTGGTCGCCGCCCATGGCATCCAGAGCTATCGTGATCATCGTTTGATCATCGGGTGATCAATCGGGTGGTTCACTGAGCCCCACCACCCGGCATAACTGGAGAAGGTATGCGAGGGAAACTTAGGCTGTCTTGGCTGCGGTGTCAATCACTTCGCGACCCTTGTAATAGCCGCACTTAAGACACGCCTGATGCGGCAGCTTCTTCTCGTGGCAATTGGGGCACTCGGCAAGGGACAGCTTGTGCAGATGGTCATGCGCGCGTCGCGTACTCGTGCGTCGCTTCGAATGACGTCGCTTCGGATTCGGCATTTCAGCTCCTCGTGAACGGGCCGCGGCACACAACGGCGCAAAAATATTACTCAACAGTGTAACGGTTTATTGCTTTTTGAACCAGTCCTGCTTCAGGCGCGCCAGCGGGGCCAGGCGGGGATCGGAACCGTGCTTCTCGCAGCGGCAATCCTCATTGTTCAAGTTCGCGCCGCAGTGCGGGCAAAGGCCGCGGCAATCGCTGCGGCAGATCACCTTCATGGGAATCGCGAGGTTCACCTGTTCGGCCAGGACGTCGGCCAGAAACAGTCCCTCGCCCTCGAAGAAGGCGATCTCGGTGTCGTCCAGATTGAGATGAAATTCGTCGTTTTCGGCGATGGTCGTCATGGGCCGGTAGTAAAGGTCAAAATCGCGGCTGATCTCTTCGACCACCGTGTCCAGGCAGCGCGCGCACACCAGTTCCACTCGCGTGTGCAGGTTTCCGTAGATGCGGATCTGACCGTCCACAAGTTCCGCAGTTGCACGGACTTCCAGAGGTTCTACCTGCCGGAACTCCCCGGAATGAAAATCCAGGTTGCCGGGCGTGTAGCTTTTCCGGATGCGGACCTTGCGAATACCGAGTTCGTTGACATCCAGAAACATCGTTTTCCCCGTGTTTTTCGCGGCGAAGCTTCATTATAAATCGGGTGCCTGCTTTGTCAAGGAAGCACCGCCCGGGCGGGGCTTACTGACACCTAATGAGTACCTGAAGAACGCGTAACGAGGCAGTGCCCGGCCATTCAGTCAATCTGGGGTACTGGGACGCCCAGGAGTTCGCGGCTTTGCTTCAGGAGAAAATGATCGGTCATGCCGGCGATATAGTCGCAGACCACACGGTGTCTGGGCTGCTCCTGCGCCAGGCTCGCATAATTTTGCGGCATGCGGTCTGGATGCTCCATGAAGAAGACGAACAGAGCGTCCAGGGCTACCACTGACTGGTCGCGCTCTTCGGCCACCGTGGGATGAGAATAGAGCTGCGTGTTCAAGAAACGCTTCAGCGCTGCGCTCTCCTTGGCTACCTCCGGCGAAAAGGCCGCGAGTCGCACGGGCTGGCTGCGGACATCCTCCACCGTTTGCGCGCAGCTCGCTCCTACCCGCGCACGCGTATTCTCGATTAGATCGGTCGCCAGGCGATCGATCACCGCGCGCAGGGCTTCGTTGAATTTCAGGCGGCGAGGGCCCGCAGGGTAGCACCTGTCTACTTCGGCATATGCGGCGGCGAACACCGGCACCGCTGTGCGCAACGCCTCGAAATCGAGCAGATGCGCCTCGAAGCCGTCGTCGAGGTCGGCGGTGTTGTAGGCGATTTCGTCCACCAGATCGATCAGTTGCGCCTCGAGCGGAGGGCGCTCGCTCAGCAGATACTCCGCAATTTCGGGAATGTGCTCGGGGAAGCGGTCGCGCGAATGCTTGACGATCCCCTCGCGCACCTCAAAGGTAAGATTCAGCCCGGGGAATGCCAGGTAGCGCTGCTCGAATTGCTCGACGATCCGCAGCGCGTGCAGATTATGATCGAACCGGTCGCCATATTCCCTCATACGCCGGTCGAGCGCCCTTTCGCCCGCGTGGCCAAACGGCGGGTGCCCGATGTCGTGCACCAGGGCGAGCGCTTCGGTGAGGTCGGTATTTAGCTGCAGCGCGCCTGCCACGGTGCGGGCTATCTGCGCCACTTCCAGGGTGTGCGTGAGCCGGTTGCGAAAATGGTCCGAGTAGCGGACCGTGAACACCTGCGTCTTGGCTTCGAGCCGCC
>CAZRKW010000313.1:0-4333 GCA_964600355.1 uncultured Acidobacteriaceae bacterium
CTTCGAGGACCCGCGGGAAATCGACGCCCCAGTGTTCCTCGAAATGCTGGTCTTCCGTGGTGAAAATCGCGTTTTTGAGTATCCGCGGAATCTGCTCGTACGTAAGAAGGATGCGCCGCTGGATGGCAAACGTGCCGATGGATTGCCCATCGTCGGCGTAAAGTTCGGTGACGACGTTCGGATGATAATCCTCGAGCGCGTGCACTTCCGGAAGGTCGCTGGTATAAACAAAGAGCAGACCGCCCGCGGCCCCCAGCGCAATCGAGCAGACGATCAGAAAAGCAAAGACCAGGCGGCCGAACAGCTTGCCGCCGCCAATCTTCATCGTCGCGCGCTGCACCCGCTCCATGGTATCGCCCATTCTATCGCATACGGCGGGTCTTGCCGCGACAGCTCATGGGGGAAGTGTTCCCAACGTGGCGTGACCTCACGTCAGCTTTGAATTGCGCGGGTGCTCCAATGGCAGTGCTTCGAGCAACCCCACAAGAACGAAGGTCAAACCCTAGGGGCGTGCGTCGGGGTGAAACAGTTCAGGAAACGGCCGTCTCGGCTTCCTTGATCGTGGGGTAGGCGGTGAAAAACTGAGAGACGTGGGTCATATCGAGCAATGCCTTCACCTGCGGGTTCATGGCCGCGAAGGCGAGCTTGCGATTCGCTTTTTGTGCGGCGAGATTGGCGCCGACGAGGGCGCCGAGTCCTGTAGAGTCGATAAAGGGCACCTCAGCAAAGTCGATAATTAATGTGGGAGAAGTTTCCGCGCGAAGAGCGGTTTGGAAATCGAAGATCGTGTGGATATTCAAAGGACCCTTGACGTGAAGTATCTTGTACGCGTCGCTGGATCCGGATGAAGCAACAATCTGAATGTGGTTTGACATGGCTGGTGGATTGTAACGGAGCGGGTCTTTGCAGATGTTAATGTGGTGTTACATCCACGTTTCGGGACGTTGAACAGGGAGGGGTGACCTCTGTCACAATCCCCTGTGTGCGGGGCGGGTACAATACGTCTCGAAAATGCCGGCGCCGGGCGCGCCTGTCGTACAATCCTTCTTCGCGAAAAGGAGCGATGACATGACCGGATCAAGAAGGGTTAAGGATTCGCGGTGGCAGGGGCAGTCCCTGAAGATTTTCGGCGCATTGACGCTTCTGGCTTTCCTGAACCCGAGCCACGCGCGAGCGCAGCAGGTGAAGCAGCCCTGGAAGGCCCCTGCATCCGCGGACGCTGTACAGAACCCTGTGAAGCCGACGCCCGCCGGCTTGAAAGATGCGCAAACGCTGTATCAGAAAAATTGCGTGATCTGCCATGGCCCGAAGGGCGCGAGCAACGGCGCGGCGGCGGGATCGCTCCCTCAGAAGCCGGCGAATTTCACGGACGCGAAAATGATGCAGAAGGCGACCGACGGCGAATTGTTCTGGAAGATGACCACGGGCCGCGCGCCGATGCCATCCTGGCAGGACAAGCTGACCGAAACGCAGCGCTGGGAACTGGTGAATTACCTTCGCAAACTCACGCGCGAAGGGAAGTACAAGTTCCTGGGGAATGCCGGCTGAAATGTCTACAAGGCTGGAATCGCGAGAGAACCGCGCGACGCGAGGCGTCAGAACATCGACAGCAGCCGCTTGATTCCTTCCGCGAATTCAGGAGGCGGCACGATCAGGCTCGCGACCAGATATCCTTCGCCCGGAAAATTGTAAAAGTGCCCCGGATGGATATAGACACTCTGCCCGTCGAGCAGTTCGATCGCGCAATCCTCGTCGGCTTGCGTGGCCGGTATGCGCAGAACGGCATACCACCCGCCCTCCACTCGTAAGCGGCTGCACGTAGTTTGCATTCGCAACAGCCGATCGAGGTCCGCGAGATTCTCTCTTACGCGCGCCTTTACCTGCGTTTGAAAATTCCCCTGCTGTTTAAGAAGTGCGGGCGTCGCGAGCTGGATGGGGGCACTTACCGAAAGAAAGGTGTCTGCAATCACGTCCAGGCGCGCCAGGGCTTCCGCTTTCGGCTGAGCTGGACCGCTCGCGACGAGCCACGCCATTTTCATTTGCGGCAGCCCGCAAATTTTTGAAAGGCCGCTCATCGTAAACGTGAGCGCATCGCGGTTGGAGGTGCAAGTGAACGGCGGCGCCTCCTGCAGGCCGAAATCGAGAAACACTTCGTCCGCGATCAGGGTCATGTTCCGGCTCGAACAGATGGCGTTGAGTTCCTGCAAGTCGCGCGGCTGGAGAAAGTGGCCGGTGGGGTTGTTGGGGTGAACGACGATCACGGCGCGGGACCGGGCGGTGATTGCGTCCTTCAAAGCACGGAAATCGATCTGCCATCCGTGATCGTAGAACAAACGATAGGGCAGCAGCTTTACGTCCTGAATATCGGCAAGGAAATCAAAAAGCGGATAGCTCGGCGCGGGCACCAGGATTTCGTCGCCCCGATCGCAAAGCATGCGAAAGACGAAGGAGTAGGCTTCGCTGGTGCTCGTCGTGAGCACGATGTCTTCGATGGAGACGCCCGCTCCACGCTGAGAATAATATTCCGCGACGGCTCGCCGCGCCGCAGGCAGGCCCTGAGGATCGGGATGGTATTTCAGGACGTCCGGATGGCGGAGCGCATCGAGAATGGACTCGCCGTCATAGACGAAACCGGCTTCGGTGGGATTCGAGACGGTTAGATCGATCGGCGGGCGTCCGGAGGCGCGATGCCTGGCGAGGGCTTCGCTCAAGCGATTGGATGCGAGATTCCATTTTGTGCGCTGAGCGAACATGCAAGAAATGATGGCTGCGCCAAACGCACCGACCGGCGCCATTAGAGAGTGAAGCTAGCCTTTTCGACGCCGAACGAAAGGAGTGTGCTCGTTGTCGAACTCGCGAGACACTTTGGGGCCGGGCTTCGCGGCAACGAACTTGATCTCGCGGATGAGATTCTTTCCCCAGGCTTCGTTTACGCGCGCGCAGAACTCGCGCTTCATGCCCTCCAGTTGCTTCCGCCAGCCTTTCCCGTCAGCGGCGACTTCTAGGCAGCCATTCTCGAATCGGATGGGCCGCGTGTGCGCGGCCAGCGTTTTCCCCACGATCGTGGACCAGGAACCCTTGAGCCAGGCGAGAGAGGCCTCGGGCCTCTCGAGTTTTCGAACAACTTTTCCGAGAAATTCTCCGGCGCGTTCCATCGAAATCGCGAGATTGTAACATAGACCGCCCAACATCAAGCGTCCGTCCGCGAAATGATTCGATGTGGAAAGTGTGGAAATTTTTCTGCATGCCGAGAAGAAACCGCGGCGGAAGGAATTTTATTATTTTCGTCGCGCGAGAAATCAACAAAATCTAAGCCGTTCCGGAAAGGCCCAAAGCGCCGGCGACTTCCCGCATGGCAGCGATGCAAAAGTTGATGTGTTCCTCGAGCGGCACGCCTAGTTCTTCGGCGCCTTTGTAAACATCCTCACGGCTCACACCGCGCGCGAAGGCCTTGTCTTTCAATTTTTTCTTCACCGACGAGGCCTCCACGTCGTGAATGCTTTTGCTGGGCTTCACCAGCGCGCAGGCGGTAAGGAACCCGGACAGCTCGTCGCAGGCAAAAAGGGCGTGGTCGAGCGCCGAAGTCCGCTGCACGCCGGAGTAATTCGCATGGCCGAGGATCGCGTGGATCATATCTTCGGGATAACTGTGCTGCCGCAAAATTTTCGAGCCTTCAAAGGGATGCTCCTTCTCGGGATGGTGCTCGTCGTTGGGCCAGCGCTCGTAATCGAAATCGTGGAGCAGTCCGGTAAGGCCCCACAATTCCTCATCGGCTCCGTACTTCCGCGCGTACGCGCGCAGGCAGGCTTCTACAGCCAAAGCGTGTTTTCGCAGGCTTTCGCTCTGCGTGTATTCGCACAAAAGTTTCCAGCCATCCTGTCGATCACTCATTCGACGACCTCCGGCGGTCCATTTCAAGTTTAAGACGGGTTTGCCGCCGATCCATCGTTGGAGTCGGGCCATCGATTCGCGGCGCAGCGGCAAATGACAGTGAACTCATACCACAAAACAAATATTAGAGAGATGGGTTTGGCGGAGCGCGTGCTTGGGCAAAGATGGCGGCGAAAGTGGGAGAGGCGAAGCCGTTTGGTTTCGAGGGGCATGGCGCAAAATGTCATTTTCAATCAGCCCGGCGCAATGTTTCTCAGACGAACAGTGTCACTCTCACGGGGGAACGTGGGCGTTGCTGGATGCGAAAAAATGGGCATCCGTACTATTTCTATGACTATAGCTGTAGCGGTAGACTGGCTTGCTTTGTTGGGGGGAAAACAAAATTATCTTGACAAGAATTGGCACACTGTAGACAATCACTCGCGCGCCAGTTCCTGCCTTC
>CAZRKW010000314.1:0-4327 GCA_964600355.1 uncultured Acidobacteriaceae bacterium
AGATGCCGTACCGTCGAGTTAGAGCTTACGCGCCCAGTTGCGGTGCCACGCGCCATGAGAAATGAGGAAGTGCAGGCTTAGTCTAGGCGCGGGTTGCGCCACACCTGGGTGCCGTCAATGCGCGTCATTGCTTCCAGGGATGTAGCGCCCGGCTGAAATGTAAAAATGGCCGGCTTTTCGTTTTCGAGCACCCACCCGGCGCGAGCGAAGAGTGATACCAGCTGACCATCGATGAGCCGCGAATGCGTTCCGATAATCAGCCAATGCGCTCGTTCGTTCAGGAGCGCGAGGCCGGCCTCGCAGATCGGGACTTCTCCTCCCTGTACATCGACGTGCACGAGATCCCACCTTTTTTGAGTGGCAAGGAGATTCGCGATTCCGAGAACTTCCACGTCCAAAGTTTCCGATAGGGCCGCTGCGACTCCCGTTATCGGGCGGGTGCCGTAACTGTTGCGCGGGTCGACGCGCGGCCAACGCGCACGCCCCGGTTGGACGCCGACGGCCGCCTGGAACAGAAGGTGCTGATCGGGATGCAGTCCATTGTCTAGGAAATGCTGTCGCAGGAAGGCAAAGTGGCCCGGATCTCCTTCCACGGCCAGCAGCGAAATATCGCGGATGCCGGCGTTTCGCGCGGCGACCGCACCTGCGACCACCCAGGGTCCCCAGCCCGCGCCGAGCTCCATCGCTACGAATTTGCCGCGGTTGCTATCCACGCTCTTGAGCAATCCAATCCATTCTATGGCCTCGGCGTGGAAGTCGTTCGGGATCGGCGGCGGAATTACCGTGCCTACGAGAAATTGCACTTGGTCCCAGAGAGAAGTTCCGCGTGTCTTCACGCCCAATGAATCGGTAATGAATCCCGCGGTCGGCGAGGGAGTAACACGGAAATGTTTTTTGATAATTTCGAGTTCTTCCGGCTTGTATCCCGCGTAGATCTGGTCCGGCGGAACCTCCGCTTTCGGCTCTGGCGCAGGAACCTGTGCGCTGGCCTGCGCAGGCGACTGTTTCACCTCGTCGCGGGCAGGAGCACCGATATTCAGTGGGGAGTTTTGGCGCTGCAGCGATTCCATGTCGCGCCGGAGCGAGCCGACCTCGTCTCTCAGTCGCAGAATGTGATCCGTCAAGCGGCGATGTATCTCCGTGTGCAAAAGCGCGTTTTGGCCGACAGCTTGCCGGAGTTCCTCGTCAATCGCTTTTTGGCGCTTGGCGACCTCGCTCGGTGCGTCGCACAAAATTTTTCTGGCATCAATCTGCGTGGAAATTTCGCTCATTCCGACGTGCTCCTTAAGAAAACCGACTACATGGGCTTTTCCCGGCGCCCTGCACAACGATGGCGGCAAGGCCCATCAGCCGGCCTGAGTTGTTGCCATCTGTGTTTCGGCCTGATCAGATACTTGATCAGGAAATTGTTTAGCCAGCACCTTGCGGTAGAAAGCCAGAGTCCGATCGGTCAGTTTCTCGCGGGTGTAGTGCTCGAGAAACCTCGCTCTGCCGGCCTTTCCAAACGCTTCCCGCTTCGCCGGATCGGCTAGCAGGCTCGCCAGAGCCGCTCGCAGGCTTTCAGTATCCCCGGGTTCCGCCAGCAGGCCGGTGACGCCTTCCGCGATCACCTCTTTCATTCCGCCCACGCGGCAACCCACCACCGGTTTGCCGAACATCATGGCTTCCACGAACACCAATCCGAAGGACTCATACCGGGAGGGGCCCACAAAAATTTCGCACTGGGCAAGATATCTCTCGATTTCGGAGTCGGAGACTTTGCCGGGGAAAATCACACGGTCGCGAAACGGCGCGCGCGCGTGGCTGGCACAAAAGCGGCTCGAAAGAGTGCTGCCATCCGGACGGGGCCTGTCTTCGCCCACCAGGATGAACCGGGCGCGTTTGAACTCCTGGCACAGAGAGGGAATCACCTGCAGCAGGACGTCGATACCCTTGCGGTCCTCAAAGCGGCCGGCAAACAGAACGTCTATATAGCGGCCATTGGTTTTGACACTCTTCCCGGTCGAGCGGTCGTGCATGCCGATGGGCGTGATGGACAAACGATCGGGTGCAAACTCCATGTCGTAGAGGCTGCGCATGGTTTCGACGATGGCCCCGCTGATGGCGCGGACCGCGGTGGCGCGCTCCATCACCGCCTTCTCGCCGGCAATGATGGCGTCGTAGACCTGCCGCTGCACCGCCGAGCCATCGACCAATCCGGGATTTGTTTCCAGCGCCATTTTCAGAGGCGTTTCGAGACTGGTGACGCTGACGAACGAGCCTTCGAGAACAGTGGCCAGCCCTTCCGCGTCCCAAATGGGGCCTTCGACGATATCGACGGGATGGGTCTCGTTGATTCGGCGAACCTCGCGAAGCAGGCGCGCCGACCTCCTCCACAGCGGCTCCGGAAATTTCAATCCTTGGGGAGCAGGTGGCTCTTCGCGGTCTTCCACCAGACGGTGGACCCAAACATCCTCTTCGAAATCGACGGTATTGTGGCCGCTGAGACTTTTTGTCAGCACGTGAACACTGTGCCCGCGCTCCGCGAGCCCGCGAGCTAGCTCATAGGTTAGCCGGCCGATGCCGCCCACGATCGCGGGCGGGTATTCCTGGCTCAGCAGGCAAATCGTCAGCTTTTCGGATTGCGGCATCACCGTGGGATACGCCTTGTATTGCCCTCGCCCTGAATGCCCTTCGTCCAGCACATCTGTTTTTACGCTCCCGCGCAACTCGCCGGCCCGCTCGGAGTACAGGAACCGACGCGGACTGGTATGACCGGCCCGCATGCCTTCGCGCAGCGCGGAATTCACGTCGGTGTAGAACTCGTCGAGGTTCTGCTGCGTGGCGGCGCCGCGCCCAAGATGGAACTTCAGGCCTGCCTCGGCTTCGGCGCAGAAATGGTCCCAATCCTTCAGCAGGTCCCGCGCAGAGATCTCCGAAGGAGCATTCGCGAGGGAAAAGTAGACCTTGTTCTTGATGATGGGGTGCCAGCTCGTAACCACGTGGTTCTCGCTGCGAATGTGGCTGGGAAGAAAGCGGTGATAGACGAAGGCGTTCGACAACTGCTTCAGAAGATACCCGGCATCCACCAGACGCAGACAAACGTCGGTTTCATCCAGGTAATAATTGAACTCCTCGTCGAAGCCTCCGATTTCGAGCAGAGCGCTGCGCCGAAAAATTGCGTTGGTGCCTTGCAGGTAGGGAAATTCCAGGCAGCCCGGATAGCAGAATTCCGTTTTCGGCTCCGCGACATCCCAGCGGGCCGTGCCCAGGCGGTTCGAAACGGAGTAGCGATATTGCAGGTTGTAACCGGTATGGTCGTAAACGAACCCACCCACGCCCCCGACTTCCTCGCTATCGAAAGCATCCACCGCGTCGTTCAGCCAGTTTTCGTCCGGCACGGCATCGTCGTCGAGAAAGGCCACCAGATCGCCGCGAGCCATGTCGATGCCGACGTTTCTGGAAACGGAGAGGTTGCGGTCCGAACACGTGCCCACTCGTATAGAAGACGCATGAGCTCGCAGCACTTCCATGGTGTTGTCGGTCGACGGTCCGTTCACGACAATCACTTCGAAGCGCGGGTAGTTGAGCCTGCGAAGAGACCGCAAGGTCGCATCGAGGCTTGCGGCCCGGTTGTAGGTGTTGATGACGACCGACACCGTCAGATCGCGAGCGGGCATCGCCGTCCGATTCCCGCCGCTTGCTCCCTGCTTAGACGAAGGCATGAACCACGACTCGATTCGGGTGCCACGGAGGGAAGAACTTGAGCCGGTTGAAACCGACCTCCTTCAGCATCTCCGCCACGCAGAGCATGTTTGGCCCCCAGAAATTCGAGGGGTCATTGTTCAGCGTTGTCCCGGGGTAGAAAACCATCGCCGGGCGCCCATAATCCATGGCGTCGAGATGCGTCTCCAGAATCGCCATCTCGCTGCAAACGGATCTCACGGCGCGCAGGTAGCGAAGAGGGTCCGGCGCGTGGTAGAGCACTCCGAGGAACAGAACCACATCAAAGACTCCCACAGTCTCCGGCGATATTTCTTCGACCGGGATGACTTTCGCTTCCACGCGGGAACCGAGAGCGTCGTGGGCGATCCTGAAACCTTCCCCGTCTCCCATCCCCGTGGATTTCCAGCAGTACTGATCCGTTGCCACAACACGCCGGGCTCCCCGCCGCTCGGCTTCGAACGAGAAAAAGCCATCGTAAGCGCCGATATCCAGCACGGACTTGCCGTTGAGGTCCTCGGGCAGATGCATGTACTGGAGCTTCGATGGAGAGTTGTCGACACCCGGGGTGACGATTCCGCCGCCCAGATCGATGCGGTGAAACCAGGGCCTGCCAAAAACTTTC
>CAZRKW010000315.1:0-4287 GCA_964600355.1 uncultured Acidobacteriaceae bacterium
AGACGAAATAGAATCCGGCCAGAGCGATGAGCGTGCGCACCGCGAGGCTGCCGGTGAATAAAAGGGCCGGCTGTTTTGACGAAACTCCCTTCTGAATCGTCCACCACAGTCCTGCGTAGAAAAACGTCCCGAGCAAGATTCCCGCGACAAACGCCAGAACGACCGGTAACGATTCACTCATCTTTGTCCTTCGGTGCATCCTGCATGGCCTTATTCTGCTGATCCATCCAGCGCCACGCATTGGCGCAGCCGATGACCAGTCCGATGACCAGCAGCATCAACGTCCAGGAGTGTGAACTCGGATGGCGGTGGTCCAGCCAAAGGCCGAGCAGTGCGCCGAGCAGCGTCGGTACCGCTACGGACCAACCAATGAGTCCCGACATGCCCAAACCAAACCAGACTCCTTGATTGCCTTCGCGTTGCGCCCGGAGCTTACGGTCAGCTTTCGCCCCCACATCGCGGACGAATGCTTTCTCTTCACTCGCGGGTGAATTGGCGGGTTCATCGCTCACGTTGAAACTCCGCGTAACGTCCTACAAAAGAGCTTTCCAACTTGGAGACCGCGGTGCGAACGCTTCGCTCTCGTTCGTCAAGATTCAGAAACTCGTGTTTCACGGCCTCATGAAGTCTGCTGAGATCGGTTCCGCCAATGGCATGGCGCACTGAGACCAGCACATCCGCGCCGGCTTTCACCAGCACGCCCTCATCGACCGCGACGTAAACCGTTCCGCCTTCTTTCGCCTCGAAAGTAAAAATCCCCGGGACCAGCGCCGCCACGCAATCCCGACGGTGGGGTAAAATTCCGAACGATCCCGCGGAGGTTTCGGCGACGATGCTCGTCACGTCGGTCTTGTCCGCGAAGATGCCGTAGGGGAGAAGGATTTTAAGATGCATGGGCGCCCACGACTCTGGCTTTCGGGGGCGGAGCCTCTTTTTTCGCTTCGCCAATGGCTCCGATCATATAGAGCGCGCTTTCCGGATAATCCTTGAACTCATCGCGGAGAATGCGTTCGCAGCCATCGAGGGAGTCTTTGAGGCTGACGAGTTTCCCAGGGATTCCGCTAAACTGCTCGGTGGTAAAAAACGGCTGCGTCAGAAAGCGTTCCAGCCTCCGGGCGCGCGCGACGGTGTTCCGGTCTTCCGGGGAAAGCTGTTCCAAGCCGAGCATCGCGACGATGTCCTTGAGCGCCTCATATTCCCCCATGGTCTTACGGATTTCCTGTGCGAGTTTGTAGTGCCGCTCGCCGACGATGCCCGCCGTCGCCATTTTCGAACTGGATTGCAGCAGATCGATGGCGGGATAAAGGCCTTCGCTCGCCCGCTTGCGAGAGAGCACGATGGATGCGGAGAGATGCGAAAATACGTGGACCGCTGCTGGGTCGGTCAGATCGTCCGCAGGGACATACACCGCCTGAATGGACGTGATGGCTCCTGCTTCGGTGTTGGCGATGCGTTCCTCCAGTCCCGATAATTCAGTGCCCATCGTAGGCTGATAACCCAATCGCGATGGCATTCTTCCCAGCAAGCCGGATACTTCCATGCCCGCCTGGATGAAACGGAAGATATTGTCGATTAGTAAAAGGACGTCACGATGCTCGTCGTCGCGGAAATACTCGGCCATTGTGAGCGCGGCGCCCCCCACGCGGAAACGGCTGCCCGGCGGCTCATTCATTTGCCCGTAGACCATCACCATGTTCTTCAATACGCCGGCTTCCTTCATCCCGCGGTAGAGTTCTTCGCCTTCGCGGCAGCGTTCTCCGATCCCGCAGAAAATGCTCATCCCTTTCTGGTGCTCAATCATGTTGTGGATCATCTCGGTCAGCAAAACCGTCTTGCCAACACCTGCGCCCCCGAATAAACCCGCCTTGCCCCCGCGTTCGAGTGGTACGAGAACATCGATAACTTTGATACCTGTCTCAAAAATCTCCGATTTCGTGGAACGTTCGGATAGCGCGGGCGGCTGGCGATGAACGGAGCGCCACTTCACGTCCGATGGCTGAGGTTGGCGGTCAATAGCATTCCCGAACACATCGAACATTCGCGAAATGATATTTTTGCCAACGGGTACCAGTAATGGACCGCCCGTATCCTCGACCGGCATTCCGCGGGCCAAGCCCTGTGTGGGCGTCAACGCGATGCCCCGCACGCGACTCGCGTCAAGCTGTGCCATGACTTCGACTACGATTTGGCTATGCGCTCCCGCGCGCAGAACCGTGTAAATTGGCGGTAAGCATTGGTCAAAGCGCACATCAACCACGCCGCCTCGAACTGAAATGACTGTGCCGCCATTGCAACTGTCCGTTTTGTTCATCGTTGGCACGTCAAATTGGACTCACTTCACACGCTGAATTTCACATGGCTAGGCTCAAGTCTGGCACGGCGCTATCAGGGAGACTGTACTGTTTCGGACAGCTCGGATGGTGAAGTTATGAATGCTACTTTCGCGCCGCGGTTAAAAATAGCTTCCTAGAAGGTGTGGCGACGGCCCTGGGCTCGATGCCTTTGGCCGAATTCAAAGAAGTTGGCCACTGCGCTGCTGCGCTGCTGCGTACAAAACATTCCCAAGCCTCTAGGCCGCGAGTCCCGTGGGCCGGGCACTTGCCGTCATGCCGATTTCGCTTTGGTTTGTGGCTCACCGATTCCAGCTCGGACTATGGCCAGAAACTGGTCGGCATCCAGGCTGGCGCCGCCGATGAGCGCGCCGTCCACCCCGGGTCGGCCTAGCAGCGCAGCCGCGTTCTCTGGCTTCACACTTCCCCCGTACTGTATGAGAAGCGTCTGAGCTGATGTCTGTCCGAACATCTGTCCGACGCGGCGTCGAATGAGGGCGTGCGCGTCCTGAGCCTGCTGGGGGGTTGCCTGGTGTCCGAGATTGCCGATTGCCCAGAGCGGTTCATACGCTATCGTCATGCGACTCAAAACACCGGAGGACACTTCAACCAATCCCTGAGTGAGTTGGCGGTCGAGCACTTCCTCGGTCTGACCGGACTTGCGTTGATCAAGAGTTTCCCCGATGCACAGGATCACATCGAGGCCAGCGGTCAGTGCAACCCGCACCTTTTGGTTGATGAACGCATCGGATTCGCCAAGTATGCGCCGACGCTCGCTGTGTCCGAGGATGACGTATTTGCAACCGAGATCGAGGAGCATCGTCGGGCTAACCTCGCCGGTGAAAGCGCCATCCTTCGCGGGATAGAGGTTCTGTGCTCCGAGCGCGACGCGGGTTCCCTTAAGAATTTCCCCGACCAGGGTCAGGTAGGGGAAGGGGGGGCAGACGGCGACCGATACGCGGTCCCCAATATTCATAGTGCCCAGGCCATCCGCGATCGCTTTGGCCAAGTGCGTTGCATCGGCGCTGGTGGTATGCATCTTCCAGTTGCCGACGACAAATTTCTTGTGTAGGTCCGGTTTCTTCATTGGGCCTTTACGAAGGCTTTGACTGGTGATCCGCAACGCGGCGCGCTGTTCGTTGCATCTGCCTCCATCGCAGGACTGTACGCCCCCTGGCGGGCGGCCCGGTTGCACATAGCTCGGTGATACAGAGCTTTTTGTGCTTCCGTCACGTTGCTCTCCTCGCCATGCCAGATCTCTAACGCGGGTTGCTGGATGGCGCGGGCAAAGGAAAATGCCAATGCCCAAGGCATTCGCAACTTGAATCGGACATTCATTGCATTCAAACGGGCAGAGGCGAGTTCACCAGATTGGCCGCCCGACAAGAATGCAATCCCCGGAACGGCCGCGGGAACGACTCGCAACAGACACTTCACGGTTGCGTCGGCTACTTCGTCCACCGTTTCCTGCTTGGAGCAGGCCGATCCTGGAAGCACCATGTTGGGCTTCAGAATCAGACCCTCCAGCATCACGCCCTGCGAGTAGATGTGATCGAAAACGGCTCGTAAGACCTCCTCGGTTGCCTCGCAGCATCGCGCCAAAGTGTGGCCGCCTTCCATGAGCACTTCCGGTTCGACGACAGGGACCATTCCGGCTTCCTGGCACAAAGCGGCGTAGCGAGCCAGCGCCTGGGCATTGGCCTCGATGCAACCGCGGCTCGGAATTCCACTGCCGATCGCAATGACTGCGCGCCACTTGGCAAAACGCGCGCCCATTTGAGAATATTCAGCCAACCGATCGCGCAGCCCGTCCAGGCCTTCGGTGACTTTCTCTCCGGGATGAGCGGCCATGTCCTTTGCACCGATATCCACTTTAATGCCTGGAATAATTCCCGCATCGCTGACGGCTTTAGCAAACGGAGTTCCATCTTTCTTTGTTTGCCGGATCGTTTCGTCG
>CAZRKW010000316.1:0-4282 GCA_964600355.1 uncultured Acidobacteriaceae bacterium
TGGGGACGCCGATGACGATGCGCGGATGGACGAGTACGCGGCGGTTGTGGGCCTTCTGGATGAAGTAGGTAAGCATTTTCTCGGTGACTTTGAAATCGGCGATCACGCCGTCTTTCATGGGCTTGATGGCAACTACGTTACCCGGCGTTCGCCCCAGCATTTCCTTCGCTTCGCGGCCCACGGCCACCACATCGCCACTATTTTTGTTGATGGCTACGATGGAGGGCTCGTTGACCACGATGCCTTTGCCGCGAGCAAAAACGAGTGTGTTGGCGGTGCCGAGGTCGATGGCAAGGTCGGAAGACAAGAGACTGAAAACCGACCGCATGTTGTAGCCGTTCTTGGTCACGCTGTTCCCCCAGAGATCAATTCAACGCCGCTGCGGCGGCGCTTTTGCGGCGGTATGCTCGCCTTCCAATGCCTATGGAATCACCACTTCCACCCGCTTAATGGCCGTGCCACCGCGGCGATTCTGGCCGGTGATGACAATCGGGTGACTGCCCCGCGACATCGGCTGGGTGAAATACCGAAACTGTCCGTTGGGCTGAATGTCGGCGACCTGTTCGCCATTCACGATCAGCGCCGCGCCGGGCTCGGTACGTCCAATCACCTCGACGACGTTCCCCTGCAACTCGGTGTTGTCCACTTCGAGCAGCATCTCCTGCTCTCTGCCCTGCGCGACCAGCGTGAACTTGTGCGCATCGCCCGCATCACTCAGTTTATTCTGCTCGTCGATGGCGCGCACTCTCCAAAAATAATCGCCCGGATCGAGGCCGGCGACATCCACGCTTGTGGTGGAGACTTTCTTTTCCGCAATCACGCGATTGAACATGGCGGTCGTGCTGGCTTGAAAATCGTAAAGCTTCGCGGTGGAGGCCTGCTTCCAGGAGAAGTGTACCGGATCATGCTTGGGATCGGCCACGATGATGGCCTGCAGGTTTAAAGGTTCCAGCAAATCGGGGGGCGCAAGAACCTGGGAAGTCGTGGTCTTCCCCCCGGTGGGGAAAGTGACCCGCTGCCACTGGGCGATGTCCAGATGCTCGTTGCCGCGATTGAACTCGGCGCTACCAGAATCAATGGTAATTTCCTGCTCTTTGGTGGCCGGGTCGCTGCGGACCGCGGCGCGGCTGTTGGCGCGCAAGGATGCCACAGCGTTTTCAAATGATACCTGGGCCGTGGAACCGGGGATCTCCCAGGAACCGGTGGCCAAGTCCACTTGGCCAGAACTGATGTGCACGCCTACCTGCGTGGGCTTATCGGTGGAAACGTTGTTTTCCTCGACGGTGACAAGGGTATCGCCTTTCACGGTATAGGTGGTTCCGTCGGCGAACGCGATTCGGGCGACGCCTTCGGAGTCGGTTTGGATCAGATCGCCCTTGTCGAGCGTCAGCTGATAATCGGCGGTCGTCCACTGGACGGAATTGACCTTTTTCACTTGCACTTTTCCATCCAGATTCACGAAGCGGGCTTGCTTGGCGGTGATCGTGGCGACGCCGCTATCGTGTGGCGAAATCGCCTCGGAAATGCGGCTCATGATCGAAGCGGACGCTTTGGGAAAAACAATATAGGTCAGAGTAAAAAAAATGGTGAGTAAGATGAAGATATAGAGGAGCACGGTACGGTAGGTTACCGTGTGCCAATACACCTCCACTCGCGACACTTTGGGCGCCGCATTCACTATCGTTTCGCTTTCACCGCGTGATTTGTACCCAATTTGGCAATCTAGCATAGGGGTATAGGCCTTTCAACACGGCGCGGAGACAGTTGCGCGATCAACAACCCCTTGCTTCCGTAAGAGCTATTGGCGACTTGGAAGCAGGAGGACCGGGGGAGGCTTCCGTTGACGAGGCCCGGCGCTGGAACGGCGGAGCTTGACGTTCTGACCAAGGAGACCATTTTGGAGGTTGACCAGCGCGGTGCAATTTAGCGAGACTAGTATTCGAAGACTTTTGTTTCGTTGCGTTTGCCTGCCGGGAAACCGCGCGTCGTGCTGACCGCCTAGACCGGACGAAAAACAGGGGAATGGGGAAATTAAATGAGCGAGATTATTGGGGAATTATTGCCGCCCGCGAGGCTGATGCTGACGCCCGGGCCATCCTGCCTGGACCCGCGCGTATACCGGGCGATGGCTGCGCCGATTGTCGGGCATATGGATCCGTGGTTCACCGCCATGATGGGCGACGTGCAGACACTGCTGCGGCGGGTCTTTCAGACGGAAAACCGCATCACGTTTCCGATTTCCGCGTCGGGATCGGGGGGCATCGAAGCGGCGGTGGTCAATCCGCTCGAGGATGGCGACGAATGCATCATCTGCGTGAACGGGGCATTCTCGGAGCGGATGGCGATCATGGCGGAGCGCATCACCTCCAAGGTGATTCGCGTGGAAGCGCCCTACGGCCAGGCTTGCGATCCCGAAGACGTGCGGCGCGCGGGAAAAGGCAAAAAGATCAAGCTGGTGGGCCTCGCGCACGGCGAGACCTCCGGCGCAGTGGTACACCGCATCGATGATTTCAGGAAGGTCGCCGACGAACTGGGCGCCCTTCTCGTGGTCGATACAGTTGCCACGCTCGCCGGCGTTCCCCTCAACGTGGACGCGCAGCGCATCGACATTTGCTTCAGCGGCACGCAGAAAGCCATCAGCGCGCCCCCGGGCATGGCTCCGATTACGGTGAACTCGCGCGTCGAAGAAGTGATGCACGCGCGGAAAGAACCCGTGAAGAGCTGGTACTTCGATCTGAACCCCACCATGACGTACTGGGGCAAGGAGCGCACCTATCACCACACCCCGCCTATCACCTTGATTTATGGGTTGCGCGAGGCGTTGCGCCTCGTGATGGCCGAAGGCCTCGAAGCTCGCTGGGAGCGGCATCTGCACAACCAGCAGGCGCTCATCGCTGGGCTCGAAGCGCTTGGCCTCGAACTGCTCGTCTCCAACCCGGCGGACCGCCTGGTTACCGTGACCGGCGTGAAGGTTCCCGCCAAGGTGGAAGACGCCAAGGTCCGGCTGCAACTCCTCGATGAATTCAACATCGAGATCGCCGGCGGTTTTGGTCCGCTTAAGGGCAAGCTGTGGAGGGTCGGCCTGATGGGCTACTCCAGCCAAAAGAACAACGTGCTGCTGTTCCTCGCCGCGCTGGAGAAGACGCTATCCGATCAGGGCTTCTCCGTGCCCGCCGGCGCCGGCGTCGCGGCGGCCATCCACATGTACCAGCAGTTCACGCAGCCCGCTGAAGTGGGCGCAAGGAAGTAACCGGCGTGGCGAAGACCCTCTATCCGACATTCGCGAACGCCGGAGCGATGAGTGAGTTTATCGGGGCATTCGATGTTCCGTCGAAAGTGACCGATTACCGGTATCGCTGCCAATTTTCGCATTGCTTTAACGGCATCGCGACGCGCCACAGCGATACGATGGACTGCAAGTTCGTCGTCGACGGCAAGGGCGTGCTGCTCGGGCTGGCGCATCCCGGTTTTGTGACGTTTCGCGAGAAGGCGGGAAGAAATCTGTCGGACCGCGAGGCGAGTTACATCGCCGCCGAATACCTGCGGGAGCGCCTGGAACAGGAAGACGAACACTCGCTCTACGACGTCTCTCCCGCCGACGTGACGCGCCTGATCGGAAAGCTCCGCATTTCCTGATTCTGAAAGGGCGGCGCGGCGGTTCGCTCAGGCGTCGGAAAGCGATTCGTCGAAGCCGCTGCGGCCTTTGTCGGCAAGCTCTTTCATCTCGGCGGCCTCGAGAATTTCCCCGCAATCCAGGCATTCCACGTATTGCGAATCGTCATCCTTGGCGATAAGGCGCGTGCGCTCGTGTTTGCAGGTTGGATCGGGCATGCCGCAATCTCCGGCTTCAATACTACCACCCCTGTGCTTTGGCTTCTTTGCGTGAGTTCCGGCTTACAATCCGCCGCACCCGTGCTGCTGTGGCCCTCGGGGAACCGGAAAACAAAAGACGAAGGCGTGTAAGTATGGCAACAGCATATCTGGCTGATCAGCGAGTGTTATACTCGGTCATCGTGCCCTTATCGTCGAGTTTATGGTTCATACTCCAATTATTTTGGCGTGCGTTTCTCGTGGTTGTGTTGTGGATGGGGACGAGTGCTCTGTCAGTCGCCGTCAAAATCATCTTCGTTCCTGTTGCCATATTTCTCGTCAAGGTCTGGCGGCAGAGTCGGCGTGTAATGTGGCAGAGGATACGGGAGAATTTGGAGGACACGGCGATTGCGACAGTTAGCATCTGGGCAATCCTCATTGGATATAATATGTTCTATTCGATCCCCCATAA
>CAZRKW010000317.1:0-4278 GCA_964600355.1 uncultured Acidobacteriaceae bacterium
GCACGGCTGTGCCGTAGGCAATCACTTCCGTAACGTCCTGCATCACTTCGGTGGCATCGTAGCGCATGCCGATCACGGCGTTGGCGCCGCGGGCCACTGCGTGCTCCAGCATCAGATCGAGGGCCTGCTCGCGCGTCTTCTCGCACATGCTTTCAAAAAGGGTGATGTTGCCGCCCACAATCGTTTCCAGGGACGCGCCGAGCGTCCCGAGAATGCTGCGCGAACGCACCGTGACTCCGCGCACGAGCCCGAGGTTCTTCGAAATGCGGTAGCCCGGCAGTTCGAAGGCGGTGGTCACCATTTCTGCGTTCACCCTGACGTTCATCGATACTCCCGGCTACACGTGTAACCCGAGCCTCTTCTTGCGATGCGATTTTCGGCTGCCCTGCTGCCCCCGCAGCAGAGTTGCCGGGCAGCATACCACACAAGCGGGCGCTGCCAGTGTGGACAAGAAGAAGTCAATTGCAGGCACGCCCCGCCGCTGAATTCGACCGTGGCGCCTTCAGGCGGTCCAGCGCCCAGCGTGCATGCTCTGCGAGGATAGCATCTTGGTCGGCGGCGAGCTCTTCCAACATTCGCACCACGCGCACATATTCTTCGGAATCGCGGGCGATGTGCGAATTTCCCAGCGCGACACATGCGTTGCGCACCAGGCCGCGCCACTTCGCTCGCTTCACCGCGCTCTTGCGGAATGTTGCGCTGAATTCCTGTTGGGTGAGCGAGGCCAGCCATTCGAGTGCGGGCGCGAAAAGCGAAGGCTCGGCACACTCTTCCGGCTTATTTGTCACGGATGCCTGGGGGGCGAGCAGGCGGGGCTGGAACGGGGGTATGTTTGTCACCGGGGCTTTGCGATTCCACGGGCAAACATCCTGGCAGATGTCGCAACCGATCACCGCGTTGCCCATGCCGGCGCGCAGTTCCTGCGGGATCGTCCCGCGCAGCTCGATGGTCAGGTAGGAGATGCAGCGGCGGGCATCCAGCACATACGGTTCGGGGAACGCGTCGGTGGGGCAAGCGTCCAGACAGCGTGTGCAGCTGCCGCAAAGATCAGGTGGAGGAGCGGCACCGGCGGCGAGCGTGGGCTCAAGAGCAAGAGTCGTGATGATGACGCCGAGAAACAGCCAAGAGCCAAGCTGCTGATTGATGAGGCAGGTGTTTTTTGCCAGCCAGCCGAGGCCGGCGTATTTCGCCGCCACGCGTTCGATGATCGGACCGGTATCGACGTAGACGCGCACGTCAAAAGGCTCGCTGAATTTCTGCCGCATCTCCGCCGCCAGCGCATCCAAATTTTCCTTGAGCACTTCGTGGTAGTCGTCTCCCCACGCGTAGCGAGAGATCCATCCACGCGCGGGTTCGTTTTCCCGGCCGGTCGGAATCTTCGTAGAGTACGGGGGCGGCGAATTGTAATTGAGCGCAACGACGATCAGGCTCCGCGCGCCGTCGAGGACGACGCGGGGATCTGCGCGCCGATCATCCCGCAAGTAATTCATTTCGCCCGCATATCCACGCGCGAGCCACTCGGGGAAATGGCCCAGGTCTTCGAGGCCCTCGACCAGCGCAACGCCGCACAAATCAAAACCCATCTCGCGGGCCCGCTCGCAGACCCAACGCGTTCGTTCGCTGGCGTTCACTCTCGTGCCATCTCCCGTATCATTCCTCATGCCCTGCTCGTATCATGCCTCACCAGCCAACAATTTGCTGAAGCGGGACGGCGTGACACGTATTCGCCCGGGACTTCATTTGGACTTCTAAGGCCTTGGCAGCGGGTCAGTTTCCGATTACCTGCGGCGTTACTCGCTTCAGAAAAAGCAAAGAAGTTGATGCGGATTAAGCGCCCTATCGGTACCAGGAGCAGCGTTCACCAGGACTTACTTCAGAATCCAGGCCAGTCAGTTCCTCTCTGATCGCGAGCAATTACAGGCTTCGAGAAACCACGGCTACGTAACTCCCTAGGGACTGTTCTCCCGGTAGAAGACAAACCAAAAACCCTGCCGGTTCCGTATTTGCTCTGGAGCAACGAACTGTCTTCCTTCCCGTGCAATTATTTTTGTTCAGCAGAAAAGAGGAAATCCCGACCCGGCCTTTGCCCGGGGCAAGGTAGGTTCTCGGACGGTGGTGAATCAAAAGGCATTCTTCCTTGCATTGGGGAGACGAGTCCGCAGGTTGCGAAGAAAGCATGGCTACTCGCAAGAGGATATGATTTCTTTTAGTTTTTCAGCGCGTCACTGGCAACAAATCGAAGCTGGCCGTCCGATAACAGTTTCGACCCTGCTCCGCATCTGTGAAGTATTCAAGACTTCTGCCGAGCGTCTAGTTCGCGGACTAGATAGAGGGATCTATACAGACTAGCTTCGCGTTTTCTTTTCGCTAGTTCTGTCCACCTTGAACCTGTCCCCGCTAATCTGCACGTTGTCTATTTTTGAAAATGGGCCGATAAAAGGCAGGTTCGCGCATCAACAACGGTGGTTACAGGGAAAACTAGTGGACTATGTGGAATTAAAACCTAGTTTGAGAATTCGAACCTAGTTGGCCTACCACCTCGAGTACGATTCTACCAACCGCGTTCTGCTGGGCACGTGTGCGGGGCGAATTACCGACGAAGATGCAACAGCTTTCTACCGGATGACCGGAGAGTATGCAGCATTGCTGGACCCCCGCGCCGGTATTACGAATCTTTCGGCGATCGCTTCCCTCGAGGTCACTGCTCAAAAAATCCGCCAGCTGGCAAAGACTGTACCAGTCATGGCGGAACCTAGCCGCCCTTGTGTCATCGTTGCGGCCTCTCCTCACATTTTCGGAATGGCGCGGATGTTTGAATTTGAGGGACAGAGCACACGTCCCAATTTGCACGTGGTTCGAACATTAGGGGAAGCATGGGCGATCATCGGGATCCACAACCCTAAATTCGAGCTAATTCGGCTGTAACTCCTCACTCTCGTGCCATCTCCCGTATCATTCCAGAGAAGCGGTTGTAGCTCCGATTCAATGACATTTGTATATTCGAACGCGATAACCTTTGCTTTCCAGGTCCCGCTCGCGTGGGTCTCGAAGTGACCATCAACGCACGGTGGTCCGAGAGGATTCTCGATCGCTACCACCACGAACTGTGGGTAGGAGACGCTGCGGAAATTCGTGCCCAGAATTGTGTCCACCCCCGGACCAGCTCAAGGAAGCAGGAAGGGCGTGGAGTTTGCTTAACGGGCTTGTAGGTGTGCGCGGCGCAAAGAGAGTCGTTTCACTTACAGACGTTTAGTTGAAAATCGCCTCAGGCCGAATCCGATGGCGAGGGACAGGCTGCCAAGCAAGGCATATAGTGGCATTGGGCTTCCTGTCCTTGGCAATACTTTGGCGGCCGCAACAGGTTCTGCCTACTTGGCAGGGGCTGGTGTCGTCTGAAATGCTTTTTCAATCGGCTCTTCCTCTTGCTGGGGAGTGACTGCGACCACCGGAACCGTGTTCAGCGTACTTGGAGTTGGTTCGGCGGTTTCTGCTGGAACATCCTCATTATTCGCCTGAGCTATCCGAAGCGCTTCCTGTTTTGGATAGACGAACTCGACGCCATAATTGTCATTGGGATAGAACCACGCTTTCAGTGCCTGCGGTGACCCTGTTGGGCGTTCATGAAACTCGATAAACGTCCCCCGCGCGGGCTTGAGCCGGTAATTCGTAATCGCGAGAACCGTGGTGATCGGATTCGATTTATCTTCGTTCCAAATCTGAACAACAGTTCGGCCGCCAATCGACCCGCTCTGAGTGAACGTGTAACTCCCGGCTGGCAGAACCTGCCCCGGGATCTCTACGGCGTGACTGAACTTAATTTTGGTCTGCTTATTGAAGTCTTGGGCCTGAACATACGGCACCACTGTTCCGGCGAACAAAGCGAGTCCGAGAACGAAGGGCATTCCTTTTCTAGAGATCATCGTTTCCCCTTCTTTACATCGAATGTGGATTCAATCTGCGTGTGTTTTGCTTTCAATTGGCGATTTGCAACTATGACCAGGGACCCTGAACTTGTGGCCGTCTTTCAGGTTAGCGTTGGTTTGCTGCGAGGGGGACTGTCAAAAGTTATAGTCTGCGTGGATGGGTGAAGTGGAATAGCGGAAGTCGTTGGTTGAACATCACCCTGCTGGCTCGGTTAGATCGAGAAAGCGAAGAATTAAGTCAAACTGCCTTGTGCCTTTAATCCTGACAAATTCGTGGGTCAACTCCCGATTATTCGTCGATGCAACACCCTCCAAGCAATTGATTGGACTATGCTTCCGGCAAGAGAACCGCTCT
>CAZRKW010000318.1:0-4261 GCA_964600355.1 uncultured Acidobacteriaceae bacterium
ACCCGTAAGCAGGGTCATGAACATCGTCACGTTTTCCGACTGGCTCGCGGATTTGAGAGCAGCCGTTAAATCCTGCGGGAGAAGAACCGTTTCAAGACGCGATTCAAGCGAAATGCGAAGGCTCGTCGGATGATCGGTGGGAAAATCGACGATTCTCAGCGAGCCCGCAAGCTGCTTCGTCCAAAACTCGAGATGCTCGCGCGCGGCATCGGACGCAAGCCAGTCGCCCTGCCACGCAGCAAAGTCTCCGTATTGGATGGGAAGCGCCGCCAGCTCCGGCTTCGACTCATGAACGATCGCATCATAAATGGACCAGAGCTCCTGTTGAAACACATTGTGAGACCATCCATCCGCAATGATGTGATGCATGGTCACCACAAGGACGTGATGCTCGCCATCCAAGCGGAACAACTTTGCTCGAAAAACCGGACCCGTCCCCAGATCGAAAGGCCGCTGGGCCTCTTCTCTCACCAGGCGCTCCAAATTCGCGTCAGTGGCTTCGCCGGTGGAATTCCGAAGATCGACGACTTCGAGCGTGCACTTCTCGAAGGGTGAAATGATCTGGGTCAACTTGCCGTCGCTTTCCTCGAAGCTGGTGCGAAGAATTTCGTGCCTCCCGGCAAGCATGCGAAGGCTTTCACCGAGAGCTTTTTCCGACACAGGCCCCGTCAGCCGGACGCAAGCCGGCATGTGGAAAGCGGCATTGCCGGGCGCGAATTTTGAAAGCAGCCAGAAACGGTCCTGGGCGGCACTGGCCGGCATCGCGTAGAGCTCAGCCTCCGAAGCAGCCGCAGCAGATGGCTCCGTGGCAGAGACGCTGGCCTCGGGGGCAGGTAACGCGGAATCGGGCGAAGAACTTCGATGCGAGGAAAGCTGCGATAGCTTGCGGGTCGGATCGCTCACAATACCTTCCAGGAGATCCTGGAAATGTCCGAGCATCCGTTGTGCGGAAGCTTGCTCGTATAGGTCGGTGTTGTATTCAATCGAAAGGCGCCAACCCGCCTCCCGCTCGACCAGAAAGAAATTGAGATCGTAAAGGGCCCCCTGAGACTTCGACGGCATCGTCGACATCTTGATCCCGGCAAATTCAAACACGAATTCCGAAGCCCGCGCGTATTCGCGCTGGCAGATGAAGTTGACGCGGAAGAATGGTTCCTCAAACGTTTCCGCGGCGGGCCGCAACGCCTCAATCACATTTTCAAAAGGAACATCCTGATTGGCAAACGCATCCCACACCGTTTCACGGACGCGTTTCGCGAAATCGACAAATGCCGGATCCCCTTCCGCCGACGCACGCAGAACCACATGATTCAGAAACAGCCCTACCAGGCCCTCGACATCGGTCCGGCTTCTTCCTGCCAGCGGCGAGCCCACCGACACATCCTTCTCGCCGGTGTATTGCGACAGAAGCGCCAGACAAGCGGAAAGGCTGGTGATGAACATCGTTCCGCCCTGCGCGGTGCTGAACTCCTTGAGCGCGTCTGTGAGGCCGCGCGGCAGAAGCGTCGAGACGAGTGCGCCGTTGCTCGTCCGCTCGGCAGGCCGCGGAAAATCCGGGCGTACTTCGAGGGGCCGGTACCCCGAAAGTTTGCGCTTCCAATAATCGAGTTGTCTCCCAATCTCAGGGCCTGACAATTGGTCCTGTTTCCACACCACATAGTCGGCGTACTGGATGGGCAGCTCGGGAAGAGGAGATACGCGCCCGTCCGCGAAGGCACCGTAAATTTTCTGAAACTCCTCCATGATCAGGCCCACCGACCAGCCATCCGACACCAAATGGTGCATGGTCAGCGTGAGGATGTAGCGGCGTTCCTCCATGCCCAGAAGCCCGGCACGGATCAATTCGTCATTTTCGATGTTGAATCGCCGGCAAGCCTCCTCGGCGCACAACCGGTCCATTTCCCGTTCTCGAATTTCGGAGGAAAGCGGCCTGAGGTCTGTCAAAGGGACGCGCAGGTGCAGATTCGGAGAAACGACCTGGACCGGTCTTCCATCGACCAGGGCAAAGGTGGTCCGTAACGCCTCATGTCTCCGCACGATCTCGTTGACCGTGCGCTCTACCAGAGAAGGATCGACAGAGCCTTCCAGAATCCAGCGAAACGATCCGTTATACGCCGGATTGCCGGGATTGGCCCGGTCTGCATGCCACATCCTCTCCTGCACCGGCGAAAGAGGGAAAGCGAACAACTCCTCTTCTTCGACGTTCGGGTTCGCGCGTGAATCTGGAATTGTCATGTCCGGCGGAACCCTCCGGAGGTCGCCTGAATCCGTCATGCCTTCGGTTCTAACTCCGGGGCACCCTTGCGTGTGACTCGATATTTTGCACGGGCCACCGGAACGATCTCCGGTTGCAACTTAACCCCGGCCGACTTGGATAGTTCCGCGAGGATCGCGCCGACCGAACGGAACTGGAGTATCTGGCGCGGCGTCACCGGAATACCCGCTTTGTTGGCCCGCGCTGCAATCTGGAAGACGTGCAGGGAGTCGGCGCCCAGCTCAAACAGGTTGTCATTCACGCCTACTTTCTCCAAACGTAGAACCTCGGCCCAGATCCGCGCCATGGATTGCTCTTCGGCGGTTCGCGGAGCCGCATATTCAGAAGCTCGCGTTTGTCCTGACCAGTCCGGAGCGGGCAGCGCGCGCCGGTCGATCTTGCCGTTGGGAGTCAACGGGAACGCTTCCATCGCAATAAACGCGGCCGGGATCATGTAGTCGGGCAACTTCGCCAGCAGAAAATCACGCAACTCCGCAGCGGCAGGCTTTGGAGCGCCGCCGTTCAGGACGAAATAAGCCACCAGGCGTTCTTCATCCGGGACGTCCGTGCGCAAAAGCACGACCGCTTCCTTAATCCCCGCATAAGTTGCCAGCACGGATTCTATTTCGCCCAGCTCGATCCGGAATCCGCGGAGCTTGATCTGATCGTCCGCCCGGCCGAGAAATTCCAGATCCCCATTCGCTCGGCGGAGAACGAGATCACCCGTCTTATACATCCTCGCGCCGGGCTGCTTGCTGAAAAAATTCGCGAGAAACCGGCTCGCCGTGAGCCCCGGCTGGTTCAGATAGCCTCGCGCTAATCCGTCGCCCGCGATGTACAGCTCTCCCGGAATTCCCAGGGGAACCAGTTGAAGCTCCTTATCGAGCACATAGAACTGCGTGTTTGCGATCGGGCTCCCGATGGGAACCGGGCCGCTGCCACTTTCGACCTCGTCGGTTCCCGACCAGATCGTCGTCTCCGTGGGTCCGTACATATTCCATACGGATATCGAGCGTTTTGTTAATTGATTTGCAAGCTCTCTCGGAAACGCTTCGCCGCCGCACAGCACTTTCAGCGGGGGATTCCCGTCCCACCCTGCCTCAATCAGCTGCTTCCATGTGACCGGCGTCGCCTGCATGGCCGTCGCGTTTACCTTCTTGAGGTATTCGAGCAGTTGCACCCCAAATGCACCAACCTCGCGGCTCACGATCACCAGCTTTGCACCGGTACAGAGAGGCAGATAAAGTTCCAGCCCGGATATATCGAAGGAAAGCGTGGTAATCGCTGCGAATGTGTCGCTTTTCTTGAGCCCGGGCCTCAAAAGCACAGCTTGCAGAAGGTTGACGACGGCCCGATGCGGAATTTCCACGCCCTTGGGCTTTCCCGTGGAACCTGAGGTATAGAGCACGTACGCGAGATCTTCTGCACCGGCGATTTCTTCCGGCGAGTTGCCGCTTTCCTTCGCAATCTGCGGCCAATCCGAGTCGAGGCGAATCACCCGCGCGTCACCGAACGACCAACCTTTGGTGAGCGGGTCCTGGGTCAGGACAATCGACGCCTTTGCGTCGCCCAGAACGAACCGCAGGCGATCCGGCGGGAACGTGGGATCGAGCGGCACATACGCTCCGCCGGCCTTCATCGTTCCGAGCAGCGCCACGATCATTTCCACGCCCCGCTCGACAAACACGGCGACCAGGGAACCCGGCTTCACGCCAAGCCCTCTCAAGTGATGAGCCAGCTGGTTCGATCTGCGATTCAGTTCCGCATACGTGAGGTGAGTATCTTCGAAAATGACGGCGGTCGAATCCGGTGTTTCCTCCACCTGCTGTTCGATCAGCCTGTGGACCGTCAGATTGCGCGGGAACGCCCGGGCGGTGTCATTCCATTGATGCAGGAAGCGGCGTGTTTCCGATTCAGTGAGCAGCGGCAACCGGGAAACCAGGCTATCGGGTTCGGCCACCATCCCATCGAGCAGCATTTCGTAGTGGTCGAGCCACCGCGCAATTG
>CAZRKW010000319.1:0-4207 GCA_964600355.1 uncultured Acidobacteriaceae bacterium
GAATGCGCTTGGCCACCAGAAGCTTGGCGCGCAGTTCGTAGCCGTCGAAGGGTTTCGCCAGGTAGTCGTCGGCTCCCTGCTCGAAGGCCTCCAGCAGATCGTCCTTCTGGGACTTTTCCATGAGCAGAATCATGTACGTATAGGGGTCGATGGAATCGGCGCGCAGCCGGCGGCACAGGTCCGCGCCGCACAGCCCGTCCATTTCATAGTTGAGAATGGCCAGCTTCGGATGGTCGGTCTGCGTGAGCAGCGCGAGGGCGTCGTTGCCGTCGGAGGCGCTGAGCACCTCGTAACCCCATCGCGTGAGATTTTTTTTGAGCAGATCTTCCCCGGTATGGATCAGTACTTTCAAGGTTCGTCCTCGTATTCGTATCCCTACGAAAATTGCACCGCGCAGGAAGTTTTGCTTCAGTGCACGCCGGCAGATTCCGGCTGGGTGCACGCCACCTGCCGAGCGATCGCTTTCCAAACAGCCAGCTGCGGGGCGACTCCCAAGGATTCCAGGAACGCGCCATCCCATTCGCGTTCGCGCGCGGCTCCTTCCTGTTCATGAGCCAGTAAGTTGGCGACGTAAACCGCCGCGAGGGCGTCAAAGCGCTGGTGCGGAACGCTCGCCGGCGCATGATGATAGGCAATCGCTTCGGTGACGCGCAGCGGCAGCCCCCACAGCCCGAGCAGGTAGGCTCCCACCTCGGCGTGCGTGATGCCCCACAACTCTTCCTCGATTTGATGCAAAGGCTTTTCTTCGGTCTGCGCGCGGGCCACCAGGCGCGCAAAGCGGTCGGGCATTTTGCACGCCAGCACGAGCTTGCCGATGTCGTGAAGCAGGGCCGCCACGATGGCCGCGTCGCGCACTTCCGGGGGAAGCTGCATCTGTCCCACGATGGCCGCCGTGAGGCGGCAGTGCGCCTGCAGATCTTCCCAGGAAAATCCGGGAATCTTGGGAATCTTCTGGAAGGCCTGGAAAGCTTCCATGGAGAGCACCACGTTCTTGATCACGTTCAGTCCCAGGAGGCTGGCCGCCATTTTGACGGTCACAATTTCGCGCGAGGTGCGGAAAATGACCGAGTTCACCAGCTGCAACAACCGGGCCGAGGTGCCTACGTCCCCCTCGATGATTTCGGCAATTTCGCCGATCGACGTATCGGGACGGTTGAGCTTTCGCACCAGCTGCAGGTAGACGCCCGGCGCGGAGGGCAGCTCGCCCAGTTCACCGACCGTCTGGCAGATGCGCTCCCCGCGGAGGAGATCCCGCAGCCGGCAGGAACGCTCCAGCGCCACTTCCAGTTCTTTCAGATCCAGCGGCTCGGAAATCACCTGGTGCGCGCAGGAAGGCTGCGGAGCCCGCAACTGGCTGGGAGCAACCACGCCGATGCGTACGGCTTCCGGAAAAGATTCGCGCGACTTGACCAGCAGGGAGGTGCCATTTTGCGAAGTGAGGTGGGCCACCACCGCATCCCAGGGCGCTTCCGCCAGGTGCGTCAAAACCGCCGCGGCATCGGAAACGATGCGCACTTCCCACACGCCTTTGTACGCCTGCAACGAGCCTTCCCAAGCCTTGCATGTGCGAGGGTCGGCTGGTGCAAACAGGAGCTTTCTCATTCCCGCGGGCCTCGATGGCGGCAGGGCCAACCCAAATCAGAGATCGAGCAGGTGCCTTCCCGTCGAAGGGGAAGCTTTCCCAGGCGATCCACCGATGAGCTTGGTCCCACCGCTGCTGCTGAAACTTTTCTTAGGGTATTTTCGGGTGCACGGACCGGCGAAGAGCCTCGCCATTCCCTCACCGTCTGCTTCCAAGATAGCCCGGCCTATCGCACCTGTGGATTGGAAAACGTAACGGATACTCCAATTGATAAACTGCGTCGCGGTGACTCACATCACTCGTACTGGCGACCACTATCCGCGCGGCGATTCAGAAAGGCAATCGGTCGGGGATAACTAACATGGAATCGTGCTCGCGCGCGGCGATGGCGCGCGCGCAGCTGTTGGACTACATTCGTGGGTCCGGACACTCCGTGTCGCGGCATTGCCGATGGAAACGATCTCCATTCCCGCGTCATTGAGAAAGCCACAGGAGCGACGCCGCACCTTGCGCGTCACTCCGGACCCGTTTCTGGTGATCCGCTTGTCTTCCGGCAATAGCGGAATTGTTCTCGATGTCTCCCGCGACGGTTTGGGATTTCTCGCCAGCGCCCCGGTGGAGGAAACCGAAACTCTGCGCTTTGAAATATCGGGCCGCACAGCGGCGGCTTCGGTTGCCGCGGGCCGACTCATGTGGAAGGACGTCACGGGCAAGAGAGCCGGCGTGCGATTCACGCAGCTGCCTGAAGACTTGCGTGCCTTGCTCGGCCGCTACTTGCCCTCCCAGGAAATCCCGGTGGCTCTCCGGAAAGAACGGAAAACGGCCGGGGCACCAATCCTCGCCTTCGAAGAACCGGTTCGCAGCAGTCCCCGGCTCCATGCGAAGGGATTGGCGTTCGCGGCCAACGCAGTGACCGCCGTTCTGGCCTGTTGCATCGCGCTGGGAATCTGGCACTCGGTGAATCGTCCCGCCGCGGGCAGTGGGACCGCGAAGGGAACGCCGGGCCTCGCGAGATATGTTTTGTTGCTCCGCCCCGCGTACTGGCACACTCATTTTTCCCGCGCGCACGAAAACACCAGCGCGGTTTCCATCGAGCCAACGAAAACCGCCGCGGCACCCGTGCCCGCCAACATTCCTTTCCCGCTTCCGTTCCCTGCGGTGAGAAATTCAACTCCCCTGATCGCCGCGGCGAGCGGGCCGTCTTTCCAATCCGCTGCGCCGGTTTTGGCTGTGCCGCCGAGACTTGAAGCGGTGCAGGCTGAAAAACCCGTCGCGCCTGCGGTCCCCGAAGACGCCGGGCAAACGGCGCTGGCGCAGGCTCGAGAGTTATTGCACAAGGACGCCGATCCTGAACAGCAGGCGAAAGCCGCGCAACTCTTGTGGCAGGCCGTCGAAAAAGGCAACGTCCCGGCGGAGGTGGAGTTAGCCAACCTGTACCTGCTGGGGCAAGGCGTGGCGAAAAGCTGCGGCCAGGCGCGCGTCCTGTTGACCTCGGCGCAACTCCGGAAAAGTGCCACGGCGGCGAAAAAGCTGGGCGATTTCCCGCAGTACGGCTGCGAATAGCCGCCGCCGCGACCCTCCGAGCGGGGCCGCATCCCCGCCGGAACCCTTCCACTCCCAGACTCGCTCGAAACAAACTACCCGGAATCCCGCTTTGTACACTAAGCAAACGGCTGCCATTTTCCCGAATTGGTACTTTCCGCGTGAGACTGATTGTTTGGGGGGAGGGGGGAGCCTTGCGCTACGCGAGTGAGGAGACTCCGAAGGTCGGAGACCGCATCAGGAACAGGGCAGGAGATTGCGGGACCGTCACCGAGATATTTGGTTCCCCGGGCGCGCATTCCCATCCCGTCCGCATCACCGTCAAATGGGATGAAGGCATTGTGGAGATCGACTACGAAGTGGCCACCAACTTCACCCTGGTTTCGCGGGGATCAGGGGAGAGAAAAAGCACGGCGGGGCGCTGTTGATTCCGGCACTCGTCCACTGACCGGATTCGCGCGCATCGCTCACTACACTGCCCGCAATTGCTCCCATAGCAACCGAAGCTGGATAGTCGGTCAGTTTCCGGCAACCGCGTCACTCAGGTATTACTCGAGAACTGCCGTCCTTGCGACGGACCTAAGAAATAGTACGCGAATCCAAGACCCTAAACTGGTTCCAGTACTTTAGAGCCGTTTAGTCCTATCAATTTGAACCCTTCCCACCATGGGAAAAGCCGGAGAGTAAATCCAATCTACACGTGCATCGAGATAGTGCATTCCCAGGAGGCACATGAAAGTTTCAAAACTGTCATTTGTCGCCCTATTCGCAAGTGCGATTACGTTGACGACTCTCGTCGCGCCGACGGTTTTGCGGGCCGACGATATCAGTTACACCGTTGATCAGACGGTTGGTCCTGGCAGCGTGACGGGCTTCATAACAACAGACGGAACGATCGGGACACTTGACGCCGGTAACCTAGTCGCTTGGAACCTGTTGTTGAATGATGGCACAAACACGACGGACGTGGTTTCAGGTACGTCTTCGGTCGGCGACGTCGGAAACGATTTAACCGCATCGCCCACCGCATTGATGTTCAATTTCTCTGGCGCGGATTATGGGTATTTCTATTTTAACGGCGCT
>CAZRKW010000320.1:0-4198 GCA_964600355.1 uncultured Acidobacteriaceae bacterium
GGAACGGGTCGTTCCCACCTGCCTCTGAGAGGGAAGCTAGGATGGATGACCCCATGATTCGGCCACGCCTAGACCGAGTCAACGGAACGCGACCTTTGGGGGCTCTGGATCCCAAGCCGGAGCCCCCTCCTTTTTTCCGCCCCACCTTCTGAATCCTTCGCTGCCGCCGGTCGCGACCGCACCCGCCCGAATTTATTTGATCAGCCTGGTGGTATGATCTGCCGGTCGGGATGCTCTCTTTCGATTTGCAATGCCGGCGGAACTTGAAAAGACAGCTCCCACGAAGGTTGGGAAAGCGAACATTTTAGACCTCACGCGCCCGCAACAGGAATCTTCCCTCAGCCCCAGCCGCTCAGCCGCCCTGCTTTTGACGCTGGGCGCGGTCATGCTAGGGACCGACCGCTGGTTCACGGAAGTTGACGATGAATGCGCCATCATCGACCAGGCGGCTACTCCGATTTCCCATACTTTGAAGGTCTTTTTGAGCGGCGCCGGGCAGCACGAGCATCCCCCTCTTTACGATATTTTTCTTCATTTCTGGCTGCGCTTGACGGGCGGCAACATGCATCTGCTGCGAGCCCCGTCCGTGATTTTCTATCTTGCCGGGGCGTGGGTCCTGGCGGAGGTGGCCAGGAAAATGGGAGGAGGCCGCAGCCAGTGGTGGCTACTCGCAATCGTCGCGCTTTGGCCGTTCGGCTTCCACTTCGGCCGTTTGACCACGTGGTATTCCCTGAGCTTCCTGCTCGTTTCGCTGCTCACGTTCGCTTATTTCAAGTGCGTCGCCCAGCCTTCGGCCGCGAACTGGCTCTGGTTCCTGCTCGCTTCCCTGGCGCTCGTCTATTCCAACTATTTCGGCTGGGCATTTCTTCTGTGCCTGGCGTTCGATTACGCGATCCGCAACCGCGAGCAATTCGCACGGGCCGTGAGCCACCTGCTCGCAACTGCCGTAATCCTGTGCGTCGCCTACTGGCCATTGTGGGGCACGTTCCACAGAGAGACGCAGGTCGGCGTTCAACCGCACTCTTCTCTAAACGGGATTGCGGTGAACCTGCTTTACAACGTCTATAGCGTTTTCGTAAGCGAGTCGGTGGCGCCCTGGTTCTGGTTTCTCGGTGTGCCGGCTTGCATCGCCATCGCGATTTGCCTATTTCTGACGCTGCGGCAGGCGCCGTACCCCGCGAAATCCCTGTTGCTGTATTTTCTCGTTCTGATTACCACGCTCTCCGCGCTGGGCGCCATCGTGCCCAAACGCGTTCTGATCATGAGCCCCTGGCTCATCCTGCCGGTCGCGGTGGCGCTCGGGACGGCCCATTTGCCCGGCAGGCGCATGCTCGCAGGCTCGCTTGCAGTGGTGGCTGCGATCGGATGGTTCGGAATCTTTTCGCGGCGCTTCTACGCGGCACCTCACTGGGTTGAACCGTGGGAGTCCGTCGCGGAGGGAGCTGCGGGCGTCGTCCGCGAGGGAGGCGTCGTAGTAGGGAATAATCCCTCGTTCTTCTTCTACCTTACTTACTTGCTTCCCGTCGAACCCGCAGCGTTCAGTGGCCCGAGCTTCGCGGGGCTATTGCCAGACTCCGTCCGCGCCAAGGGCGTCTACACCCCGCCACAGTGGACAGCAGCCGGACATCCGACGGGGCACATCACGCAGCTCGTGAAAGGGCTTCACTACGGCTCTTCGGCCGATCTCACCCGCGAATCGCAATCCTGGCTCGACGCAAATTGCAGCCTGCAAGCCGACGAGCACCTGGTCCGCGATTTTGGCTCGCTGGTAAAGCAGCAGTATGCCTGGATCCCGCAACCCGAGTGGCGCATCGAGTCACGCACATACGTCTGCCGCTGAAGGGCTTTCTATCTCTTTACGGCCGCGTCCGGGAACGCCGGATCCTTCTTCAGCACGTACGCCCCGAAACCATAGCCGCTGTGGGAAATTGCGAGATGGAAAATATGCGGGGGCGTCGCATTCAGCTGATCGAAGATCGGGCGGAAGCCGGGCCTGTATTTTTCTTTAAAATCGGTCGGCACGCCAGCCCTGCCCGAGCCATTCCCGCTGAGAACAATGTAATCGACCGCACGCACGCCAGGGTCGCTGAAGACCAGATCGTACACAGTGTCTCTGTCCGCCAAGTCCCACCAATAGTCCGTGGTCATCACTCCTTCGCCTGAAGGAATTTCATCGCGCAGACGCTGATCGTTGACTGACAGCTTCTGATCTGCCGGAAGCGTCCACAGGATGTACCCCCACCGCAGAGATTGCGCAGACGCCGCCAGCCACAATACCAATCCGAGCGCCAGCAGAAATCGCCCACGCCAGGGGGACAACGACTCTTGGGCATGCGCCGCCAGCGCCACGCAGGCGATCAATAGCAAGCATCCCTGGAACCAGAAATAGGGATACTTACCGGGCATAGCGATGAACAGAACCACCCAGGAAGCCAGCAGAACGCCGATGCGCGAATACGCTGGATGAGGAGAGAACTTCGTAAGCCAGCCGCACAAAGCAGCGAACAGCAGTGGCCCGCCGATCAGCAATCCGTAATTGTATCCATACCGCATCATCGACTTCCAAAGCGCAACGAAGCCCAGCGAGCTGTTCCGTTGCTCGCCGGTAAGCGCGCTCAGGAGAGACGACTGCTCCCCGGCATGCTCGATCAACTGTCGATACGCGGCAGGGTGCGCAATCAGGATGGGCGCGACACAAGCCGCCGCAACGGAGAGACCCGCAAGCGAGGCCACGGCGAGGTCCGCGATTCTCCCCGCTCGATCCGTGCGCGCGGTGAGCAGTTCCAGGAGCACCAGCGGACTAAGAAACAGAAAAGCCCCGAGGCTGGTGCAGACGCACAACCCCAGCAGCGCGCCGCCCAAAGGAACCCGCCAACGGTCCGGCAACCCGCTGCGGAATGCGATTGCCGACCACATGGCAAATACGATGCCAAGCTCGTCCGGCCGCCCTACCGTGCCAAGCGTCGCCAACAAAGCCCCGCTCAGCGCCGCCCATCTCCAGTCCACACGGTAAACGGTGCGCGCGAAGATCATCGCCGACCACATCACCAGCAGATGAATCATCGCGTCGTAGGCGATGCACAAACGCGGTCCGAAGCCGAGGAGCTTGACGTAGACGCCGAACAGGAACGTATAGATGGGCGGCTGCGCGAAGTAGATTTCCGATAGCGGAGGCCCTTCGGTGAGCCGTCCCGTGAGTTCCGGAGCGGCGAAATGCCCGGTCGCTGCCCAGTTTCTACCCGCCGCCTTGAAGAAAACCTCGTCAGTCACCGCAAATCGGCCGGGCACGATCACGCTCAGGAAATAGACCAGGCTCAGTGCCGCCAAGACCGCCAGCGCTACGTTTCGCCCAGAGATGTCTGTCGTCTCGAAGCTCACGACTCTCCCATCCTCGTTCGAACGACAGCTCTATTACCACGAACCCCGGCATTTATGGGCGTATTTCTCGTTCGCCCTAGCTTCGCCCAGCTCCCTAGACCCGGAATTCGGGCAAAAAATCACCTCCTTGACCGGGCCATCCCCGCTTGCTAGGCTTTTCAAGCAGTCCCCCTCGAATGCGCGCGGTTTCGGGGTTTAGATATCGTGTACTACATTGAATATAATAGACTTATTTACACGTCTGTCCCTGAGGGATCGTCATGCTCGAAGCCATTATCATTATTATCGCGTTGGGTGGATTGGAAATCACTCTCTGGTGGGCTGACCACAACCGGCAAGCCGAGCAGCTGGCTACGCTCGAGGCCATCTGGGTGGAGCTGGCCATGTTGAACGAGGACCGTGGGTCGAGAGACTCCCGCCAGCCTCTGGAAAGCTCCGCTTCGAAAACAGTCGATCTGCCCCTCTCGGTGGCTCAGGCGCCGACTGTCGTCACGCAATAGGCGGTCCTAGGCGGTCACGGGCGGCACCTGCCGCAGCACGGGGATGCGCGCGTTGCGCAGGATGTGTTCCACCACCGATTCCTTCAGCCGCGACGCATCGTAATCGAAGTGCAGGTGGTTGGTTTTCTCGTCGAACCGAAAGCGCTGCAGGCCGTAGGTGTTCGCAAAGTTTCCTAGAGCGCGGTACTGCTCGTGCGCCAGCGGCTTCTGAAGCTCGTAGGTAACGGTCATGAATGTCATGGCCCGAATTATACCATCGGCCGACGCAGCGAGTAGAAGCCATCCCATAAATGGAACTCGTCAGGGCACGGTTTCAGCCG
>CAZRKW010000321.1:0-4181 GCA_964600355.1 uncultured Acidobacteriaceae bacterium
CCTGAGCCCATACGCGCCCGGCGCGGATGGGTGAGGGACCTGCTTCTTCTTTCGCGGTTGCGGGTGTCAGGCCAAGCGAAGAACGGTTCTCCATCGCTCGCCTTTCGAGCGATGAATCCCTCCCGATTGTCGATGCACCGGATGCCAAGATGTCGCCAAGACTCTCCCCCGGGAACGCCAATCTCCCGATTGGTGACTTTGTCTTAGACCCTTTTCCCGCACGCAACGCCCACTCACGCCGGCCCCGTCCCCCCGGGCCGCATCGACGCCTGTCCCGCCTCGATCTGCTCCTGCACGTGTCGCCGAAACTCCGTCGGATGGGCGATCAGCGTAAACGGCTCCGGCGTCCCACCGGTACCCCGTACGATCACCGCCCCGTACCCCAGCATCCTCCCCAGGAACGGCTCGGTAATCACAATGCTTTCCACACGCGAAAGCAGCAGCTCGATCGTGCGTCGGGACATGATCCCGGTCTTGATCAGGATGCGCCGGTTCGTCACCGCCATCTCCGTCGCATTGCGCTTCAGCACAGCCACCAGCACCGTGATTGCGGCCAGAACGATAAGCGTCAGTCCCGCCCCTGCCCAGAGCTTCGCATCCTCCGTCGCGTTCTGCCGCTGTGCCATCGACGCGTAGAGGCAATAAAATCCTCCCAGCGCCACCGCGACGCCCACCAGCAGCGGAAACAGCACCGCCACCGAGTGCAGCCGCGTCCGGTAGAGAATCTTCTCCCCGGAGATCAGATTTTTCTCGATATAGCCCATGGAATCTCGCCTCCCTGGGGACCGGAAGCCCACCCCCTGCCCGCGCGGCAAGAATTCTATCCCAAAGGTGCTATTCTCGGATTTAGGGATGCGAGCGCCGCGCCTCTCGCACAAAAAGATGGCTTCTCACGAAACAGATCGAGGTCCGAATCAAAGCCCGAATCAAAGCCCGAACGAAAGCATGAATCAAGGCGCGGACAAACCCTTTGTGGTTGACGCGAACGTGCGAATCGGCCACGTACACCTGAAAGTGGCCGATCTCGACCGCGCGCTGAAGTTCTACTCCGGGATCCTCGGGCTTCAGATCACCCAGCGGCTCGGGGAAGGAGCCGTGTTTCTCTCCGCGGGTGGCTATCACCACCACATCGCGCTCAACACCTGGGAAAGCCTCGGCGGCTCGCCCCCGCCGCGCGGCACCACCGGTCTTTACCACACGGCTATCGTGTATCCCACGCGCGCCGCGCTCGCGGAAGCTTTTCGCAGAGTGCTCGTGGCGGAGATTCCTCTCGAAGGCGCGGCCGACCACGGCGTGAGCGAATCCATCTATCTGCGCGACGCGGAAGGCAACGGCGTCGAATTATACTGGGATCGCCCCAAAGAGCAGTGGCCGCGCACACCGGACGGACAATTAGCGATGTTCACTCACCGCCTGGACTTGCGCGATCTGTTCAACGAAGCGCCGCCCGCCGTCCACCTAAGCCCCGGCCCGCGCGACCTGTAGCGCTCGCCACCACACTATCCAAAACCGCCGCGATCAACGGTCGGATTTGAGATTGGCGGCGGTGCGCGAAAAACGAACTTTACCCCGGAGGTGCCGCAGGCGGGCATACGTACGAGATGCCGCAAGAAGCTGCAGTCCGGCGCGCACGGTTTCCGTGATTCCCGCGCCGCTGGCCCGCTGAGCCTGCTCGAGCAATCCCTCAGACACTTCCACCGTGATCTTGCGCGCTGTCCCCATGGTGCTGAGTTTTGCCATACTCGAATAGGGTACTGCTTGTGAAAACGACACGCGGCACCCCGCCGCGACATTCCGCGATCCGGGCGGCGAAGGCTCAGCTAGCTACTACTGCCTCTCCGATACCTCGATGTTATGGAAGGACCGCGGATTCGCTGCGGTGCCCGTTGCCACGAGCGTCAGGACTTTCCCATTCTCGGAAACCGAATAGCGGGCCGTCTCGAGCGCTTTGCCGTCCCTCGTGAAAGTGGCTTCCACGGTGCGGGCGTTGATGCGTTTAGTAGAAACGGTTTCCCCCTCGTCTTTTGCCCCGATGGAGGGATAAGCCTTGCCGTCAGGCTTGACCGTAAACGTGTGCGTCGTGGGCTTTCCCGCGGCGTTGATACCCTTGACGAATACTTTTCCATCGGCGTCCCACGTCCGTGTCTGGCTCGTCGGCGCGGGCCCTGGATCGAAATGCGACTTTGCAGTGTTCAGTTTCCACGTTCCGGCAAATAGGTTCCCCTGAGTCATCGCCAATGCCGAAGCGAACAAGCCAACGAATAAAGCGCCAGCCATCAGCATATGCCGCATCATGAGACGTCCTCCTCTCGAACTCGAATTCTCCCGAATCATTTCAGCTCCTCCGTCACCCGCGCGAGTTTGTTTTTCACCGTATCAGTCACGCCTGTTCATGCTTCCAAAACAGCAAGATAATAACACCGGGTCGGCGTATCGACCGTCCGAAAGAGAATCGGATACCTACTTTGGGCAAGCTCAGGCAAACGAAAGATTTGAACCGACGAGGCGGCAGCTAAGCGATTAGGAAAGGCATGCGAACCATCTCCGGGTTTTACAACGGCGAGTACCTGGTGTGGAATATTGCCGGGCACGTGCAGATCAAAGTGACCAACAACGCGAGCAATGGCGGTGGTGAGCGCCGCGTTCTTTGATATGGCGCCGCAGATTGCTCCGATGTTTACCAGCCCTGCATCGACGACGTTCGCGGTGGGATCGCCGGGAACGTTTACTGTAACCGCCTCGGGCAATCCCGCGCCGGCGCTGAGTATAAGCGGAGGCTTGCCGATGGGTGTGAACTTTAATCCGCTCACGGGAGTGCTGAGCGGCACGCCGGGTCCCGGGACCAACAGCACATACAACGTGACGACTCGACCGGCACCATGGTGCTGGACACCGAGACGATCTCCAGCTTCACCAACGGCGTTTACCTGATCTGGAACATTTCCGGCCACGTGCAGATCAAAGTGACCAGCATGACGAGCGGAAACGGCGTAATCAGCGGAGTGTTTTTCTGAGGCATGGCGGCTGAGCGTTTTGCGGCAACGCCCAGCGGCAGCGTGCGGCGCCAAAGCATCGGGCCGGAGCGAAAGCTGGGTTGCCGAATTTCGCGTTCCAACGATGAAGGGGCCCGCCATCGAACGGCGGCCATTCTGTTCCCGGCCCCCTACGGCAATAAATGATCCCAATCCCTGATAACGCAGAATTAGACTCGTGCTTTGGCTAGGAATTGGGGGCTCGGGAAGGGATCAAAACGGGCAATCCAGGGACGTTGGCAGCTTGTTTGTTTCTACTTGGGGTCGGGCCTGTCTATTCGGCGCTACCGCCGAAGAACACGCCGCTCACGACCGCATTTCCCCCACCCGTCAACGTAATGTTAATTCGCACATGCCCGCTGACGTTCCACACTAAATACGTGCCCCCCGTGTAGTTCGACAGCGTCCGTAGCGTGTCCAGTGCATTCCCGTTTACGTCGGTCACCTGGACGGTTTCTGAGCGGCCGCCCTGATAATTGTCCCAGTCCACCGCATACACAGCTACCTCGTGCGTGTTCCCGTCGGTGATGTTCACATCAAAATAGAACGTCGTCGGATTGCTGTACCAGCACGACGCAATGCTTCCTGTCGTTGTTTGCAATGCTCTCGGATCGGTGGTGTTGGTGGCCCACGTGTAAGTCGGCGTGTTTGCCTCGACGCCGAAGGTGGCATAACTCGGAACGCTCTGGCTGTAGCTCGCTATGACGTTCCCATCGGCCCCGTAGCGCGTCTTCCAGTTTCCCTTCGTCGTCGTGTCCATGCCTAGGAAGCTTGCTCCCGATCCGGTCCCCGCGGACTGATTCACTGTCAGCGTGAAGTTCTGCGTCGCATTGGGACTTACTCCGTTGCTAGCCGTGAACATGATCGGGTAGGTCCCTGCCGTCCCAGTTGCCGGTGTCCCGCTGAGCTGTCCCGCGTTGAACGTCACCCCGTTTGGCAAAGTCCCCGCCTCGCTCACAACAGGTACGGGATAGCCCGTCGCCGTCACCCCGAAAGTTCCCGGCGTTCCCACCGTGAACGCAGTGCTGCTTGCGCTGGTGATCCCGGGAGCCGTCTGAGTGGCGCCACCGCCGAAGAATACGCCACTCACGACGGCATTTCCTCCACCCGTCAACGTGATGTTAATTCGCACATGCCCGCTGATGTTCC
>CAZRKW010000322.1:0-4177 GCA_964600355.1 uncultured Acidobacteriaceae bacterium
GCGCGGTAGATTTCAAACGGGTCGGCCGAAGTCTTCGCCGAAAAACGCATGCTGCCGACCACCTGAAAAATATCCCCCGCGCGGATGTAACTCTTTGCCTTGCGCACCGCCGCGGTGAATTCCTCTTTCGTCATGTTCGCTTCGATGTGCAAAGGGCCCGCTTTGCGCGAGCGCCGCTGCGGCGGCAGGGGCTGTTCGAGCGTCTTACGCGTACGCCGGATTTCGCGGACGGCCGCGTCGTATTTTTCGCGCAGGCTGCCTTTGCCCTCGGTGAACACGTTGCGGACGATCCACACGCGATGCCGCACGTGGTCGAACACGACGAGCCCGAGATAAAACATCATCACGCAATCGTCCAGGCCCATATCGTCGCGGCCCGTCTCCGGAATGCGTTCGATCAGGCGCACCATGTCGTAGGCGAAATAGCCGATGGCCCCGGCGACCAGCGGCGGGAGCCCCGGAACGCGCACGGAGTGGTAGCGCTGGGTAAGCTGCCGCAGCTTTTCTACGGGATTTGCTTCAAACTCAACGCGCTTGCCCCCGCTCTCGAGCGTGCACTTGCGGCCCCGCGCCCGGAATACCTCGGAAGGATTCGCTCCTGTGAATGTGTAACGCGCAATGTTTTCGCCGCCCTCGACGCTTTCCAGAAGAAATGAATATTTCGCGTCGCGCGCGAGGCGCAGGTGTGCGCCCACCGGCGTCAGCAGATCGGCCGTGTAGGTTTCATACACCGGCACGAGGTTGCCGTGTTTCGCCAGCCGCTTGAATTCCCCGAAGGTAGGTCGGATCATTCTCTCGCCGGTCACTTTGTCTGTTGCGTGGTTCGTGGCCTTTTTAGTTGTCCGCCCGCTCGCCCGTTTCGCTGCCCGCTTCATCGCTTCGTGCCGCTTTTTTCTTCTTTTTCCAGCGCGCGCAGCACCGCGCGGCGCATCGTTTCGTAAGGCGCTCGCTCGCCCGTCCAGATTTCCCACTGCGCCGTTCCCTGCGCCACGAACATGTCGAGTCCTGAAACCGTCTGGATGCCGCGCCGCGCCGCCAGCTGCAGCAGGCGCGTCTCGCGCGGGCGATAAATCGTGTCAAATACCAGCCGGCAATTCAATTCGTTTGCATCGAGCGGCGATTGGCGCACGTTGGGATGCATCCCGACCGGTGTGGCGTTCACGATGGCGTCGAAAAACTCGCCGCGCAATTGCTTTCGTGCGATCGCTTCGCCGCCCGCTGCGCGAGCCAGGGATCTGGCCCTTTCGATCCGCCGCGCGGACACGCACACCGACGCCCCCGCCTCCGCCAGCGCAAAGGCCACCGCGCGCGCAGCCCCGCCCGCTCCCAGGATCAGCACCCGGCTGTTTTGCAGAGGGATGCGCGTTTGGAGGGCGCGCAGCACACCCACGTAATCCGTATTGTAACCGTAGAGCTTGCCATTTCCTCGTACAACTACGGTGTTCACCGCGCCGATCTTTTCGGCCAGCGGATCGCAGCCGTCGAGATGCCGCAGGATGCGTTCCTTGTGCGGAATCGTGATGCTGAAGCCCTTGATCCCGAGCGGGCCGATCGCGCCCAGAAAATCTTTTAAGTCGTGTACCAGGAAGGGCAAATAGATGGCGTTCATCCGCCGCGCCGCGAACCCGGCGTTCTGCAAAACCGGCGAAAGCGAATGCCCGATGGGATCCCCAATCACGCCATAAACGCTGGTGCGCCGGTCGATCCGATCCGCGCGGTAGAGCTTTATCGCTTCATCGAGCGACGTCTGGCCGGGCGCCGTGGCATTCTCCACCGGAGCATAGGTAAACAGAGTGCCCATGCGTACCGAAAGAATACGGACGGGAGCCGCAATTTCCCCCATGGGAATCGCGACAATATCCTCCTGAGATGCTGCAAACTTCAATAATTTCAGACTCTCTGCGAGCGAGCCGCATTGCGCCGCAATTTTGATCGCGTCGGGCTTCCCGAGGCGCAGCGCCGCCGCCACGCGCTTTAAGTCGCGTGGAATGTGCTTGAAAAAGTGCGCCGACCGCAGCTGGCGCCCTTCGCCCAGCATCACCTCCAGAAGTTCAGGAGGGCATTTCTGCGTAGTTTCCACCTCCAAGTCATACCAGTTGCACCCAGCACGGACGGCGTTCCACAGGTGAGCGAGCTGTTTTGCGACGCTCCCTCGGTACTTTCCGCCGCCTTCGCGCCGCCGGCATGTGGCAATTACGGTCGCGTTGGGGTGCTTTTGGGCCCCTAACCACTTCAAAAAGCGGTCGATTTCCGCGTCGCCAGCCAGCCAATCCAAGCGAATTTCTACAAACTTGGCATTTCTTAAGCCGGTGCGGAGCTGTTGGCGCATGCCCTCGGCGTGCGGGGAGGCTACTACCGCGCAGATTTTGCCTGTTCCTGGCATTCGGGTTCCGGCTGGATCGAATCGGTGGGAAAACTCACCGAAGATATTGGAAATAAAGCTTCTACCATGTAGGTACCCAATATGTAAAGTGCCCGGGACCATTGTCTTGACGCTCCCAGACCCGTTTGTTACGGTCGATTGAGTTGGATACCTTTGCAGCGCCTGGGTTTACTTCGTCATTGCGTTCATTGCATTCAAGGAGCGGAATCATGCGCGGGAAAACGATCGTCGCGGGTCTGGTGCTTGGTCTGTGCGGAATTTCAGCTACGGCGCAGGAGAATCGGGCATACCCGAACGACGTGTACTGCACCGGGGTGGTAACGACGGAGGCAGTGCCGCACGACACGGTCGTGATCACCGGGCAGGACTCCGAATACAAGGTGGTCTACAGCGACCACGACTACATATTTATCAGCAAGGGCACGTCGAAGGGCGTGAGGGTGGGAGACCAATTTTCGGTGATCCGGCCCGTCGAAGACACCATCAAGGTGGACTGGACCAGGTGGCAATCCGCAATCCTGCACAAGATGGGAACGATGTGGGAGGACGAGGCGCGCGTGAAAGTAGTCGACGCCAGGCCGGATGTTTCGATCGCACAAGTGGTACGGGGATGCGGCTATGTGCAGCGCGGAGATATCGTGCTTCCCTTTGTCGAGCGCCCCGAGCCGCCGATTAAGGCAGTGGTGAATTTCGACCGTTTCGCTCCGGCGGACGGCAAGGCTCTGGCGATGGTGGTTACAGTACAGAAATTCTCGCCCGCAGCCGGAAAGAACGACATCGTTTACGTGAACCTGGGAAACGGCCAGGGAGTGAAGGTGGGCGATTATTTCCGCATCTTCCGGTACACCGGCACGCAACATGAAACCGCCTACCAGACGCCGGATTATGCCTTCGATATGGACGGCGACCTGGGGCCGAGCTACGGGTATGGCGGCGTCTCGACGAAATTCAACTGGTCGAACGTTCCGCGGGAGGTTGTGGGTGAGGGAGTCGTGCTGCGGACCGCGCCTAACTCTTCGACGGTGCTGATCACTTTCAGTGCAAAAGAAATCTTAGCGGGAAATTACGTAGAAATCGAGTAGTACCGCGGATGAGCTTCCTTCCGGTTAGATCGTGTTCGATTTTGCTGCTGGCAGCCCCGATTCGCTGAAAACCTCGGCTGTAAAAACCTGCACTTTCGTGGCGGGATCTTTCCAGGCAGAGGGCTCCATTCCAGCCTTTGCGCAGGTCTCTTCCAGAAAACGCTGGGCGCTCCAGCGAAATTCCGACGCCACCTGAGGCAGCAAGAGGCCTCGTTGCGCGCCGCGGCTGACGATCAGGCCGTGCCGTCCTGGCTCGACCAGATCGGGGGCGATGTCGACCGGTTCGGAAAGTATCGAGAGCTCGATATCGATTTGCGGGACTTCCTCAGGCCGAACAGGATCGAAACGGGGGTCTTCGAGCGCGGAAGCACGCGCGCAATACGCAACTACGCGAACCAGGGCGATGCCGGAAGCGAGCTGGCCGATGCAGCCGCGGAGCCGGCCGCGAATCCGCAGAGTGACGAAAGCGCCGCCGGGCTGCAAGAGAACTTCATCGGACGGAAGAGAGCTTTCCGGAAGAGGCTCGCCGTTTTGGGCGGCCAGCGCGACAGAGCGCCGGGACACGTCGAGGAGAAGCGCTTTCTCGCGATCAGCGAGTGAGGACATCCTGCGGTTTTTCTTTCGGATCCGCGAGTACCATCGTGCGGCGCCGCTGCTGCACCCGGAAATTGATCTGGCCCCAGAACATCTGGAAATAGTGGACGGCCGAGAT
>CAZRKW010000323.1:0-4174 GCA_964600355.1 uncultured Acidobacteriaceae bacterium
AGTTGGCGCAGAAAGCCCAGCAGCTTGCCGAACAGAACGTCGAAGTGGAACGCAAGAACCAGGAAATCGAGCAGGCCCGGCGCGCGCTGGAGGAGAAGGCCAAGGAGCTCGCGCTGACTTCGAAGTACAAATCCGAATTCCTGGCCAACATGTCCCACGAGCTGCGCACGCCGCTCAACAGCATTCTCGTGCTGGGCCAGCAGCTCACGGACAATCCCGACGGAAACCTGACGCCCAAGCAGGTGGAATTCGCGCGCACCATCCACGGCGCGGGGACCGACTTGCTCAACCTCATCAGCGACATTCTCGACCTTTCGAAGATCGAATCCGGCACGGTGTCGGTGGAAGCCGAAGAGGTATTCTTCGCCAGCCTGCTGGAAATGGTGGCGCGGCCGTTCCGGCATGAGGCGGAAAATCGCCGGGTCAGCTTCGAAATTCAAAGCGCCCCGCACCTCTCCCGCAGCCTGGTTACCGACTCCAAGCGCTTGCAGCAGGTGCTCAAGAACCTGCTTTCCAACGCGTTCAAGTTTACGGAACAGGGCAGCGTCCGGCTGTCGGTATTCCCGGCGGAAAACGGCTGGAGCGAGGATCATCCGCTGCTCAGCGGAGCTGCATCGGTGATCGCGTTCGAGGTCGCCGACACGGGTATCGGCATTCCGGCCGAGAAACAGCGCATCATCTTCGAGGCGTTCCAACAAGCCGACGCCGGCACCAGCCGCAAATACGGCGGCACGGGCCTCGGTCTCGCGATCAGCCGCGAATTGGCCAACTTGCTCGGAGGCGAGATCCAGTTGCGCAGCGCTCCTGGCAAAGGCAGCGCGTTCACACTGTACCTGCCGCAGACGTATGTGGGTCCTTCGACCGGAGTGGCGTTGGTCGACCGCAAGGCCTCCTCCGCATCCCCCTTGCAGTTGTCGGCAAAAGTATCCGCGGAGCGTGCCGTCGAGCATATCCCCGACGATCGCGAAAATCTGCAGCCCGACGACGCTGTGCTCCTGATCGTCGAGGACGACCCCCACTACGCCCGTGTCCTGTGCGACCTGTCTCGCGACAAAGGCTTCAAGGTGCTGGTCGCCACGCGAGGTTCCGAGGCTCTTGCTCTGGCCCGGGAATTCCATCCGACCGCGGTTTCGCTCGACGTCTTCCTTCCCGACATGCTGGGCTGGACGGTGCTCAACCATCTCAAGCAGGACTCCGCTACCCGGCACATTCCCGTGCAGATTCTCACTCTCGATGAAGACCGCCATCACGGCCTCTCGCGCGGAGCGTTCTCGTTCGTTACCAAACCGACCACCCCGGAGGGGCTGGATTCGGCGTTGGGGCGCATCAAAGACTATTCGGCGCCACGGCGGAAGCGCCTTCTCGTCGTGGAGGACAATCCCGGAGAGCAGTTGAGCATTCGCGAATTGCTGGGCTACGACGATATCGACGTCTCCATCGCGGCTACCGGTAGTGAAGCGCTGGACGCGATCAACGCCGAGCAGTTCGATTGTGTCGTGCTGGACTTGCGGCTGCCGGATATGTCCGGCTTTGAGATTCTCGAGCAACTCCGCGATACCCCGGCGATCGGCGACGTGCCGGTGGTTGTGTTCACCGGCAAGGAACTCACTCCGGAAGAAGACGCCCGGCTGCACACGCTGGCACGCAGCGTCGTGGTGAAGGGCGTGGAATCCCCGGAACGCCTGCTCGACGAGACAGCGCTGTTCCTCCATCGCGTGGTTGCGGACCTTCCCATCGAGAAGCAGAAGATGCTCGACCGGTTGCATCGCTCCGACGATGCCCTGGTGGGCAGGAAGGTGCTCGTGGTCGATGACGACGTGCGAAATATCTTCGCCCTCAGCAGCGTGCTGGAGCGGAGGGGAATGACGGTGCTGGCGGCGGGCACGGGCCGCGAAGCCATCAAAACCCTCGAATCGACTCCCGACATCGCAATCGTGCTGATGGACATCATGATGCCGGAGATGGACGGTTACGAGACGATGCAGGTGATCCGGCAGAACGCCTCGCTCCGCCGCCTGCCCATCATCGCGCTGACCGCCAAAGCCATGAAGGGCGACCGCGAGAAATGCCTGGAAGCCGGGGCATCGGAATACCTGGCCAAGCCGGTCAACACAGAACAGTTGCTATCCGCGCTGCGGATGTGGCTGCACCGGTGATCGAGCAGCTATGTCTGAAAGGAATGCCATGAGCGTGCAGGACAAGGTCAACATCCTGATGGTGGACGATCAGCCTGCCAAACTGCTCACGTATGAGGCGATCCTCAAGGAACTGGGCGAAAATCTGATCAAGGCCAACTCCGCGAGGGAAGCGCTCGAGCACCTTCTGAAAACCGATATCGCGGTTGTGCTCATGGATGTGAGCATGCCGGAAATCGACGGCTTCGAACTGGCCGAGATGATCCGTCAGCATCCGCGGTTTCAAAGAACCGCGATCATTTTCATTTCAGCGGTGCACCTTACCGATTTGGACCGGCTCAAGGGCTATCAGCGTGGCGCGGTCGATTACATCTCCGTCCCCGTGGTTCCCGAGGTGCTGCGCGCGAAAGTCACGGTGTTCGCCGAACTGCATCGCAAGACTCATCAGCTGGAAATGCTGAACCGCGAGCTGCGCCGCCTGTCGAATAGCCTGATTGTGACGCAGGACGAAGAGCGCCGGCGTATCGCGCGCGAGCTGCACGACGGGCTGGGTCAGGACCTGGTCGCCATCAAAATGATGCTGGAAGGAATACTGGCGAAGCCCAACGGATCCCGGCCGCCGATGGACTTGGCAGGCGAGGCTCGCGAACTCATGGACCACGCGATTCAGCAGGTCCGGAGCATTTCGCATCTTCTGCATCCGCCGCTTCTGGATGAAGTGGGCTTGCAGTCCGCCTTGCAGTGGTACCTAGAAGGGCTCACCAAGCGCAGCGGGATCGAAACCTCCATCGACGTGCAGCCGGCCAATTTTCCGCGGCTCGCTCCGGAACTGGAGACCGCCGTGTTCAGGATCGTTCAGGAGGCCCTCACCAATGTCTTCCGGCATTCGCAGGCGCGAAAAGGGTGGGTGGCGCTCCTGAAGAATGAGACGGAAGTGATCGTCAGCGTGCGGGATAACGGCAAGGGGATCCCCGAGGAGATTACCGAGCTGCGGCCCGAGAGCATTGGGATCGGCATCGGGGGAATGCGTCAAAGGGTGAAAGAGTTTGGCGGGGAACTGCGGCTGAGCAATGTGAGCCCCGGCACTCTGGTGGAAGTCATGATCCCGATCCGGCCCGCTACGGTCTCGCGCGAGGAAATCCCGGCGGTGGCATCGTAAACAGGCGGCCAGACAGCGAGCGGTCCCGTCGCCGCTCGTAACCTAAGCCCAATGTAAGCCTCAACTTCCCAATCACAGCTCAAATCTGAATCACTCGAATCAAAAGGTCCGATTGGACACTTTCGCCTGCCGTTGTTAGGCTGCCTGTGTGTACCTGGTGATACCAACTTCGAGCGGCGAGGCGGTGCTGGATTCCTTATCGGGCCAGCGCACCCTCGGCGTCCGCGTCGATGAACGGCTTGAGCAAGCCGCCCAGTCGTTTATGGCGCTGCTTAAGTGCACTTCCTGCCTCGTCCATACCTCGGAGAGCCACGACGTAATCCTCGAAATCAGACTTTCCCGCAACAGCTGGGAAAACTGATTTCACAGTAAGTGTTAGCGGCCATTGCATCCCATAAATGGAACTCGGCAGCGCACGGCTTTCAGCCGTGCCAAAAACGCCTGTGGACAAAGTGGTTTTGACCCCTGCGATGGCCAGGGCAAACCAGTTGATGAATTTATGAGATAGGTTAGGTACGCGACTTATGCCAGGAGTAGGCTGCGCTCGCGATCGCGGCCAGAAAAAAGAGCATCGCGCCATTCAGAAACGTACGGAAGGCAATGGGGTTGCCTCGAGTCATCACTTCATAAAACGACACGCCGAGCATGTTGAGGACCCGCATCGCCACTGCCAGCACGGTGCACAAGACGCCCAGCCAGTAGCTGATCGTTAGAATGCTCTTTTCCATACTGCCTCCTGGTCGATCGCGATCGGATTCCCCCAGGGCGATTCGCCTGGCGAACATATGCCGGTCGGCCTATAAAGTCAATAAAGACATGGGTGTCTGTCAAACCACATTAGAAATGTCCCCTTGCTTACCTCGTTAGAAGTGTCCCCTTT
>CAZRKW010000324.1:0-4157 GCA_964600355.1 uncultured Acidobacteriaceae bacterium
CGTGGCCTCCTGCTCGAGCAGTTCCTTGCCGAGTGACGCAATCGCGGCCGCCATGCGGTCAAAGCTTATTTCATAAAGACCACTTGTCGCGCCCCTGTGAATCGCTCCCTGCTCCGCGAGGTAATTGAACTCCATCATCTCAGCGGCGCCATGCGCCTCGGCAATTCCGAAGCGAACCGTGCGGAAGATCCCCGCCACGTAGGAAGCGTACACAGCGTTCTGCTTCTCCCTGGGGAACGCCCGATGGTCGATCAGCCACTTGACTCCCATCTCGCCCACCACGTCGGCCTTAGCTTCTTCGAGTCCGGAGTACTGCGCCCCGATTGCCTCGCGAATATCCACTTTGCCTGCCGACGTACGCGCGAAGGCCGGCCCAAGGCCGTGGGAAATTTCATGCATCAGCGTGTCGGTAAGGTAGCCCTCGCCGCTCGCAAGCGCCGCCTGATCGGGTTTCATCACCCGCTTGGCCAGCGGCAAAATGATGTAGTTCACGCGCGCGTCCATGAAATTCTTCCAGAACATCTTCTTCGAGCCTTTTTGCTCGTGGATGCGCGGATCGTTAGGAAGATTGTCCGCCACGGCCTGGTAGCCATGTAGCAGGTCGCCTGCGCGGTAAGGCGAATCCACTACCTCCATCGGCGATTGCTTCCCGCGCTTTGAAGGCAGGTCGTCGCGTGAGAGCGGCAGCGACTCCTGCAAGTCCGGAACATATTGCTGGAACACCGCGAGCTTTTTGCTTTCCTCCTCGTTGCGGATCATCACCGACGCCCCGTAGGAGGTCTTCACGCCGAGCAGCGAGTCCAGATATGTCTCGTAGGGCGCAAAAATCACGTCGAATTTTGGATTTTGCAGGCCAAGCCATGCGATATCGCTCGCAAAATAATCGTCGGTGAGCAAGGCGTCCGCTCGCAGGCGCATGAACTTCGCGAATGCCGGATCGTCGCTGAGCGCGGCCGCTTCGCGCAAGTCCTTCGCCATCGGCTCCAGAAATTCCCGGTAGGCGACATGATAAGGAATCGTTTCAAGAGCGCCGCCCTTCCGGCGCACGATCGTTTGCGGGGCAAAGAGCGCCGCCTTCTGCTCCGGGTGCGCCGCCACATACGCGTCGAATTTTGCCCGGGTCATATCCTCCGGGAACAATCCCCGTCCCGGCGGCATGGGCTGAGTTCCCACAAACGGCTTCTCGTCGTCGATCAGGTCAAACCGGCTGCCGTTGATCTTCAAATAGCGGCGAAGAAGCGCGTCCTGCGAATTCCTGCTCCCCGCGAGCGAAAGATAAAGCTTCAATCCTTCGGGATCGCTTTGGCGCCAGTAAATGCAATCCAGCAGCCCGGAAGCATCAACGAGCTTGTCGATCATCTGCCGCTCGCGAGCGCTTAGCCCTTGCGAATTGAAAGGCATATGCACGCGCCGGAATTTCGCCACCCGCTGCACCAGGTCCGGAACCACAACGAGATGGGAATCCGCACTTTCGGAGGGAGCGGAAGGCTTCTTAGAATCAACCGCCGATTGAGGCGACGCGATCCCTGCGGTTAGAAAAGCCGCAATCAATATCAGTGTGACCGGGAGATTGTTATGGAACTTCTTGCTTCCCGATTGGGGAGGCACGGCGGGGTTGCCAGGGTTGGACATGCGATCATCTTAATCGCTGGGCTTTTGAATGCAACAAGTACGAAATCTCGCGCGTCGGAAGAGGGCTTCCCGGTCTGAACCACCAAGCCACCGAAGCCCCTCAAACCACAGCCCCTTCGCTAAGCTGCCGGAGCGCTACTTAACGCTAACCGCGGAACGCTGCAGCCGTTCGTCGAGCGCCCGATGCTCCTGGCGCAGCTCCTCCGGGAGCCGGTCGCCAAACTCCTTGAAAAATTTCCCAACCGCCCGCGACTCCTCCGCCCACGCGCTCGGATCGACCCGAAGAAGCTCGTTCAGCGTGTCCTGCGAAATCGAGAGCCCGTCGAGGAACAGCGAACCCGGAGCGGGTATGTTCCCGATGGGCGTTTCCGTCGCTTTCGCGCGGCCCTCGATGCGATCCAGCATCCACTTCAGCACGCGGACATTGTCGCCGTAACCCGGCCACAGGAACTTCCCGTCGGCCCCGCGCCGGAACCAGTTAACATGAAAAATCCGCGGCGGATTCTTCAGCTTGGCCCCCATCTTCAGCCAGTGCGCGAAGTAATCGGCCATGTTGTACCCGCAGAACGGAAGCATGGCCATTGGATCCCGCCGCGTGACGCCCACTGCGCCCGTAGCGGCCGCCGTGGTTTCCGAAGCCATCGTCGCGCCCACAAACACTCCGTGCTGCCAGTTCTGCGATTCATACACGAGCGGAGCAAGATGCGCTCGCCGTCCGCCAAAAATAATCGCCGAGATCGGCACTCCTTCCGGATCGGCCCAATGCGAAGAAATCGACGGCGACTGGCACGCCGGAACGGTGTACCGCGAATTCGGATGCGCCGCCGGCCCGGAATTGCCGTTCAACGGCTCGCCCTTCCAGGTAGTGAGCCCTTGCGGAACCGCGCCGTCGATTCCTTCCCACCACGGCTCGCGCGACGATGTCAGGCCCACGTTGGTAAAGATCGTGTTCTTGTGGAGCGCACCCATGATGTTCGGGTTGGTCTTTTCATTGGTACCCGGTGCAACTCCAAAAAAGCCCGCCTCGGGATTGATGGCGCGCAGCGTTCCATCGGATCCCACATGCATCCACGCAATGTCGTCGCCGATCGTCCACACGCGATAGCCCTGCTTCTCCAGCGCCGAAACCATCATCGCGAGGTTCGTCTTGCCGCAGGCGCTCGGAAATGCCGCCGCCATATACGTAACTTTTCCCGACGGGTCCTCGAGCCCCAGAATCAGCATGTGCTCGGCCATCCAGCCTTCGCCGCGCGCCATCCAGCTCGCAATTCGCAGCGCAAAGCACTTCTTACCGAGCAGCGCGTTGCCGCCGTAGCCGGAACCGACGCTCCAGATCAGCTTTTCTTCCGGAAAGTGAAGGATGAACCTCCGGTCCGGATTCAAATCCCCCAGCGAATGCAACCCGGGAACAAAATCGTCCGAACCTCCCAGCCGGTCGAGCGCCACCTTGCCCATGCGGGACATAATCCGCATGCTCGCCACCACATAAGCGCTGTCGGTAATCTCCACGCCAATCTTGCTGTACGGCGACTTCTCCGGCCCGAGAATATAGGGCACCACGTACATCGTGCGGCCCTTCATGGCCCCGTCGAAAAGCGGGCGAACCTTGGTCTTACCCTCCTCCGGCGACATCCAGTTATTCGTGGGTCCGACGTCGGATTTTTCGCGCGTGCAAATGAAAGTCAGGCCTTCGGTGCGGGCGACATCATTGGGATTGCTGCGGTGAAGGTAACAGCTCGGATACGTCTTTTCATTCAGGGATAGGTAAGTGCCGTCGCGCAGCATCTCCTGGGCCAGGCGTTCGTTCTCTTCCCGCGATCCATCGCACCACACAATCTTTTCGGGCTTCGTAAGCCGTGCTGTCTCTTCGACCCACTTTTCCAATGGTGTTGCCACCGATCCTCCTAGGATGTTGTGCGCGACGGGAAACGCACCCGCAGGTACGGCAATCTAAACGCGGCGCGATAAACCAGCTTAAAGTGTATACAAAAATTTTAGGGCACGGAGACAGGAAAAGCAAGATACGGTACTAGCCATGTGTGACGCGCAACACAAGCATTCTTCGCGCTTTCTGGCCCCGGTCGCGGCCCTTATTTCGGATAGGGATGCCCGGCGAGAATCGCAAAAGCGCGGTAAATCTGCTCGGCCAGCACGACGCGGGCAAACTCATGCGGCATGGTAAGCGTCGAAAGCGAAATCTTCTGCTTCGCCGCGTCCCGCAGAACATCCGGAAATCCCGAAGCGTCCCCACACAGAAAAACGATCTCTCGCGTTCCGCCGTCGCGAACGCTGCCGATCCAGTGCGCGAATTGCTGTGAGGTGAATTGCTTGCCGCCCGCATCCAACAGGACGACCGCCGCCCCCGGCTCGATCTTCAATTTCCGCAGAGCCGCCGGCGCCCCGTCGCGCAATTCGTTCACCTCGATCTCCGCGTATCGCCGGATGCGCCCAAGGTAATCGTCGAAGAGTGCGCGAGCCTCTTCGCGGCGCGTCTTGCCAAGCATGATCAAGCGGATTTTCATTGC
>CAZRKW010000325.1:0-4137 GCA_964600355.1 uncultured Acidobacteriaceae bacterium
ATACGGCGCCTCGGAGAGCAGGCCACTCTGCGTTGAAATACTGCCTTTGCCGTCTTTCAGGTCACCGTTCCAGACTGCCGATGCGGATCGTTCCATCTGCTTTCTCCTTTTTCTCCTTGTGAGCTTCGATTATGGGATCAAGACAATCTTGCCGTACGAGCCGGATTTCATCACCGCTTCGTGAGCGCGCGGGGCTTCTGCCAGCGGAAACTCCTGGCCGACGACCGGGCGCAGGCTTCTGTTTTCGAGTCCGGCGCCAATGGAGGAGTGCATGGCCAGGAAGTCTTCGCGCGAAGTGTTGGGCATGGTGAGCCCCAGGATGCTCGCGTCGCGCTGCATGGCGTCGCGCGGATTGATTTCGACGGTGCCGCGGCTGCCGATCACGACCACGCGCCCGCGAATGGCGAGCAGCGGGAGATCGCGGCCGAGGTTTACGTTGGCGAGCATCTCGAGGATCACATCGTAGCCGCGGCCGTTGGTTCGGGCGAGCGCCTGCTCGAAGTGGTTGGGCGCGGTGTGGTCGAGCACTTCATGCGCGCCTTCATCGAGGACAAGCCTGCGTCCTCGTTCGGTGCCCGCCGTGCCCACAACGCGCAGGCCGGCAGCCCGTGCCAGTTGCACAGCCGCGATGCCCACGCCGCCGCTCGCGCCATTTACAAGGACGGTTTCGCCGCCTCGCGCCTGCGCCCGCTGAAAGAGGCCGCGAAAGGCCGTTCCGTAGGGCACGCTGACTCCAGCTCCCTGCGCGAAGGAAAGATGCGCGGGCAAGGGCCACACGGACAACTCGTCATAGACTCCCAATTCCGCGTAGCTGCCCGTGAATCCGCCGCCCGCATAAACGCGGTCGCCCGGCTTGATGCGGGTGACGCCTTCGCCCACCGATTCAACAATGCCGGCGCAATCGCCTCCCGGCGTGTAGGGCAGAGCGGGCTTCCGCGGGTAGCCCCCCGAGCGTATGTAGGTATCGACGGGATTGACGCCCGCGGCCTTGATGCGGACGGCTACTTGCCCCGGCCCAGGTTTCGGCTCAGCTATTTCTTCGAGGCGCAATACCTCCGGGCCGCCCAGTTCGTTGACGCGAATCGCTTTCATTCGTCCACCCTCTCTCGCGAAGAAAACCTTCGGCCGCAGTGGATTTGAGTTATCGAAACAGATGAACGATTCAGAAAATCCCGGCGCCAGGGCTCAGCGAAACTGCCGTCGAGCATTGGCGCAACCAAAGGAAGAATCTTAGCGGCTCGGGCCCATTTGGCGCAGCATATGGCCGCTGATGGTTTGATAGTTTTGGCGAATGCGGTGGAGCCGTCCGCCCGTTACGTTTTCCCAGGTGCCAAAAACAAGGAAAGGAATCATCGCCACCAGCACCCATAGTTTGGCGCGGCTGGGAACTTTGGCTTCGGGCTCCCAACGGAACAGCTGGCGCGACACCTCGAACGCCATCCACAGCCCTATGGCCAGCGCAATCACATCCGTGAGCACTTCGCTGCCTGTCGCGAGATTGGTGGCCGCGGCTTCCAGGCCCGTCGCGAGATACGTGGCCGGCATGAAGAGCGAAATCCGCTGAATCCAGGAAGGAAAGACCGCCAGCGGAACAGTGGCTCCGGAAAGAAACAGAAAACCCATCCAGATCAGATTGTTGATCATCTGGGTTTCCTGCATGGTGTTCGTGACGCTCGCGACGATCAGCCCGAACGCCGAAAAAGTGGCCGAGCCAAACGTGATCAGCAGGAAAATCGCCCAGAGGTTTCCCCAGGACTGCATGTGGAACGCGTAGCGGCACACGATGATCTCCACCGCTACCGCCGGAAGCACCAGAAAATAATTCGACAGGATGCTCGAAGCGAGCAGGGGGCCCGCGCCGATGGGCGCCAGACGGAAGCGCCGCAGGATGCCTTGTTCGCGGAAAGTCACCAGCTGTACGCTGAGTCCCCAGAAGCTGCCCATTACGGTGAGTGTGAGCACCGCGCCCAGGATGTATCCCACCCAGCTGGCCGAGCTTTTACCCGACATGAAAACCGCGCCGAAAAGGAAAATCAGCGGCATCACGAAGCTGAAGAAAAAGAAGGCGCGGTTCCGCATGGCGAGGCGGATACGCGATTTGGTGAGCGTCCAGGTATGGCGCAAGCTTTCTCCCATCGTCAGTCCCTGAGTCTGCGGCCGGTCAGCTCGATGAAAACATCTTCGAGGCTCGGCGAGAACATTTCCAGGCTTTGAAGTTCGTTTTGGTCCGCTTCCAGTTGCTTCACGAGCGCGACAATCGTCTGCGGCGGGCGCGTGGAGTGCAGGACGTAGGTGCCATCGAATTCGCGCATGTTGGAAACGCCCTCCAGGCCCGAGAGCGTGCCGTTCGTCAGCGGTTTCGCGAAACGCACCTCGATGCGGGTGGTTCCGGCGGAGGCATGCTTCAGCTCGCGCGGCGTGCCCTGGGCGATCACCCGGCCGTGATCGACGATGGCCACGCGGTCGCAGAGGCGCTCGGCCTCTTCGATGTAATGCGTCGTGATCAGCACCGTTTTCTTTTCGCGCTTGAGCTGCTCGATAATGTCGTAAATTTCCCGGCGCACCTGCGGATCGAGGCCGGCGGTGGGCTCGTCGAGGAAAACCACCTCGGGCTCGTTGACCAGGGCCATCGCCAGCGCAAGGCGTTGCTTCTGGCCGCCGGAGAGCTGGCTGTAAAATGCGGTGCGCTTTTCGTCCAGCTGGAAGCGCTTCAGAAGTTCGTCGGTGTCGGCATGGCGGCGGTAGAAGTTCGCGAAGAGGTCAATCGCCTCCTTCACCCGCAGCTTGTCCGGCAGGGCGGTGGACTGGAGCACCGCGCCGATTTTCTCCTTGAAGGCTTCGCCGGCCTTTTCCGGGTCGAGGCCGCAAACGCGGGCTGAGCCGCGATCGGGAATGCGCATTCCTTCGAGGATTTCAACGGTGCTCGTTTTACCCGCCCCGTTGGGGCCAAGCAGTCCGAAGACTTCGCCTTGCTCGACGGCAAAGCTCACGCCGCGCAGCGCTTCCACGGTGCCGTAATTTTTATACAGGTTTTCGACCTTGATAATCGGTTCTGCCACTGAATAAGTCCCTTTGATATGTGACAAATACTTCTACCATACTCGCAAGGGGAGTGCGAATCAGCGCCTTTTCGGCCTCCGGCGCTTGGCCGAGCCGCGAGCGCGCTTTTTCATGGGAGACCAGGCATAGCGCTTCATATCGATTCTCCGGGCGCCAATCTCAACGCCCTCCGTTTCAAGCAGCCGGCGCTGCAGGCTGGCGTGAGGCTCGGCAATCAGTAGCTTCCCACCCGCGCCGACGACGCGGTGCCAGGGGATACCGCGTCCGCCGGGGCAGGCCGCCATCGCGTAGCCCGCAGCTCGCGCTCCCCCGCGAAGCCGCAACGCCTTGGCGACCTCTCCATAAGTGGTCACCCGGCCGCGAGGGATCTTCTTGACGACACGATACACGGGATCCCAGGACATGATTGCTCCTCATTGCTTCAGCACAACTACGGCCGTGTCCCCACCCGCCGGCGCGAGGCTTCCTAAATTGTCCCCGCGGCGTCTAACTAGCTTATGGGAAATGCAAGTGTGTTCGCGTTGGCTCCGCTTTTTTTTCACGAGAGCCTTCCCGCAACAGCGTTTCTTCGTCTTCAGCAGTAATAACCGATTGGAAGCAACCTTCCCGCGTCTACAGCATCGTACCATTGACCCTGTAGTGGACGGTACATACACTACGGTACTTCGGCAGGAGAAGGAGACAGTCCGTGGCTTTTGTCCGGCGCAAAGGCAACACGTACTTCCTGGTGCACAACGTCCGCCGTCTAGGCAAGATCCAGCAGCTTCACCTGGCGCGGTTGGGAGAACGGCCGCGCATAACCGACGACGTGGTCCGCAAGGTATCGCGGAACCATCCGTTTCTCGATCTGGACTGGTCGCGCTTACGCGAAGAGGTGAACGGCAGAGTGGAGCTGTTCGATACCCGATCGCCGTACGTGCAAAACTTAATGCACTCACTCCGGAATTTGAACCTGGACCTGGCCGATTTGTCGCCGCCGTTGCTGGCGCTGGCAGACCGGGCCAACTCGAGCCGTGAACTGGTCACGCAACTCAGGTTGCTGCGTTCGACACTCGACGTGAAACTCGATCAATTCGA
>CAZRKW010000326.1:0-4114 GCA_964600355.1 uncultured Acidobacteriaceae bacterium
GTTCCCGGCTCGCTCAGTTCCCTGGGCAACAGATCGAGGAGCACAGGGTGCGGAACGGCGGCGATGCAGGCATCGGCTTCCAGTTCCGAACCGTCTTCGAGCACGGCCTTAGCGAAGCGTCCGTCCGCCATGCTGATTTTGCGAACGCCGCTTCGCAACCGCACTTCCCCTCCCCGCCGCGTGACCTCTTCGCACCCACCGCCATAAAGTTCGGCCAGCGGCACGGTGGGAATTCCCACCCGGTATCCCCCGCGGCTGCCGAGAAACGCTTTCCAGAACACTTCGATTCCGTAGCGCGCGTCGGTCCGGGCAAGTTCCTCGTCCAGCGCGCTTACCAGCACGACGCGCCAGAAGCGTTCGATGGCAGCCGGAGTCTGTTTCATGCGCCGCAGCCAATCGAGCATCGAGACGCCCTCGATTGCCGGCGGATGGCCGCCGGACCTGGCAATCGCCAGCAGCGCATCGGCGATGCAGCGCTTGTCCGCAAACGCGAGGGCGCCGAAAAACAGGAACGACGGAGCCATATGCAGCGGCGGAGGAAGCCACGCCGAACTTTCCATCGTCGAACGACGACCGGCCGCATCCACGAAATACAGCCGGTCGTAGAAACGAATCTTTTCCGAGGCGCCGACCCGCTTGTAAAAATCCGCCAGGTTCGTGCAGCAGCCCAGGGTGACGTGCTGGCAATTGTCCACTTCGCTGCCGTCGGGCAGCGTGTAGGAAGTGGCCCGCCCGCCCAGGTGGGGACGCTTTTCCAGCAGGCGGACGCGGAAGCCCGCTTCAGCCAGCGCGACGGCGGAGGACATCCCCGCCAGTCCGCCGCCGATCACCAGAACGCTTTGCGAGGGCATCCTTCTTCCACCAACCGCTCACTCCCGCCGTAAGGAGATATTGAATCTTTTCCGCGCCGGAGACGGATATGCGCGACGAAAATACGTCAAATTCGCGTTCCTCGATCCGCGCGAGGAGCGTGCTGTAGGTGCGAATCAGGGCCCACAGCGTGGCGCGGCTGTCTGGATCGATCTGGCGAACCAGCGGCGCGCCTTCTTGGTAAAAGCGCCATGCGCGATCGGCTTCGAATTCCAGAAGGCTTCGCAGCTTGTCCGTGAGAGGGCCGCCCAGGTCTTCGGCGCGGCAGCCGAAGCGGTCGAGATCCTCCTGCGGGAGATACACGCGGCCCATTTCGTAATCGCTGCGCACGTCGCGAATAATGTTGGTCAGCTGAAACGCGAGTCCGAGGCGTTCGGCGAGATCGGGCGCTTTCTGGTCGCGGAATCCAAAAACGCGCAGGCAGGTCAACCCCACAGTGCCGGCCACACGATAACAATACTCCGAAAGTCGGTCGAAGGTGGCATAGGAATTGATGGTCAAATCCATTTCGGCGCCGAGGATCAGGTCGTGGAAATAGCGCGTGGGCATCTGAAAGCGCGCAATCGTGTCCGCCAGGGCAGGAAGAACGGCGTGGCCGGACGTGTTTCCCGAGACGGCTTCGTCCAGCATCGCCCGCCAGCGGGCCAGGCCGCGGCGCTTCGATTCGAGGTCGCCCGGCTCGTCCGAGACATCGTCGATGAGACGCATGAAGGCGTACAGCGCGCATAGCGCGTTGCGCTTGGGCTTGCGAAGGCCGAAAAACGCGAGATAGAAGCTGCTGCGGGACTCGCGGGCGATGCGGTTGCATTCCGCGTAAGAGTTCCGGACCTCCGACTCGCTTGGCGGCACCTGGGTCCGGGCCGCCGCAGGCAGCGCTTCTGTGCTGGCTGTGGGCGCGGAAGGTTCACGCTTGGGTGCTGGGCCGGCATACTTCGATACTAGTGCGCGTCCGAGCAATCTTACTTTCGTGAGTTTCGTCAGCGCGGGCCTCTGCTGCAGCGTGTTGTAGCCCGAGACCTCGATCGCGTCGAGAATGGCGAGGCCGCCGCGGCTGAAGAGCTCGATATCGACTCGCAGGGTCTCATCGACCTGGCGCGCGAGCGGAGCGCCCGCGGCAAAAAGTTCCCGCGTCCGCGCGACCAGCGACTTCATGAGCCGCGCGTATCGTTCATCGAAACGCTGGGCGACGATGTCCGCTTCCGTCAATCCGTGAGCTTGAAGAGCGTCGATGGGGATGTAAATCCGTCCTTTTCCCAGATCGCGCGAAACGTCCTGCCAGAAGTTGGCCAGCTGCAAAGCGGTGCAGGTGCAGTCGGAAAGCCGCTGGCGCTCTTCATCGCGATAATCGCAGAGATACAGCACCAGCCGGCCGACGGGATTCGCCGAGTAGACGCAATAATCGAGCACATCCTCCCAGGTGCCGTAGCGAAGCACGCGCTGGTCCTGCCGGAAGGCGCGCAGCAGATCGCGAAACGGCTCGATGGGAATATTTTTCTCGCGCACCGTTTCGCGCAGGGCGATCAGCACCGGATGCGACGGGCCGCGATCCGCGCGGTAGACCAGCTGCAATTCGTGTTCCCACGCATCAAGTAGTTCGAGCGCGCGGGTGGGATTGGCTACCTCATCTCCCAAATCGTCAGACCAGCGGCAATAGGAATAGACATTGTAGAAATGCTGGTGCAGCCTGCGAGGAAGGAGCCACGACACCACGTTGAAATTCTCGTAGTGATGCGTGGCGAGCCAGCGCGTGTAGCGCTGGGCTTCGGCGGGCGCACAACCTTCGGGCGGAAGATTGCAGGCGATTTCCAGTTCTGGTGTGGGCAGCATGGAGCCCTGTCGAGGGCGCGTACCGTAACCGCTCTCGCGCAATCAGCGTTGCGCGATTTTTACCGCGTGCTAGGGAATGACGGCTGTCTTCAGCTCGCCGTTCCGCTGTTTCATGTGCTCGAAGACGTGCGGGAGCTCCGTCAGCGGGACTTCCCCGGTAATGAAATCGCTCGCGCGAATCTCGCCGCGCACGATCGTATCGAGCGCCTCGCGGATGAACCGCGGGGAATGATGGAAGGTCGACTTGATGGTAATTTCGGAATAGTGCAGCGCCGCGGGATCGAAATTCACCTGCGTGCCGCTCGGGCACCCTCCGAACAAATTCACCCGGCCGCCCTTGCGCACCATTTGCAGCGCCCATTGCCACGTCTTGGCGGAGCCGACCGCTTCGATCACGGCATCGGCGCCGCGTCCGCCTTCGGTCAACTGGCGAACCAGATTCACCGGGTTATCGATCTCAGCAACGTCGAACGCGGCCACGGCTCCCAGGCGTTCCGCGGCGGCTATCCGGCTCTTGCGCTTGCCTAGCGCGATCACGCGAACGTTGCGCGAGGAAAGAATGCGAATGAATTTCAGCCCGATGGAACCGCACCCGATCACCACGACCGTATCGCCCTCGCGCGCGTCGATCTCATGCGCGCCGCGCAGGACGCAGGCGAGCGGCTCGACCATGGCCGCGTCCACGAACGGGACATTATCCGGAATCTCCAGCATGTTCTGCTGGACGATCCGGCCGGGAATGCGGATGAATTCGGCGTACGCGCCGTTATTGAACAGCAAATCCTCGCAAAGGTTCGGCTGGCCCTTGCGGCAGTACATGCAGATGTTGCACGGCGCGGAGTTCGACGGAACCACGCGCATGCCCGTGTGCACGCCGCCATTGACGGCGCTGCCCTTGGTTTCCACCACGCCCGCGAGTTCGTGGCCGAACAGCGCAGGGGGATGAATCATCCGGGGATGCGAGCCCTGCTTCCACACTTTGAGATCGGTGCCGCAGGTGAGAGCCACTTCGACGCGGACGAGCACCTCGTCCTCCGCGAGCGACGGGATATCCACCTGCTCGATCTTCATGTCTTCGCGGCCGTACAGGACAGCCGCTCTCATGTGGCCGTTCGATTCCAGTTTCATTCGTGGGTTATCACCACCTTCAGAGTATCATCAGCGGGCCGAGCCGCCAATTGCAGCGCGTCCGCAATCCGCTCGAGCGGAAAACGGTGCGAGATCATCTCCCGCATCGGCAGGCGATGGCTGAACACCAGTTGGGCGGACTCTTCCTGATCGTCCACCGAAGCGCTGTAGCTGCCCAAAATTTCCTTCTCCTCGATTCCCACCGCCGCAGCCGGAAATTGCAGCTGGAGGACGGGATCGTTATGCGCAAACAGTAGCACCCTTCCGCCCGGCCGCGCGATAGAAAGGG
>CAZRKW010000327.1:0-4109 GCA_964600355.1 uncultured Acidobacteriaceae bacterium
GGTTGATGCGGCTGTCGCGATAGGCGCGCGCCACCGGGTAGTCCTCGTGGAAGCCATATCCGCCGAAAATCTGCACCGCTTCGTCCACGCAGAAGTCCAGCGTTTCGCTGCCCACTACTTTGCTGATTGAACTCTCGATGGCGTATTCCTCGAGCACCTGCATGGCCTGCAGCGTCTTGTTGGCCGTCGAGGGCGCCGCTCCGGGAGTTGAGACGGCTGCTTCGATCATCCCCGCTGACCTGTAAATCATCGATTCCACGGCGTAAATCCGGACGGCCATCTCGCCAAGCTTGGCCTTGATTAGGCCGAAATCGCAGATGTGCTTGCCGAAAGCGGTGCGCTCTTTGGAATATTTCGAAGCCGCCGCAAGCACGTTCTTGGCGCCCCCCAGGCAATAGGCGCCGAGGGAAAACCGCCCGACATTCAGGGTATTGAATGCAACGATGTGCCCGCGGCCGATTTCGTGCAGCAGGTTTTCCTTGGGCACCGGAGAATTGTCGAAAAACAGAGGCACCGTGGAGCTGCCGCGAATGCCCATCTTTTTTTCTTCCGCGCCAGGCGTGAATCCCGGCGTGCCGCGCTCGACGATGAAACACGAGAACTTTTCGCCGTCCACCTTCGCGAACACGATGTAGACGTCCGCAAAGCCGCCGTTGGTGATCCACATCTTCTGCCCGTTGAGGATCCAGTTCTTGCCGTCGGGAGAAAGCACCGCCCGCGTGCGCGACGCCAGCGCGTCCGAGCCCGCCTGCGGCTCCGAAAGGCAGTAGCAGGAGAGCAATTCGCCGGTAGCGATCTTCGGAAGGTATTTTTTCTTTTGCTCTTCGGTGCCGAAATTCACGATGGGGATCGTCCCGATGCCCGCGTGCGCGCCGTGCGACACCGCGAAAGACGCATAGCCGGCCAGCTTTTCCGCCAGCACGGTTGCCGACACCTTGTCGAGCCCCGAGCCGCCGTATTCCTCCGGGATCGTCCCGCCCAAAAGTCCGATCTCGCCGGCCTTTTTCAGCAAGCCTGCGATGAGTCCTTCTTTGTGCTGCTCCAGATCGGGAATCAGGGGCATCACTTCTTTGGCGACGAATTCCTCGGCGGTTTGTCCGATGAGGTGCTGATCGTCGGTGAGATCGGCGGGAGTAAAAACGTCTTCTGGAGTGCTGTCCGTGATGAGAAAAGCGCCTCCACGGGTCAAGGACCGGGACACCGGTGTTGTCGCCATCAATCTTTCTCCCTTTCGCGCATCAGCGGAATAACGACGCTACCACCTGCGCTACGCGGCCCGTTCGAAAATACCGGCGGCGCCCATGCCGCCCCCGATGCACATCGACACCAGGCCGTACCGGCCATTGCGGCGTTCCAGCTCTCGCAGGATCGTCGCGGTAAGCTTGGCCCCGGTGCAACCCAGCGGATGGCCCAGCGCCACGGCCCCGCCGTTCACGTTCACCCGAGCCGGATCGAGCCCAGCCAGTTTTATCACGCTGAGTGCCTGCGCCGCGAACGCCTCATTCAGTTCGATCACATCGATCTGGTCGAGCGTCAAGCCTGCCATCTTGAGAACCTTCGGAATGGCATAAGCCGGCCCGATGCCCATCTCTTCGGGAGAGACGCCTGCGGTGGCAAACGCCACGAACCGGCCTTGCGGCTTTAATCCCAGCGAACGCGCCTTCTCCGCGCTCATCACCACGGCCGCGGCCGCGCCATCGCTCATCTGCGAACTGTTTCCCGCCGTCACCTGCCCATGCGCGTGAAACGCGGGCTTGAGTTTTGCGAGGGCCTCCAGCGAAGTATCGGCTCGCGGGCCTTCGTCCGTATCAAAAGTAAGCTTCACGGTTTTGGGTCGAGCTCCATTCGACGTGCCGTTCGCGCCATTTTCCACCAGGGTGTAGCTCACTTCGACCGGGACAATTTCGTCCTTGAATTTGCCGGCGGAGATTGCCGCCAGCGCCTTCTGATGGCTCGCGAGCGAGAACTCATCCGCCTGCTCGCGCGAGATGCCGTACTTCTTCGCCACGTTCTCGGCCGTGAGGCCCATGCTGATGTAGGCGTCCGGATAGTGATCCATCAGCCAGGGATTGGGCGCCACTTTGTTCCCGCCCATGGGAACCATGCTCATGGATTCGGTGCCGCCCGCCACGGCCACATCGCCCTGTCCCGCCATGATGCGCTGGGCGGCCAGCGCAATCGACTGCAGCCCTGAAGAACAGAACCGGTTGATCGTCATCGCTGACGTCTCGACGGGCAGTCCCGCGCGCAGCCAGGCATTCCGCGCCACGTTCATCCCTTGCTCGGCTTCCGGCATGGCGCAGCCGAGAATCACGTCCTCCACTTCCTTTACATCGAGCCCTGTGGCCCGCGAGATCGCTTCCTTGATCACGATCGCGCCCAAGTCGTCCGGACGCGTGGTGCGAAACGAACCCCGCGGCGCTTTCCCTACGGCCGTCCGCACGGAACTTACAATCACAGCTTCCCGCATAAGCACCTCAGACCCATCCACGTTGATTTCGAAGTCAGCTTATTGGATGCCAAGGCGCACGAAAAAGCAACAGCGCGGCAGGTACCGCGCTGTGCGAACGAAGGAACATGTTTTCGAAAGGAAACGGCGCCGCTATAGGCGGAATTGGATCGTAACCGTCATTTTCACCGAGTCCGTCTGGCCCTCGACAGGCTGATACTTCCAGCGTTTTACCGCGCCAATGGCGGCTATGCGCAAGGCCGCCGGCCCGGACAGCACCTTTGCGTCGGTTACGTTGCCGGTTTTGTCCACCGCGATTTCCAGCATCACGTCCCCTTCCGTGTGCGTCTGCTTTGCCAAGGGCGGATATTGGGGGATCACCCTCACCAGCAGCTGCGGCAACTTGGCGCCTCCGCTGTTTGCCTGAATCGGCGCAGTCACGCGTAAGGCGGGGGCTGGGGGCGCGGTTGGATTTACGGAAGAGGTGGCGATGCCGGCCAGCGCATCCCCGCTCGGTGCCGCAACCGCATCAACTTTGGGTGCCGCGGCTCCATCCGTGCGTTGCCGGGGCGCTACGGGATGGGAATTCAGCGCTCCAAATATGCTCGGAACCGGCTTCCTGGCGGGCGCAGCGGGCGCGCTCGACTCAGGAGCGGCAGCAGCCGCCGGAGATTCGGTGATCGTCACCGTTTCCTTTGGCGGTCTTACGGTACTGGAAGGTGTCGGGCGGAGTGAATTTTGCGGAGCAGGACTCGGCTTCGAGGCCGGAGGAACGATCGCCGGCTGCGGCGCAGGTACCTGCACTGCAGGGCTCGGCATTACCGGCGCTGCCGTAACTTGGGTTTGAGCCACCGGACTATCGGTGGATTTGTGATGCCAGAGTATTCCCGCGCCCGCTGCTGCCATCAGCAAAGCCACGCCGCAGACTGCGATCAGCAATCCGCTCTTTTTTCCTTCCGAACCTTGCTCGTCCTGTTTCGCGAGATCGCCCTGCGAACCGAACGCCTCGCCCGTAAAAGCGCGGGCCGGTTTAGAAGTGCGTGCCGGCTTGGCGGACCCGCCGGAAACCTCACCCAGCGTTTCAGCAAGAGAAGCGTCTTCCTCCTCCTGCTGGGTTTTCGATGTCTTGGAAGGACTGGCCTGAGCACCGGCAATGGAAGCTTGCGGCGGCACAGTAGCCGGCGTTCCCGGTTTCTGAAAAGTCCGGGAATCTGGAAGGGGTGTCTTGGTCTTCGAAGAAGAAAGCGCTGAGGTCGATGATGCCGCCGGTTGCACATCCTCCTGCGAACCAATGGCGATGAAGGTGGATTCTTTCTTGTCCAAAGGAGGATTCTTCACAGCGCCGGTTCCAGCTACTGCTTGCTTCGAGCCCGTCACCTCCGGCCCAGAGACCTCCGCGGGCTTCGCGGCCGGCGTTGCGTCTGCAATCGCGTCGGACTCGAAATAAACGCCCCAGAACCCCGGTTGCCGGTGCGTGAACTCCACTTCGACGTACGACGAGGAATTCGAATAGCTCCGAACCTTGACCACGCGGCAAATCGCGTCCTGCCGCGACTTCAAATTCGTCAAAACCAGCATCTGGCCCGCGGTCACGGAGGTCGACATCCTCAGAACGCCCCCGTGCGGAAACACGATCATCGAGCTGGTTTCTTCCTCGAAG
>CAZRKW010000328.1:0-4092 GCA_964600355.1 uncultured Acidobacteriaceae bacterium
TACAGGAAGGCGTCGCTATCGAGGCCGATTTCCACGAAGGCCGACTGCATGCCTGGCAGCACGCGTGTCACACGGCCCTTGTAAATGCTCCCGACTAACGCGAATTCTTTTTGACGCTCGACGTAATACTCACAAAGCTGTCCTTCTTCCATGATGGCGACCCGCGTTTCGTGCGGGTTCGCCGATATCACCATTTCCTTCGACATTTGTGTGAAGCTCCTCACGGCGCATCGGACGGCGGCGGTACACACGCGCGCGCGCACGGGGGCCGGCGTGGCGTAAGAGGCTGCTTTGCGTCTGCCACGAACGGCCATCCACGAAAAAGGTGTCGCGTAGCTGATTTGCGCTGCTCAAACCGATGCGTCCCTCATCCTGAACTGAATCCCGACCCGGGTGTCCCGTGGCGGGAGCACTGCTGATCTTTTTTACGGACTGTCGTTCCTTGCTTTTAAATCTCTGCTGCTTGCACTGGCTCAGTTCACGAATCGCCGCATGCGGACGTTCATCACCAAGCCCAAAGCCATGTAAACAAACGCTGTTGCCGACCCTCCGTAGCTCATCAGCGGCAGGGGAATGCCAGTGACCGGCATATATCCGATCACCATCGAAGCGTTCACCAGGACGTGAAATCCCAGGATCGCGGTAACTCCCATCACCACGTACATCCCGGCGCGGTCTTTGGCCTTCTGCGCGTTATCCACCAGCCGCAGAATTAACCCAAGATACAACAACAGCACCACGCATACACCAATAAATCCTTGTTCCTCTGCCAGTGCAGCCAGAATAAAGTCCGAATACCGTACTGGTACGAACCCCAGCTGGTTCTGACTGCCCTTGCCAAACCCTTTGCCCCAAAAGCCGCCCGATCCGACCGCAATTTCCGACTGCAGAATCTGGTATCCGGCCCCTCGCGGGTTTTCTTCCGGGTGCAGGAACGTTGTTATCCGCTGCTGCTGGTACGGCTTCAGGTGCGTCCGCATGTGCCACCCAACGGGCAGCAGAAGCGCGATCAACACCAGAGCCACGGCCTGGTGCTTCCATTCGATCCCAGCCAGGAAGGCCCCGACAACAGCCACCGGCACCAGCACCATCGCCGTTCCCAAATCGGGCTGGATCAGAATCAATAGTACAGGTATCCCGGTGACGATTCCAACCTTGAAGATATCCTGCAAAGTCAGCCGGTCCGTCCGCACGTCCGTGAAGAACCGCGCCAGCACCACAATTATAATCAACTTCATCAATTCCGATACTTGTAAGTTCACCCCCCCGCCCAGCGCCACCCACCTCTTCGCGCCGAAGCGGGAGTGGCCGATTACCAGGACTGCCAACAACGTGGCCAGGCCGAAGAGGTAGAGGGCGGGGGCTTGGTCCATGAGGGTGTGGTAATCGATGCGGGAAATCAGGAACATGCCGACCAGGCCGATGCCGATCCACATCAGCTGCTTCCACTGCATGCCGGCCATGGCGCTGGCGTGGGTGGACGAATACACCTCGAGCACGCCGAGCGTGCTGATGGCCCCGATGATGCCGAACAGCGGCCAGTCCCAATCTTGTGTACTCGGACGATCCTTCATGGGTGCGGTGTTTCCTCGGTGCCGGCCAGGGGCGGCGTGGCGGCAGCTGCTTCCACGTGTTCGGCCGGGACGGTGGGTGTCGGCGGGACCGTTGTGGCTTGTTGCTGCAAGTGGGCGTTTTTCTTGTCGTAGAACGCTTTCACGATGTCTCGCACCACCGGACCAGCCGTCGAGCCGCCGTGCAGGTCGGTGTCCTGCACCACGGCGGCTACCACGATTTCCGGGTTGCGCCGCGGGGCATAGCCCACAAACCAGCCGTTGGTGTTCTTTCCCTTTTTACCCATCTTCGCGCCGGCTTCGTAGCTCATCAACTGCGCCGTTCCGGACTTGCCGGAGAAATCGACGTTCTGCAGCCGCAGGGAGTATCCCGTGCCGCCGCCTTCGTTGATCACGCCATACATGCCCTGCGTGACTGTCTCCACGGCGTCGTCGGATAGGGGGAAATGTCCCACTTTCGTCGTGACGAGATTCTTCAGCAGGTGCGGCTGGACGAGCGTGCCGCCGCTGGCGACCGTCGCGATCATGCGAGCGAGCTGGATGGGCGTTACCGTCACCGAGCCCTGGCCAATCGAAACGGAGATGGTCTCGCCGGCATACCACTTGTGGTGGTAGACGCGCTGCACCCACTCTTCGGAGGGAACCAGCCCGGGCTGCTCGCTGGGCAGGTCCACGCCGGTGGGGCGTCCGAGCCCCAGCCCCACGGCGTAATCGTGAATGCGATCAATCCCGAGCATCTTGCCGATGGTGTAGAAAAACACGTCGCAGGAGGCGACGATGGCCCGGTGAACGTCCACCGAACCGTGGCCTGCAGGGCGCCAGCAGTGAAACACGCGTCCGTAGAATTCCGCATGGCCGGGGCAAAAAGCGTGGAAATCCGCGGGAATGGCCTTCGAATCGAGCATCGCGGTGGCCATCACGATTTTGAAAACCGAACCCGGCGCAAGCTGCGCCTGGATCGCGCGATTCAGCAGCGGCGTTTCGGGATCGGTATTGAGCTTGGCCCATTCCGAGGCGGGAATGCGGACGGCGAAATCGTTGGGATCGAAGGTGGGGCGGCTGATCATCACCAGCACTTCGCCGGTGCGCCCGTCGAGCGCGACCACGGCGCCGGCCTTTTCGGCCATGTCGGCTTCGGCGATGGCCTGCAGGTCGTAGTCGATGGTCAGCTGAATGGGCTTGCCGGGGATGGCTTCCACGTTGTCGAGCGTCCGCATGGCTTTGCCGACGCTGTTGACGACGACGCGGCGCATGCCGTCGGTGCCTTCGAGCTGGTCGTTGTATTCGCGTTCGAGTCCCGCTTTGCCGACGATGTCTCCGGGGCGGTAGTGGCCGTCGCTCTGTTCGAGCTGCTGCGACGAAACTTCGCCGACGTAGCCGATGGTGTTGGCGAGCATCTGGCCGTGCTGGTAGCGGCGGCGCTGGACCATCATCAGCTCGAGCACGGGAAGGTCGGCTCGGTGCGATTCCACGAACGCGATGTCGGCTTCGGTGGCGGCCGGCTTTATAACGATGGGCACAAATTTCGGCTCGAAGCGGGCGTTTTCAAGCTGCTGCGTCAGGTCTTCCTTGGCGATTCCCAGGCCCTCTTCCACGGCGGCGAGGCTTTTTTGCAGCGCCTTGGGGTCGTCGCGGAGAAGAAGGATGCTGAAGGAAGGATAGCTATCGACCAGCACGCGGCCTTCGCGGTCGAGCAGGGCGCCGCGCGGGGCGATGATCGGAATGTAGCGGATCTGATTGCGTTCGGCGAGATCGGAAAAATGGCCGGACTGAATGACCTGCAGCTTCCAGAATCCCACCAGCAGCAGGACGATGAACACTACCGAAACATAAGAAAAAAGCGCCAGCCTCCCTTGCGGGATTTTCTGGTCGTTAACGCTCCACGGTGCCAACGGAACTCCTGCACAGGCCTCCGGAAACAGCTCGATTCCCGGTGCGCGCCCCTATCCGAATCCTCAGAGGATTGGAAGAATTAAGCTACCACCCGGGTGGTCCCCCCGCAAGGCAGCGATGCCCAGTTGGTCAACCCGGGGCTGGGAATGGGTCCCTTGAGTGGCAAGCAAACACTCGGACGCCGATTCGGAGACCACTACCAGGGCTGCCCCTGGATTACCCCTCTTCTTCGAGTTCGAGAAGTTGCCGTTCGTCCTTCCACCAGATGAATGACAGGAGGCCTGTCGAAGAAATTCGAATTGAGTGCTCAACAACTTCGTACCATTTGGAACGCGGGTGGTCGATCCACCCGTCAGCCTGGATCGAAATCGCGCCTTGCTCGCCCTCGCCCTTCAACAGATCAGCCGCGGCGGTCGCGGACCTTGGTTTTTCGAGCGGCCATAGCCGCTCGGGGACGCCGTCTCCCCGGATAAACCACTTCCTTTTGCCGTTCAGCAGATACACAAGAATGGCCGGAAACGACCCATGTCGGACAAGTCGGATAGCCGTTGCCGTTAGGCTCGTTAGGAAAATGTCGGAAAGCTCTCGGGCAACATCGAACGTAATTGCCTTGCCGTGCGACTCCTTC
>CAZRKW010000329.1:0-4089 GCA_964600355.1 uncultured Acidobacteriaceae bacterium
TTTGGCCGGATTCCCGCAGGCAACGACCATCGGCGGGATGTCCTGTCCAACCACGCTTCCCGCGCCAATGATGCTTCCGCGTCCGACGCGCACGCCGGACAGAATAACCGCGTTCGCTCCGATCCAAACGCAGTCTTCTATGACCACCGGATCTGCGTTGCCGGTTGTGTGAATTCTGTTCTCCACATTGTCGAACGATAGATCGTGCCCGTTGCAGTCCATGATCTGGCAGTTCGCGGCGATCAGGCACTTCTCGCCGATTGTGACCGATTTATACGCGTGAATGCACGTTCCATGGATTCTGGTCTGCGCGCCGATACGAATTTGCGCTCCTTTTCGGTCTGCCATAAGCTTCACCGGGCTGTGCATATTGATGTGATAGCGGAAGTTCAACGAGTTCAGGGTCGCTCCCGACCCGATATAGACCTCGCCGCCACCGCTGGTATCGATGATCGGCATCCCCTTTATGATTACGCCGTCGCCAAGTGTGACTCCACGGATCAGCGAGATTCGTGAGCGCAACAGGAAGCAGTAACTCTGTTGAAGGACGTTTTTGACACTTTCGGGAAAGCTCATGGGGTGATTTCCGATCCTACTGCTTTTCCAATTCGAGCTCCTTATGGCGAGTGTACACCGCCTACGTTGTATATCCCGCATTGCGTGCGGCCGCTCATCGAACAAGTATCTAACCCCCACGGAATCGCGAAATCGGCTGGCGCGCCGCTGCGGAGTCAATCTCGAGGAAAGCCCAGGGATTGCCTCGCCGCTAGAAATGTAAGGGAGCCTTGTTGTTTAGGTCTTCCCCCGCAGGTACCAATCCATCACGCGCGGCGCAAAAAAATCGAGAGAGGTGAAAAGGAAGCCGATCCTGGGGACGAATACGGTCCGCTTGCCGCGCTCGACGCCACGAATCAGGGCGATGGCAACTTCGTCGGGGCTTACGACGCGACGGATACCCTCCACGCGTCGAGGCGCTGCTCCTGCGAGCACATGCTCACGGAACTTTGTATCGACGATTCCCGGGCAGACCTTCATGACTCGAATTCCCGTGCCGGACAGTTCCCGGTGCAAGGAATCGTTGACACAATGAAGGGCCCATTTGGTGGCGCAGTACATCACTGCCCACGGCAGTGACACTTTGCCGCCCACAGATCCCATATTGACGATAGTGCCGGACCGTCTTGCCAACATATGGGGCACGGCGAGCTGCGTCAACGCCAGGGCGGAAAAGACGTTCACGTCAAACATTCGCTTGGAAATGTCCGTGTCCACCTCGGTCGGGTATCCGTATTGGCCCACGCCCGCATTGTTGATGAGGACATCGATTTGCCCGAAGCGTTCGATGGTTCGGTTGACCACCTCAAGGCGGGTGACCTCTGAAGTAATATCCCCTGTGACGACGAGCCGGGAATCGGACTCTTCGTCCTTGAAGTGCTCGCTCGGAAGCGCCGTCAATGCGAGCCTGGCTCCGCATTGGCTCAGCAATTTCGCACAACTCGCGCCGATTCCGCTGGAAGCGCCGGTGATCAGGGCGACCTTCCCAGTCCACATCTTCGAACGTAAATTACTTGGCATCGAAAGCTTCCATTTTGCCCGTCTGAACCGGCACGCAAATCCAAAGAAGCTTAGACTAACACCGGGTCATTCGTCACAGCCTATTCGTGGGGCCAAGGCGCGTTACTCGATCGGCCCTCAGAGCTGGTATGATCCCAAAGCTTTTTGAGTTGTCGCAGGAGCCGCTGAATGTCAGGACTCAGCGGCCCTTTTCGCTAGAAATCGACCCGCACGACTCGTTTCCTTGGAGGGATTCTTAATGCGCGCCTTAGTTGCAACTTTTCTGGCCTTCTTGTTTTTTGGGATTCCCGCAATCGCGCAAACACAGGCAGCGAAAACATTCGACATCTACGTGATTGACGTGGAGGGCGGGAACGCCACCTTGTTTGTTTCGCCGTCCGGCGAATCGGTGCTTATGGATACCGGCAGCGGCGGTCCCAATTCCAGGGATGTGAACCGGATCCTGGATGCCGTCAAAGATGCCGGGCTCACGCACCTCGATAATCTCATCACCACGCACTGGCACGGCGATCATTTCGGCGGCACGGCCGAGCTCGCCTCGCGCATCGAGATAAGGAATTTCATCGACCACGGCCCGAACTTGCAGCAGCCCAACGTTCACGGCGAAGAATTCCTCAAGAACATCTATCCCGAGCTCTATGCCAAGTCGAAGCACACGGTGGTGAAGGCGGGCGATAGGATTCCGGTCGCCGGCCTTGACTGGCGCGTGGTGACCGCGGCGGGCGGAGTGATTAAGACGCCCCTCCCCGGAGGCGGTCATCCCAATCCGGAATGCGTGAGTTTCCAGCCCAGGGACAAGGATGACGACGGCGGAGTCGAGAACCCGAGTTCGCTGGGCAGCGTCGTCGCGTTCGGAAAGTTTCGGATCGTGCATTTGGGCGATCTCACCTGGAACAAAGAATTCGAGCTGATGTGCCCGAACAACCCCATCGGTACCACCGACGTTTTTGTGGTCTCCAATCATTCACTGGTGGTAGCCAATACGCCGGCGCTCGTTCATGCGCTTCGTCCGCGCGTCATTATTATGAACAATGGAATCCGCAAGGGCGGCCGGCCGGAAACGATGAAAACCTTTTACACCTCACCCGGCCTTGAGAATCTGTGGGAGCTTCATTTCTCGCTGCTCAGCGGGCAGGAGTACACCGTGCCAGGGCTGTTCATTGCGAACATTCTCGACGATCCCATGACGGCAATGCCTGTCGAGCCGATGCCGCCGCCCGCGGACGAGTACGTGCTGCGCGAACCCCGGTCGCCTGCCCCGCCCTCTCACAATGGCAAAGCCTACTGGATCAAGGTGTCCGCGCAAGGGGACGGGACATTCACGGTTACCAACGAGCGGAACATGTTCACCAAGACCTACATGGCACGGTCGAAACAGTGACGCGAGTGAGCGCCACTTCGTTTTTGGACGTGCTGGCGTGGATTTGAAAAGCAGGCAGAACTACTTCAATAATCCAAACACCGCGACGCCGGTTGGGGTTCCCACATAGACCCTGCCATCGGCGATAATCGGCGCGATGAATTTATTATTCACGAACTGATCGCGCGTCCCGGCCTGGTTGCTGTTGTAAAGCTCCTTCTTCAGGTCGCTGGCCAAGTACGCGTGCAGCGCGGCAGGAATGGAGTTCTCAACCGTCCAGACGATTCCATTGAGCGTTCCATTCGCTGAAACACTTGGAGTCGTTCCGGGATCGACGAACCTTGTCGCCGTCTGCGAGGCCGGCGAGCGCGGGACCATTCCATTGGACAATGGGAAGGCCCGGACAGCGTCATCGAAAGCCCCGAAATAAATCGCGCCATTAAAGTAGGCAGGCGTGGCAAACTCCATTCCCGCAATAGCCCCGATTGCTTCCTGGTACGCCTTGTCGCCGTTCGCGTCGAATTCGCCCATCGAATCGCGATCCACCATGTAGACGATCCGGTCCTTTCCCGCGCCCACGGCAAGGTGGCGCACCCTGCCGGACGCATCTTTCACGTCGGGAAGGAGAATAATTCCTCCCGAACCGATATCTTCGTCCCGCTCCGATTCCTCCAGCGTGTTGTGCATGGTGAAGTAATCGGTCACCGTCAGCTGGCCGCCGCGCATGGCAAGTTTCACGAATGCGTTGCCGAAATCACCCTGGGCGGGGAACCCTTTCGGATCTAGGGCCGTATCGAAGGTCCCGTTGCCCGTGAGCAGATACACGTTGCCGGCCTGGTCCGCGGCCGGGCCGTCTCCGGTCATCCAGATCGCGCCTTGCGTGCCGTTGGGGGTGAGATTGATGCTGGATGCTTTTTGAAGCGTGGCGGCATCGTAAGCGATCACCCAGCCACCATAAGGCTCGCGGTCGCAATGCGAAGCCCACGAGGTGTAAACGACGCCTTTCGACAACAGCAAGGCAGCGCGGTCTTCGTACTGTTTGGCATCGAATGAAGTCTGACCGTTCCTGCTGCCTGGGCCCGTTCCCGGAAAAGTCGCTGTAATCGTTTGCGGACTCCCAGGAAGTGCGGAACCTGTCGTTAAATCGAGCGCGT
>CAZRKW010000330.1:0-4084 GCA_964600355.1 uncultured Acidobacteriaceae bacterium
CCGGCGCCGGCGTGAAACTTGCTGGAAACGTCCGGGAGCTTGCCGCAGACGTCCTCCTTCGCTATGCCGGATTCCAGGACGTCTTTGGCAACGTACCCCGTCCGGCTGTTCGAAGAGCATTCCTCCCACGAGTTATCCATTCCTGCGTGAATGTAGAGATAGGTGGGTTGGGGATCCGCCACATGAAAGGTGGCGACGCCGTTGGAATCCGTCATCTGCTGGACGTAGCCCGAATGCGTGCGGTATGCGGCGACGCCGGTCGTCCAGAGGCGCACGGGATTATTCGCCAGAGGCTGTCCGGACCGGGCATCGATCATATGCACTCGAATCGTTGACTCTGCCTTCGAGCAGAACGTCACCAGAACCATCAGCATCGGCAGCGCCAGCAGACGCAGAATCATTTCTGTTCTTTTCACGTGAATAACTCTCCTTGAAACCATTGTAACGTGGTTCTTCGCGTGCCTGACCCTTTGACTCTCAAGGGCCGGGCTTGGTTACGTCTCAAGGTTGCTGTCAGGAAATGATCGGAGAAACCCTCCGACCCTCGAAGCGCGCGAGGGGCGGGCCGCCCGCAAATTCAAAACTGCGTCGGCAAGCGAGCGGTGCTTAGCCTCTGCGCATTGCAACGGAAACGAATCGGTAGCAGCGGCAATTCTTGCTCTTGCACTTTCCGAGCGCGTGGTGTGACGCGAGCGGATCGCCGCACGTGTCGCACTTGGTCGCGCGATGCGCCTTGCGCTTGTCGCTGAGTTTCTTCTCGAGTTCGTTCATAAATGCCTTTCGTTTTGCAGGGTAGGCAGACGGTCTGCCGCTTTAGTGCCCGGGACACTCATCGATCACATTGAGTGATCACGCTGACTGATTCATATTGAATGGCTTGCCTGGTTTGCAGCTTCTTGTGTGGCTGGTGACAGGTTCTAAGGGACAGGCTTACCGAGGCGCGTCCACTGCCGAATTGTCCGACGAGTTGTCGGACGAATTGTCGATGACCCACTCCGCGCGTTTCCTGGCCTCCTCGATGGCATTCTGCTCGGTCGTAAACACAACCGAGCGGTCTCTGGGAGTCCACGTCAGGCTCTGATCCTTGCCATTGATCCGGAAAAGCGGACGCCACACTTCATTCGGGGGCTCGTTGATCTGGCGCGCCGCCGTAATTACCGCAAATCCCTTGTAGTTGTAATCCACGCGCTAAGTCTAGCATGTTACGGAACACACTCGCTCGCTGCATAGGGAACGCTGCCGGACGGAACGGAATAGTCTCACGCGCGCTATCAAAGCGTGCCCGCGTTCGGCTCTGCTCCTGAGATAATGGAACACGCGGAGTGAACGCGTCGAAAGGGAAGTGTTGCATCGCCATGTGGGGATTTTTTCGCCGTAAGCCGCAGCTTCCGCAGAAGGTGACCACCGGCCGCTTCGAAATCGAGCGTGATGGCGAAGCCGCCTATCTGGAATACAGTCTCAGCGGAAATATCCTCGAGCTGATCCACACCGAAGTCCCGGAAAAACTGCGCGGCGCCGGCCTGGCATCCTCTTTGGCGGAGAGCGGTCTCCTGTGGGCAAAGGAGCGCAACCTCAAGGTCGATATTATTTGTCCGCTGGTTCGAGAGTACGTAAGAAAGCATCCTGAGTATTCGGACCTCATTCTGCACTGACGCGGAACTCCTCATCGAAGGCGTGGGACAGGATTTGCGGAAAGTTATCCCCCGGGGTTCGTTTTTACTTACATTTTTCTCTCCTGTAACATCGCAGCCGTGAAACCTTCGATGCAACTCGGGCAGGCGCTTTCCCGCGACGGGACCGTGATGAAGCTGGTCCGGCGCGACGACGAGTACATCATCCTCGCCGACGGCCGCAGCCTCATGACGAGCCAGATGCACGGCTCGGAGGAGGCGCTGGCGAGCTTCGCGTGCCGCCGCGCGCGGACGCTTGATAGCCCCTGCGTGCTGATCGGCGGACTCGGCATGGGTTTCACGCTGCGCGCGACGCTCGATCTGCTTCCGACGGGCGCGACGGTTATCGTCGCCGAAATCGTGCCCGCCGTCGTCGATTGGAATCGCGGCCCACTCGCCTCGCTGGCCGGCGAGCCGCTGAAAGACCCACGTGTGCGCGTCGAGGTGGAGGATGTTGCCGTTGTGCTGAGTTCGCGCCCCCAGCAGTTCGATGCCGTGCTGCTCGACGTCGACAACGGACCCGCCGCCTTCAGCGCGTCACGAAACGGCGGCCTCTATGACGATCGCGGAATCGGCGCTGCCTTCGCCGCCCTCAAGATGGACGGCGTTCTCGCCATCTGGTCCGCCCGCGAGGATCGCAAATTCGAGCAGCGCCTGCGCCACGGAAGGTTCGATGTGCAAGTCGAGCGCGTGCGCGGCCGACTGAAAGCGGGCGGTCCGCGCCACACCATCTTTCTGGGCCACAAGTCTCCACGCCGATAGGGCCGCCAAGAGCTTTGCGTCACGCTCTCTCGGCAGCGCCTGCTGCCTGTTTAATCCGATGCTTATCCGCGAATACTCCGAATCCGATCTGGACGCGCTCCGCAGCATGCACGCGCGGCAGGGCTTCGATTACCCGTTCCCGGACCTCGCCGATCCCATCTTCGTCTCAAAGCTCGTGGTCGAAGACGAAAGCGGCCGCGCGGTGATGGCCTCGCTCGCGCGGCTCACCTGCGAGATGTACCTGCTCGCCGATCCCGGAGAAGGGAAGCCGCGCGAGCGTTTTGACCGGCTGCTCGCCCTGCACGCGGCAGGCGAGCTCGATCTTCTCGCGCGCGGACTCGACGACGCACACGCGTGGCTTCCGCCCCGGATCGCCGCGCGCTTCGGGCGCCGCCTGCAATCCCTCGGCTGGATTCGCGACGACGCCTGGACGCCTTACTGCCGCCGCCTAACCGATCGCTAAAAGGGGTAAGAACAGATGCAACCGCAAGCCGCACGCCCGGCGCTGCTCGCAATTGCCACCGCGATTACTCTGGCGATGACGCTCGCCGCGCCAACCGCACGCGCCCAGCACAGCGTTACTCTCACCTGGACGGCGAGCACCGACGCACCCGCCAATCCATCGCTCACCTATAACGTCTACCGTTCGCCTACGTGCACCGGCGCGTTCGCCAAACGAAACGCATTACCCGTAGCCGCGACCTCGTATGTCGAGAGCGGCGTGCTCTCGGGATCGTATTGCTATCAGGTGACGTCCGTTTTGAGCGGATCGGAAGGCGCGCCTTCGAATCAAGCCGCCATCCTGATCCCCGCGTCGCTGCTTCCGCAACAATCCGCGTGCCCACACCGCGGCATTCTTGCGGCATGGCTGCGCTGCGTCGCATCGGTCCAGCACAGTCAGCCCAAAAGAGGGAAGCCAGCACCGTAAGCTAATTCCACTCGCAGACATTTTCAGAGAGTAGTTGCGGGTGCCCCCGCTTGCGGTTTCAAGGGTGGGTCTTAGTTTCGTAGAGGAGTCGAAACTCAGGGCTACCCGAGCCTCAAAGAAATGTTCCATCCAGGGCGGCAGTCCCTGGGAACGCCAATCTCCCGATTGGCGTTTTTGAATTTCAGCAGTCAATCCGCAGTTTGTCTTCGCAAATTAAGCATCGAATCGCAAGGAGGGAAGTCATGTCTCGCGCCGCACAGAGCACCACTCGCAATCTCACCGATCAGCAACTCGCGCAGCAGAATCAGCTCATCTCGCAATCCAGCCAGCAGGGCCAGCAGGACCGCTCGCTCCTCATGCCCACCATCACCAGCCTGCTCAACAGCCAGGGCTACACGCCGCAGCAGCAATCCGCCATCACGCAGCAGAGCCTCGGCGCCTCCAACACCGCCTTCGACGCGCTTCGCCAGCGCGCCGCCAACCGCGTCGCCGCCACCAACAACAGCGCCGGGTCCGGCGACCTCACCGCGCAACTCGGACGCGAGCAAGCGCAAACCGACGCGAGCCAGGCGCAGCAGAATCAAATCGCCTTCGCCAACCAGCAGCTGAAAGAACAGCTCGCCGGCCTCAACGCCCTCGGGCAAACCTACGGCGTCGACACCAACCTGCTCGGCAAAGCGATGGGCGTCCCGTCCGAGCTGCTCAGCGTCCGCCAGCGCGCGTC
>CAZRKW010000331.1:0-4076 GCA_964600355.1 uncultured Acidobacteriaceae bacterium
CCACAGCCAGGTGCCAATTCGGCGGCGCGTCAGCACTGCCCCAGGGATGAGAACACGTGGGATCGACCGGCGGAGTATCGAGTTCATTTACGGGAGTAGCTTTCGCCGGAAGGCCGCTCTGCGCGAAGTTGCTCACCGACGATCCGGGATAAATAAATTTGCCTTTCTCGTCTCGTACCGGCTCGATAGTCGCCTTGAGTGCGTCCGCCTGCCGTTGTGTCAGGATGCTCGGAACCAAGACATTAAGATTGAACGAGCATCTGGCTGGGTCTTGGATTAGCCCATCGACGAGTCCGTCGACACGATCACACTCTTTCTTGATTGCAGTATCAATGGCGGGGAAAAGGGATGGAGGGATGTATGCATGCAAGAGCGCTTGCGTGTTCTTCAACCCCCAAAATGAGGTGCCGAGTGGGTCCAGCCAGGGAGAGCCAGAGACTACGCCATCGTAGTCGTCGGGATAACGCGTCGCCTCGATCAACCCCATCTTGCCGCCGTTGGAGCACCCGTCGAAGTAGGAGTGTGAGATCGTCGTGGAACTGTAGTAATCCTTGACGATTTGCTTGGCGGCCAACGTAACCTGATGAACGGCACGGTAGAAGTAATCGATGATTTTCGCCGTGTTTGGCTGGCCTGGGGAGATGAATTCCCAGGTTGGATCCATGCTGACGTGGCCCGTGTCTGTAATTGCAGTGGCGTATCCTCGCGCCAAGAATAGATTTTCATCAACCGGATTGGCCGAAGATCTGAGAGTTCCCGCTAGCCCTCCGACGCCGCGAAATACGAACTTGCCGTTCCAGTTGGCAGGCAACATTACCTCAAAGTTCGCTGAGCCTGGACCTGCGCCTTCGCCATTGGTCCTAACCGAACCTTTCAAGTCACAGTATTGGGGGTTGGGCGCTACCGCAGGGACATCGTTGGCGGAGGTAATCGTCACACTCGGAATTCCATGGGCGCTCAGTGCGGCAACCGAACAGTCAGTAGCCGAAGCCCGGGACGCCCCGAAAAGGCAGAAAAATAAAAGGCCTATTGATGGAACGAGGGCCGTGAGTCTTCTCCGATCTGCTGCAAAGGTGATCACTAGCTACCCTCCAGAGGGCTACTGTGGCTTCGGTTCTGGGACCTTTGCGCCGACCGCTTCCCTCAGTCGCGAGCACTGTAGTCCAACTGACCGGATCCAAGCAACACGCTCTGTATTCGTTGGTGGGGGTGACATGAACGCAGTCGTTCGCCAAATAGCACGCAAAGGTGGTCAAAAAGGCTGCTGGAGGCTTTGGACCGGCGACGTCGAAGGGCGAGCCCTTAGCGATGCGCAGTTCGCAGACGTGCCTTTGCGCAGGCGCCTTCCATTTCGGGCGAATTCTTGGAGCATCTTTGGAGCAACTTGAGGCGTTGGTTCTGGTGAAATCGTCGTGTTAAGCGCAGCCCGAACAACGACTTGGTGATAATTTGATATGGGCTGAACCCTCGAAGGCACCAACCGTTGGAACACGAGAGGTGATCCATTGAGGCTTTCGCTTCGGCCAACTGGCCCAACGGGGGCCGTTCGTCAATCAGATGAATATCGAACACCAATGTTTGACGGATCTCGATCCCTAATTTCAATGAGTTAGAAGGCAATAGGTTTGAGAGGATTATTGAACAGAACCCAAAATCAGCGTTTGTGTCGAGTAGGCGACAATCCATCCGGAACCGTCGTTCTTAACTCCCCAGAACGCCGTTTCTTGATAACTTCCTTTTTGCCAACAGCCCGGGAATTGATCGGGATTAGCCAACAGTATGGCGGAGTTTTACATACCTTAGTGGATAGAGGCTGCCGACGAATTGAGAGAGCCACTGGCCCTAGAGTGAAATCCGAGCGCCTACCAAAAGCGTCTCCGCAGCCAGCGGAGGATTGCCATCGCCCCTTTACTTTCTTGGGGGGATTCTTGCGCCGTCCTTGCTCGAATGGCATGAAGTTCGTGCGGAAGATCCTTCGGCTCGCGATTTAGCAGTGGTAGCAGGTATTTTTCACGAAGGATAGCTGCCGCAGCTGAGGCATCCAGCGCATTTTGTACTCTTCCGTTTGGGACCTTTTGCCAGCATCTCCTCGGCGGTTTTCGCGCTTGTGGTCTGTTGGACCGCTGACGCACCGAGCCGCTTTTCGATCTCCGCTCGAAGACGTTTTGCGCGATTGTCGGAGTTCACTCCGGCGACCAGGGACCGGCCTGAAATTTTGATGTCCCCAAGGTATTTAGGGAACGTTTCTATCGGGCAACAGGAGACATTATCAGCTAGGCACAACAGTTTGCGGACATTCTGCGGACTTTTCGGTTAGCGAACCTGGCCTACCAGGCCGGCGATGGTGTCCATCAAATCGAATTTCGTGAGCACTTCGAGTTTGCCGCCGCCCATTTCGACGAACACGGCGGGGCTCTCGTGGCTGAGGATGTAGGTCACTCGCTCGACGGCCGCGGTGGACGGCACCTGCGGCATGGCCGGGCCCATCACTTCGCGCACGATGAGTTTGCGGAGCTCTTTTCCCTGCAGCGCGAGATTCAGGATCTGGTCCTCGAAGACCGTGCCGATGGATTGGTCACCTTCGAAGACGGGCAGCTGCGAAATGTCCTGATGCTGCATCGTTTTCAGCGCGTGGAAAATCGTCTGGTTCGGGCCTACGATGATCGGCTCGCGCGTCTTTCCGTTCTGGTGCTTCACGCGGATCACGTCGGCGGCGGTCAGCGTCACTTCCGAATCGGCGTAGCCGTGTTCGCGCATCCAGCCGTCGTTGTAGATCTTGCTCAGGTAACGGCTGCCGGTGTCGGGCAGCACGGCGACCACCACGTCGCCCTTCCCGCAGCCTTTGGCAACTTTCAACGCGGCGGACACGCAGCCGCCGCCCGAGCCGCCCGTGAAAAGCCCCTCGCGTTTCGCTAGACGCCGCGCCCACACGAAGCACTCCTCGTCGGTCACCTGCAGCACGTCGTCAAGAATCTGAAAATTCATGGTTTGCGGAAAAATATCCTCGCCGATCCCTTCCACTACGTAGGTGCAGGCCTTCCCGATCTTGCCGGTCTTGGCATACTCGTAATAGAGCGAGCCCACCGGGTCGACGCCGATCACTTTCACGTCGGGATTTTTTTCCTTGAGAAAGCGCCCAGCGCCGCTGATGGTCCCTCCGGTTCCCATCCCGCAGACGAAGTGCGTGATTTTTCCTTCGGTGTCTTCCCAGATTTCCGGACCGGTGGTGGCGTAGTGGGCCTCAGGATTCAGCGGATTTTCATACTGGTTCGGGTAGTAGGCGTTGGGAATTTCGCGCGAGAGCTTTTTCGCCACGGAGTAATAGCTGCGAGGATCCTCCGGCTCTACGGCAGTGGGGCAGACAATCACCTCGGCCCCAAACGCCTTCAGCAAATCGATTTTCTCGCGCGACTGCTTGTCGGTGATGGTGAAGACAACCTTGTATCCGCGCACGGCGGCGAGCAGCGCGAGGCCGACGCCCGTGTTGCCGGACGTCCCCTCGATGATCGTACCGCCGGGCTTGAGCAGGCCTTTGCGCTCGGCATCGTCGATCATCGTGATGGCGATGCGGTCTTTCACCGAACCGCCGGGGTTCAGATAATCGGCCTTCACGTACACCTCGGCCGGCACGTCTTTGGAGACGCGGTTCAGCCGGATCAAGGGAGTTCTTCCGATCGCTTCGAGGATGTTGTTGCACTTCATGGCGTTTCGCTCCGCAGCTTCCCTGGCAGAGCCAGCTTAGTGCCTTCGGGAAATGGTGTCCAGCGCGGGTTTCCACTGCATATCGGGCACGCTCGTCCGCCAACGGAAATTCTTTACCGGTGCTATGCTTTGCCCACCATGCCGCCCGCCGCGCCGCAGACCGAAACCATTTTCTACGACGGGCACTGCGGCCTGTGCCATCGCACGGTGCAGTTTGTGCTGAAGCGCGATCCCCGGGGACTCTTCCGGTTCGCGCCGCTCCAGGGGACGACATTCGAGCAGCGCGTCCCGCCCGCATTGCGCTCCAGCTTGCCGGACAGCGTAGTGGTGCTTACCGGCGATGACCGCCTGCTCGCGCGTTCGAGCGCAATCCT
>CAZRKW010000332.1:0-4053 GCA_964600355.1 uncultured Acidobacteriaceae bacterium
AGGGATTCGCGCCGCCTGCGGGCGAGGTCTATCAGGCGATCGAATCTCCGCGCGGCGAATTAGGCGTCTTCATGGCGAGCGACGGTTCGCCCAAGCCGTATCGGGTGCACTTCCGCGCGCCGTCTTTCGTGAATTTGCAGACCCTGCGCACGCTTTGTGAGGGGCGCCTGATCGCCGATGTGGTAGCTTGCATCGGCACCACCGACATCGTTCTCGGAGAAGTGGACCGCTAAACCGATCATGCAACTTCCGCCGGCACTCGAAGAAAAATTCAAGGACCTTGCGGGCCGCTACCCGGTCAAGCGTTCGGCCCTGATCCCGATGATGATGTACGGGCAGGATCAGTTTGGCTTCCTGAGCGACGAACTGCTCGAGGAAATCGCCAAACGGCTCGACCTGAACTTCCTTCAGGTGACCGAAACGCTTGCCTATTACTCCATGCTGCGCCGCAAGCCCGCCGGGAAATATCATCTTCAGGTGTGCACGAATATTTCATGCATGGTTCGCGGCGGCAACGAACTTCTCGAACACGTAAAAACGCGCCTCGGCATCGGGCATAAGGACGTTTCCCCCTCCGGCACGTTCTCGCTGGAGGAAGTGGAATGCATGGGCGCATGCACCGGCGCGCCGTGCATGCAGGTCAATTACGACTTCCACGAGAATCTCGATCCCGATAAGGTGGACGCGCTCCTCGAACAGCTGCAGGAGGGCAAGAAACCAGCGCCGGTTGCGGTGACCTCCGGCTCGGTGCACGAGCGGCTGCCCGCGGAAGTCCCGGTGATCAGCAAGCGGTTCGGCCTCCGCAATTCGAGAAAGATCGAGACGTATCTGCAGACCGACGGCTACAAAGCCCTCGAAAAAGCCCTCAAACAGATGACGCCGGACCAGATCATCGACGAAGTGAAGAAGTCGAGTCTGCGAGGCCGCGGCGGCGCGGGCTTCCCCGCCGGGATGAAGTGGAGCTTCGTTCCCAAGGAAACGGGCGGAAAGCCGAAATACATTCTCGCCAATGGCGATGAGAGCGAACCGGGTACCTGCAAAGACCGGCCGCTGATGGAGATGGACCCGCACCAGTTGATCGAAGGCATGGTCATCGCGGGCAAGGCGGTGGACGCGCATCGCGGGTTTATCTACATTCGCGGCGAGTACCGCTACATAATCGACATAATGGATGTGGCGATCGCCGAAGCGTACGCCAAAGGCTATCTCGGCAAGAACATTCTGGGCAGCGGCTTCGATTTCGATCTGATCACTCACACCGGCGCGGGCGCCTACGAATGCGGCGAAGAATCGGCGCTCATGGAATCGCTGGAAGGCAAGCGCGGCTACCCGCGCATCCGGCCGCCTTTCCCTGCCGTTGTCGGCCTGTATGGCTGCCCGACCGTCATCAACAACGTCGAGACGCTGAGCACGATTCCCGCGATTATCAACGGCGGCGGCGAATGGTACGCGGGCCTCGGCACGCCGCGAAATGGCGGCACGCGGCTCTATTCCATCTCCGGTCACGTGAACCGGCCTGGAATTTACGAATTACCCCTCGGTTTCCCGCTGCGGCGCTTGATTGAAGAAGTTGCCGGCGGCGTAAAGGACGGCAAGAAGCTGAAAGCGGTAATCCCGGGCGGAAGTTCCTGCCCGTTGCTGAGCGCGGACGAAATCGACGTCGCCATGGACTACGACTCGGTGGCCAAAATCGGCTCGATGCTCGGTTCCGGCGGCACGGTGATCTTCGACGAAGACACCTGCATGGTCGACGTGGCGCGCCGCATCATGCACTTCTACGCGCACGAGTCCTGCGGCTGGTGCATCCCCTGCCGTGAAGGCACCGCCTGGCTGCGCAAGATGCTCGACCGCTTCCACGAAGGCGGCGGCACCATGGAAGATATCCCGCTCATTTCGGAGCTTTCCCAGAACATACTCGGGCGCTCCTTCTGCCCGCTGGGAGACGCGGCGGCGCTGCCGACCATCAGCATCGTTAAGAAATGGCGCAATGAGTTCGAGGATCACCTCAACGGAAAATGTGCGTACCAGCACGCCGATTTCATTGCGGCGGCGCACTAACTGTTTTATCGTGTGGAGTCTTCGCACGCGGAATTCTTGATTCAAGAGGCGCGGGTAGCGCCGGGTCGCTTTAGGAGCTTCAGGGACAGGCATGGCTGAACAGAAGCCCATCACATTCACGCTCGATGGACGGCAGATCACCACGCCGGCCGGCACGCTCGTCATCGAAGCGGCCAAAACGCAGGGCATCGAAGTGCCCTCTTTCTGCTATTACCCCGGACTGACGCTGCAGGCCGCCTGCCGCATGTGCCTCGTCGAAGTGGAAAAAATGCCGAAGCTGCAGACGGCCTGCACCCTGGTGGCGACCGAAGGCATGGTCGTCAAAACGGACACGCAGCAGGTCCACGGCGCCCGCAAGAACATGATCGAGTTCCTGCTCTCGAACCATCCGCTCGATTGCCCGGTTTGCGACAAGGGCGGCGAATGCGAACTGCAGGATATGACTTTCCGCTACGGGCTCGACAAGACGCGCTTCACGGAGGAAAAGCTTCACCAGCCCGAGGAGAAGTGGTCGCCGCTGGTCTACTACGATGCCCCGCGGTGCATTCTGTGCTTCCGCTGTGTGCGCATATGCGATGAGGGCATGGACGTGAAAGCCCTTGGAGTCGGCGCGCGCGGCGTGCAGTCGGTGATTCTGCCGAACAACTCCGGCGAACTCGCCTGCGAAGAATGCGGCATGTGCATCGATATCTGCCCCGTCGGAGCGCTCACCAGCGGCACCTACCGCTATCAAACGCGCCCGTGGGAGATGACCTACGTCGCCAACCCCTGCACGCACTGCTCGAACGGCTGCAAAACCACCCTGAGCGTGCGCAACAACGAGATCCTGCGCGCGAACAACCGCGATCATTCGGGCTTCAACGGGGAATTTCTTTGCGGCAAGGGCCGCTTTGGGCACGACTTCACCAGTAACCCCGAGCGCGTTCGGGGACCGCTCGTGCGCCGCAACGGCAAACTCGAGCCAGCCAGCTGGGAAGACGCGCTGGAAGAGGTGGCGCGCCGCTTGAAGCAGGTGCACTCGGCGCACGGCGGAAACGCCATCGGCGTGATCGGCTCCAATCACACGACGAACGAAGAAAATTATCTGCTCAACCGCTTTGCGCGCGTCACGCTGGGCACGAACAACCTCGATCATCACCGCACCGCCGATTACGCGGGCCTGGCCGCGGCTCTCGGGCCGAACTCCAAGAATTCGCTCGCGACCATGGCCGATGTCTACAACGCGAATGCGATTTTCCTGATCGGCAACGACGTCACCAACCAGAATCCGCTGGTGGCCTGGCAGATTCGTACCGCCGTGCGCCATCACAACGCCAAGGTGTATGTGATCAACGGCCGCCCCAGCAAGATCCACCGCCAGGCCGCTGTCGCAGTGCAAGTGCCGGAAGGCCAAGAGGCGCAGGCGATTCGCTGGCTCGCGTCGGAACACGGCCAGTTCGATCCGAAGACTACCGAAGGTCTCGTCCAGCTGAAAGCCGCGATCGAAGCGTCGTCGAATGTAGTGGTTCTTTTCGGCGCGAACATTCAGGGAGCGGCCATTCGCGATCTTGTCTCGCTGGCGGCGCGATTTGGCGGCCAGACCCGTTTCATGGCGCTCGGAGATTACGCGAATTCACGCGGAGCCTCCGACATGGGAGTTCTGCCGGACCGCCTGCCGGGCTATGCCTCGCTATCGGACTCGGCCGAACGGGCGCGCTTCGGCAAGATATGGGGTGCCGAACCATCGTCGACGCCGGGGCTCACCGCACGCGCGATGATGGAAGCCGCCGTAGCCGGCAAGCTGAAGGCCCTCTACGTGGTCGGCGCAAATCCGCTAAAAACATTTGCGATTTCAGCTCCGGACCGCCTCGCCGGCCTCGAATTGCTGGTGGTGCAGGACATGTTTCTTACCGAGACGGCGCAGCGCGCCGACGTGGTGCTGCCCGCCGCGTCGACCTACGAAAAGGACGGCACGCTGACCAACACCGCGGGCGAGGTGCAGTTGACGCATCGCTC
>CAZRKW010000333.1:0-4053 GCA_964600355.1 uncultured Acidobacteriaceae bacterium
GCGGTGCTTGGCGTCTTCGGGGCCTTCCACGCCCTGGGCGGAGCCGCCGTCGATCACGCCTAAGACGCCGCGGCCTTGCTCGCTTTGGGCCACGATGACCTCTACAGGATTCGCCGTAGCACAGAAGATGTTGCAGATCTCGAAGCAGTCGCGGACGCGGCTGAGGAGGTTGATCGGATACGCCTGCCGGATCAAGAGAACGAACAGATGGCCCGCCCCGACGGCTTGGGCATTCGCAACGGCGGCCTCGCGAAGGTCCTGGTCATTCGATTCGACGCGGATCAGGCAGGGGCCGGAGGCCTCGTTAAAGGCGACTGCGAATTTGGCGCCAGGCACGGTGTTGACGACGACTTCGTAGAGATCCTCGGCCGTTTTGATGAAATGCGACTGCCCCAGGATGAGATTGGCGTTCTCAGGAATGCGCAATCGTACAGACAGGATTTCCATTTTTTATCTCCGGACGGTAAAAAGTTCCCACATTTGGAATACGTAAGCGGCGGGCGATTGTGGTTCAGGAAAAAAGCTTTCAAAAACGCCCACAATGCGCATGAAGCATAAACAGAAAAGCATATGTGTCAATGGAAATCGACGTGCTCAGAAATTCATGAAGCTGGCTCTCGGCGGCAGCATCTAAATCTGGTAGCAAGACACCGAGGGAACGAGAAGTCGATTGATCGTCAAGACACTTCATCAGGCGAAGCGCTTCTTCAAGATCCTCATCGGATTTACGCTCCTGGTGATTGGCATCGTGATGATCCTCACACCGGGTCCGGGCCTGCTGACGATCCTTCTGGCGCTGGGAGTACTGGCGGCTGAGTTCGTGTGGGCGCGCCAGCTTCTCGACCGGCTGAAGGCCCAGGGCGTCCGCCTTCGCCAGACGGTATTCAACGAGCAGAATCGCGCTGCCTGAGCGTTACAGAAGCTCTCCTCATCTGGTCCGCCTGCTTCAATCTCACCTGTAGCATCTCGCGACCTTCATTTTACTCGCTGGATTTGACTCGCTTGATCCGACTCCCTTGATTTGACTCTTCCGAAGCGATCCTAAGTGTGCTCTCATGCCCTTGGAGCAGTTACGGAGGGGCCTGTGCCGGAAAATTCTCGCGAATCGAGCAATCACGCCCCGAAATGGGCCAAGCGATGGGCCGGAAAGTGGTCGCTGATTACGGGAGCGAGCGCCGGGATCGGCCTGGCACTGGCGGAACAGCTGGCCGCCGCAGGATCAAACCTGGTGCTGACCGCCCGCCGTACCGACCGGCTGCAGCAGATCGCCGCCGATTTAGCGGCGAAAAACGGCGTCAAAGTGGAGATATTCGGCGCCGACCTCACCCTGCCGGAGGCGCCCGAGCAGATTTTCGCGTTCACGCACGGCAAAAGTATCGACGTAGAACTACTGATCAACAACGCCGGGTTCGGATCGTTTGGAAACAACCATGAGGTTGCACCGGCGCGGTTGACGGAGATGGTCCAGGTGAACTGTTCGGCGGTGCTTCACTTGACACGGTTGTTCGTGCCGCCCATGGTGGCCCGTAAGTCCGGCGATGTGATGATTGTGGCGTCCACGGCGGCGTTTCAGGCAGTGCCGTTTATTGCCGCTTATTCGGCGACTAAGGCGTTTGACCTGATTTTCGCCGAGGGGATCGCGGAGGAACTGCGTCCTTTCGGGATTTACGTATGCGCGCTGTGTCCGGGTTCCACTAATACGGAGTTTCAGCAGGTTGCCGGACAGCCTGACCGTATGTTCCGCATTGCGGAAACTGCGGAGAAGGTCGCACGGGTGGGGCTGGAGGGGCTTGCGGCGGGCAAGACGCTGGTAATTTCGGGCGGGAAAAACCGGCTGATGATTGAATCGGAACGACTTGTCCCGCGGCGGTTCATCGCCAAGATGGCCGCGAAGATGATGAGGCCGGGCACTTCTTAGACATTAATCCCCTGACACGTGGGTGTGGTTATTACTGTTGCCGTTCCTGGCGGCGGTGAAGGGTCGCAGCAGTAGTTCTACGTCTCGACTACCGTGATCCCCGAAGGCGCTGGCGGCGGATATTTCGCGGCTGGCGGCGAATCTTTCCGCGGCGCTCTCCAGTATTGGGATCGATGGGCGATGGGAAGTGGTGGCGAGGACCTCCGATATCCGCGACTTGAGCAAAGAAAAGACGATCCTGGCGTCGGGCGAGGCGTCCACGGTCTCGAAGTTGTACTCGATGCTCAGGCGGTCAAATTCCGCCAATAGAGCCCTCTGATAGTTGCAGAAGCTCTCAAACATGTCGTGGCCCGGGTAGAAATCCATACCAGATTCCCAGTAGTCGAATCCGCGGGAAAAGATCACGCGCGGGATCAGCTGATCCATTCCCAGTCGCAGATAGAACACCGCGTCGGGCTTGAGTGCGGTGGAGTACAGGCTTCGAATCCAGACCGGGTCCACACCGCGCACCATGGCTCGCGCGATGAGGGAGTAGATATAGCGGTCAGTGAGGACCACGAACCCGGCGCGGAGGGACGGGACGATTTCATTTTCGAGGCGGTCGACGAAATCGGTGGCGTAGAAAAGGCTTTGGGTTACGCGGCCGAGGTTGTTGCCTTCCTTGGCGCGGCGGATGCCATCGCCGGCGAGGGCCGAACGGGTCATCCCCGTGTCGAGCACGGCGTGGCCGAGTTCCTCGAGCCACGGCCTCAGCAGATTGATCTGCGTGGTGCGGCCCGCGCCGTCCGTTCCTTCGATGACGATCAACTTGCCCGCCAGGTCGCAGAGCTTCATGCCCGGCAGGAGCGTTCCGTAGGTCTGTCTCATGGTCGTACCCTCAATTCCGTGGCTGCGTCGAGGCGAGCCTTGGCGATGCGGCGCACTTGCGCCTGTTGGACTTCCACCGGGAGCGTGGCGTCGATTACCGTGAGGCCGAATTCGTGGATCATGCGCTCGTATTCGTTCAGGATGCGGCCCTGGAACATGCGGAAGCTTTCGTGCGGGTCGTCGCTCAAGTCCAGATCCATGCCGGCTTCGTAGAACTTCAGGCAATCGCGGGAGGCGGTGATGCGTCCGATGGCAGTTTCCAGCGGTACTCGGAAATAAAAAGCGACGCTGGGCTTTACGGCGAAGTCATAGAGATTGCGGACCCACTTGCGGTCCATGCCGCGGGCGACATCGCGCGCGAAGGCGGTGTAGGCATAGCGGTCGCACAGGACGACAGCGCCCGCTTTGAGAAGGGGAAGGATGCTTTTTTCGGTGCGATCCGCGAAATCGGTGGCGTGGATCAGAGAGAAGGTCGCCGGCGTGAGCATTTTCTTTTTCTTGCCGAGTTTGGTGGTGTCTTTTACCAGCGGAGAGGAGTTCCACTCGCTGAAGACGACTCCGTAGCCCTTCGACTCGAGCCATTTGTGGAGATGGCTCAGCTGGGTGGATTTTCCTGACCCGTCGATGCCTTCGACGATGAAGAGACGGCCGGGGTACTCGTCAGCATTGCTCTCTTTCTTGCTGTCTTTGACAACGGGGGCGTTTGAGTTCAGGGGAAAGAAAACCTCAAACGGGCCGATCCGAACGTTTGAACTGATATCCATTGGCCTCATTTCCGCGCGACATTTCGGCGGGAAGATCCCGAAATGCCCGCAACTTCGCTTTGTTTGTGTAATTAACCGGCCTCTGAGTTCCGGCTAATGGGTACTAAAATCCGCTAAAGCAGAAGGAGTTGCACGAGGGAAGACGAAGGGGTGTATCTAAGTAGTGATGGTCGGGTCCTAGTACCGTCCACAAGGACCTGTAGACGTGGTTGAGGCGCGCGTGTAGGATGTGGCTCATTCAAGCCCCACCCTATTTGAGGAGAGTTGCGAGATGATTCAGGAGCTTCAACAGAATTACAGTGGTGTGCTGTGTTCGTGCTGCCGGCAGCCGATTCCGCTTCCCGCCATCATAGTCCGTATGAGTGTCGATGCACCCGAGACGCAGGGCGACCGGGTGTTCAGTTTGCGCTGCCGGGCATGCGAGAGAGAAATGCCATATCGCGCTAGCGCGGTGATCCAGATTGAAGGAACGCCTCGAACGCGCGTTTCGCGCGCGCACGACCA
>CAZRKW010000334.1:0-3947 GCA_964600355.1 uncultured Acidobacteriaceae bacterium
CTCGAACAGATCGCGCAGGAGCAGCAAGCCGAACTCACGCGGCTGGAGGAAGCGATTGCATCGGCGGAGCAGCAGCTTGCTGTGGCGCGGGCCGAGCACGTGGAGGCCGAGAAAGGCTTGGTGGGAGCGACGCACCAGCGCGACCAGGTGCGCAGCGAGTACCGCCGCATCGAGGAGCAGTTGGGTGCGGAACGCCGGGAGATCGCGCGGCTGCACGGGGAAGCCGAAACAGCGCGGGCGCGCGCCGAGCAGGCGCAGGCCGCGCATAGCGATGCGCAGCGTTCACGCGAGGCTGCGGAAACCGAAGCGTCCGAAGCTGCGGAAAGACTCAACAAGCTGCGCCACGATTTCCAGGTATTTCAGGAGCGAGTGGTCGCGCGGCGCGAGGAGCTAGCAACGATGTCCGAGCGGCTGGCGAGCGCGGCGGCCATCGAGCAGCGGCTGTCGGAGGAAGTTGCCCAGGGCGGCCAGCGAGAGACATCTTTGCGTCAGCAACACGGCGCCTTGCTTCAGGAGAAGTTCAACCTGGAGGGTGCCTGCGAACAGCTGGCCATGCAGGTGAACGATCTGCGCAGCGAGAAAGAGCGCCTGGAAGCGCTGAAAGCCGGGCTCGAACAGGAGTGGGAGGAAGCGCGGTCGCGCACAGGCAGGATCGACGAGGACTTGCGCGGCAAGCGTCAGTCTCTCGATGAACTGCGCGCCGAGCGCAGCCAGCGCCAGATCGAGCGCGCCCGCAACGACGCGGACCGCGATTACCTGCGGCAGACCTGCGTGGCGGAGCTCAACGCGCAGCCCGAGGAACTCATCGCGCAGGAGTCCGAGCTTCTGGTGGGCGAGAACCTGATCGCCGCGGAGACCAGCTACAACGAAATGAAGGCCCGGGCGGAGGCGATGGGCCCGGTGAACATGATGGCGCTGGACGAATATCGCGAATGCGAGCAGAGGGAGGAATTCCTGCGGCGCGAGCGCGACGACCTGATCCAGTCGATCGAGAACACGCAGATGACCATCACCGAGCTCGACCAGGTGTCGCGGCAGAAATTCGAAGAGGCGTTCAATTTCATCAACGCCCACTTTGCCATCGCGTTCCAGTCGCTGTTTGGCGGCGGCACCGGCGAAATGCGCCTGGGCGAGCCGGACAGCTCTGGCGAAGCGGGAATCGATATCGCCGCGCAGCCACCGGGCAAGCGGCTGCAGAACATTCTGCTGCTTTCCGGCGGCGAGAAGGCGCTCACCGCGCTGGCCCTGCTGATCGCGGTGTTCCGCTACCGGCCCAGCCCGTTCTGCATCCTCGACGAAGTCGACGCGCCGCTCGATGAAGCGAATGTCGGCCGCTTCAACCGAATGCTCGCCGAGATGTGCGGGCAGACCCAGTTCATCGTGGTGACGCACAACCGGCGAACGATGGAGATGGGCTCAGTGATGTACGGCGTAACGATGCAGGAGCCGGGCGTATCGAAACTCGTGTCCGTGAAGTGGGAAGACGATGCCGCGGAGTCGCGGGTTCCCGCGGCCGCCGCAAGCAACGCCGCGTAGCAGAAGCGGTCGCGCCTGGTTAGAGCGGAAATCGTCCATTTGAGGTACCGGTTGCAATCCACGTTTGCCGACTCGCCGGGCACGATAGGAAGATTTAGGAATGTGTTGCGCGATTACCAGCCCATTTGGCGCATCCGCTCCAGTATGACTCCGCTGTAGTGATTCATGTGATCGGGCCGCCGCTTCAAGGGCAAGGGCAGAATTGCGGCGAGTTGGGCCGCCCGTTGCCGGTCGATATTCCGGGCGGAGGTTCGGTAGTAGTAGCGGCACGCCGACTCTGCGCCATACACACCAGGTCCCCATTCGACCAGGTCGAGATAGAGTTCCAGAATGCGCTGCTTGCCGAGGACCAATTCGGCCACTGGAACAAGCGTTGACTCGGCGCCCTTGCGGAGGATCGACCGGCCGGTCCCAAAGAACAGGTTTTTTACCAGTTGCTGCGTGAGGGTCGATGCCCCGCGAATGCGGCCGCCTTCCATATCGTCTTCAGCAGCGATCTGCATCTCGTGCCAGTCGAATCCATGATGCTGGTAGAAGCGCGCGTCTTCCGCAGCGATCACAGCATGCTGTAAATCGGGCGAGATTTGGCTCAGCGGAACGAATTCGTATCGTTCGTTATACGGCGTGTGGTGAATCCAGGCTTGCAAGCGGCGTTCCATGTGCACCGCGGTGGTCGGTGGGTCGACCCACCGGGCAGCCACAAGGATGAGCACACCAACCGCCCAAAGAAGCGCCAGTACGATGAGAAACCATCGAATGAAGGATCGGAGAGAGCCTTGCCGCGTCACGCAGTAATTCTACGTCTGACTGACGAACTTCACCCAACTCAGGGGGCTGATTTTCGGTAAGTCGAGAAAACGTGGTGTCCTAGTTTGAATCTGTGAAATTAAGAACCCGGTAGGTCGCGGACTTCAGGCGCGATAAAAAGTCCGGCGCGACAGCGCCCTCCCCTCGCGGCGAAGTTCCCGCGAGCCTTCCTCCTCTACTTCCTTTGCCTCCTCAACCTCCTCTGCCTCCACGCAGAAACATCGTCTGGAGCATGGATCTTCCACGGGATGCGTGCGGCAAAGGGCAGCTAGCCCGGAGGATTGACACCCGCCAGCAAGCCGCCATCCAGGACCAGGGATTGGCCGGTCATGAAGGACGCATGGTCGGAACACATCCACAACACGGCTTCTGAGATTTCCTCAGGCCTCCCAAAACGGCCGATGGGATGCAGACCGACTACAAACTTGTGGGTTTCCGGCTCGCTATAGGCACGCTCGGCCATAGGCGTCTCGATCACTGCCGGGCAGACGACGTTTACCCGGATGCCTTTTCGGGCATTTTCGAGCGCAGCGGTCTTCGTCAGTCCGATCACGCCGTGCTTGCTCGCGCAATACGTAGCTGCGCCGGCCAGGCCGATCAGGCCCGCGGCGGACGCCATGTTTACGATAGCCCCGCCTCCGCCCTGCTTGAGCATCTGGCGAATTTCGTACTTGAGGCAGAGCCAGACGCCTTTGAGATTGATGTCGATCGTGCGATCCCAGTCCTCTTCGGATTGCTCGGTGATGGGTGTCCAGTTGCCCTCGATCCCGGCATTATTGAACGCGACATCCAAGCGGCCAAACCTCTCTACTGTTTTCTGGACGAGCCTTTCAACTTCGGAGGCTTTCGACACGTCGGCCTTCACGAACACACCCTCGCCGCCGGCGGCATGGATCAGATCGATGGTTTCTGCTCCTTCCGCTTCGCGGCGGCCCGCGACCACCACTTTGGCTCCCGCCTTCGCGAAAAGGATCGCAGTATCGCGGCCGATCCCCGAAGTGCCGCCGGTCACAAGCACAACTTTACTTTGAAACTCCGCTGTCATAATTTCCCCCAGAGATTCAGCCGCCAATTATTAGGGCACAGTGTAGGGTTGCGTGTGGCCCGCGTCAAACCATGAGACGGTGCCGTGTGGTTCGCGGCCTTCAGCCGCGACAAAAGCCTGGCGCGACAGCGCCCCTCCTCTCGCGGCGAAGTTCCCGCGAGCCTTCCTCCTCTACCTCCTTTGCCTCCTCAACCTCCTCTGCCTCCACGTTGAAACATCGCTGCCGCGTCTGGAGCGAATGGATCTTTCCACAGGTGCACGCAAGAATCGGCTCTTAGCCGTTGACAAGTTTTTCCCGTGCGCTAAACTACCGCCCTTCCAGTACAAGGATCAATCGCGTGGCTTCTCCAAAAATGAATATGGTTATTGCGCAGACAAATTTTCCTGGATTGAAACTTCGCGGACGCGGGAAGGTTCGCGACATCTATGAAGTGGACGAGGACCAGCTGCTGATCGTGGCCACCGACCGGCTTTCGGCGTTCGACGTGGTGCTGCCCACGCCGATTCCGGATAAAGGGCGCGTGCTGACGCAGCTTTCGCTCTTCTGGTTCGAGAAGCT
>CAZRKW010000335.1:0-3928 GCA_964600355.1 uncultured Acidobacteriaceae bacterium
CGCCGCAGCCGCGAAATGATGCCGGATCTTTTAGAGGAGCTGATGCTTGCTCCTAATTCTATAGCTGCAATGGCCAAAGAAAAAAACAAGCTGGGTAAGGCTGTCGGACGAACTGCGGAGATACTTCTAATCCATCTCGACACTTTGCCTCGAGCGCGGGCTAAGGCGATGCGTCAGGAGTTACACCGTGTCGCTGTTAAGTGTTCGCGCTACGCGAGGCGCCGGAAAGCGTAAAAATCTCCGCACACCGCAGGTCCTCGTCTTTTATATTGCCTTTGCGACGTGCTAGCCTGAACGCGGAGCGGATGCGTTCATGGAGTGGCAAGGCAAGATGCGGCCGGAATTTGTGTGGCGTGGGAAGAGAGATCCATCGTCGCTTCGCTCTGTCGGGACGACAACGAAAAGCAACAGAGCTCGCACTATATCGGGCCACCTCCGTTTACGCTTCCCCGAAAGCCAGCCATGACTCGTGACCTGGTCTGCGGGATGACGGTTGACCCTGAGCGGGCCCCTGCAAAGAGCGATCACGCCGGGACAACCTATTACTTCTGCTGCGCCAGGTGCGGCGAAAAATTCCGGGCTGATCCTGAGAAATATCTGACTGCGAAGACACCGGAGCCGATGCACGGTTCGGCTGGGGCTGGGCCGTTCGTGCAGCTCGGCGGGATGAAGCCCGCGCCGCAAACGATGGTTGCCGCCATCGGACCGGCCGCGCCGCGCTCCATGTCAGAGAAACCTTCGCAGGAATCCGCGAAGGCATCACCCGGCGGGGAAAAAACACCGGCGCCGGCCGCGGTGTACACCTGCCCGATGGATCCCGAAGTTCGCCAGGACCATCCGGGGCCCTGCCCGAAATGCGGAATGGCTCTGGAACCGGATGTTCCGGCCGCTCTCGCCACGCGGACTGAGTACACCTGCCCGATGCACCCGGAAATTATTCGCGCCGAACCGGGTTCGTGTCCCATTTGCGGGATGGCTTTGGAACCGCGCACGGCGGTCGTCGAGGAAGAAAATCCTGAACTCGTTTCGATGACGCGCCGCTTCTGGGTAAGCGTCGCACTGGCGATTCCGGTGCTGCTCCTCGGAATGTCCGACGTAATTCCCGGGCAGCCGGTGCAGCGGATACTTTCGATGCGCGCCATCGGGTGGATCGAGCTCGCGCTGGCAACACCTGTGGTTCTGTGGGGCGGGTGGCCGTTTTTCGAACGCGGCTGGGCCTCGCTCGTAAACCGCAGTCTCAATATGTTCACGCTGATTGCGCTCGGCACCGGCACGGCCTACGTTTACAGCGTGATCGCAGTTTTGTTCCCCGGCATTTTCCCGGCGTCGTTCCGGTCGATGGGCGAAGTACCCGTTTATTTCGAAGCCGCGGCCACGATCACGGTGCTCGTGCTTCTCGGGCAGGTGCTCGAATTGCGCGCGCGCAGCCACACCTCTTCGTCGATTCGAGCGCTGCTGAAGCTTTCGCCGAGAAGCGCCCGGCTCGTGCGCACTGACGGCACGGAGTTGGACGTTCCCATCGAGCACATCGCGCGAGGCGACACGCTGCGGGTGCGCCCCGGCGAGAAAATTCCCGTGGATGGAGTCGTGGTCGATGGATCGAGTTCCGTCGATGAATCGCTGGTTACCGGCGAATCGATTCCGGTGGAAAAAAGCGCGGGTAGTCGCGTGATCGGCGGAACCTTGAACGGCACCGGAAGCTTCGTGATGAGCGCCGAACGCGTAGGCGCGGAGACGATGTTGGCGCAAATCGTGCGCATGGTGAGCGAGGCGCAGCGCAGCCGCGCTCCCGTGCAGCGACTGGCGGACCGCGTCGCGTCGTATTTCGTTCCCGCAGTGGTGCTCGCGGCGGTGCTCGCGTTTGTGGCCTGGGCCATGTGGGGGCCTGAGCCGCGGATGTCGCACGCCCTGCTCAATGCGGTGGCGGTGCTGATCATTGCGTGCCCCTGCGCGCTGGGGCTGGCCACGCCGATGTCGATTATGGTGGGCACCGGGCGCGGGGCGCTGGCGGGCGTGCTCGTTAAAAATGCCGAGGCGCTGGAGATTCTCGAGAAGGTTGACACGCTCGTGGTGGATAAGACCGGCACGCTCACCGAGGGCCGCCCGCGCGTGACACAAGTGTTCGCGGAGTCCGGATCGAGCGAGATGGACGTGCTGCGCGTCGCCGCCACGCTCGAGCGCGCGAGCGAGCATCCCCTTTCCGCCGCGATCCTCGCCGCGGCGAAAGAGCGGAATATTGTGCCGAGCGACTTGAGCGATTTCCATTCCCGCACAGGGCAGGGAATCACCGGCACGGTGGACGGATCGAAAGCTGCCCTGGGCAATCGCGCTCTCTTCGCCGCGCTATCGATTCCGGTGGGGGCGCTGGACGAGCGAGCCAGCGCTCTTGAGAGCGATGGGCAGACGGTGATGTTCGTGGCAATCGGAGGCAAGCCGGCCGGGTTCATCGCCGTCGCCGACACGGTGAAAGCCACCACGCCCGAGGCGATCGAGCAGCTGCACCGGCAGAAGATTCGCATCGTGATGCTGACCGGCGACAGCCGCGCCACCGCGGACGCCGTCGCGCGGAAGCTGGGCATCGACGAAGTGCACGCAGGCGTGCTGCCGGATCAGAAAAGCGAAATCGTCGAGCGGCTGCAGAAAGAAGGGCGCGTGGTTGCGATGGCGGGCGATGGCGTAAACGACGCTCCGGCGCTCACCCAAGCCGATGTGGGCATCGCCATGGGAACCGGAACGGACGTGGCGATGGAGAGCGCAGGCATCACATTGCTGCAAGGCGATCTGCGCGGCATCGCGCGCGCGCGAACGCTAAGCCGCGCCACCATGCGCAACATCCGCCAGAACCTGTTTTTCGCGTTTGTCTATAACTCGGTGGGCATCCCGATTGCGGCGGGCGTTCTCTATCCGTTCTTCGGGCTGCTGCTCAGCCCGATCCTGGCGAGCGCGGCCATGACGTTCAGCTCCGTGTCGGTGATTACCAACGCGCTGCGGCTGCGCCATGTGGAGCTTGTTGAGCTGTGAAAGGGGCGTGAGGCGAGGAACCGTGAGCCGGGAAGTGCTAAATCTATATAGGTTCCAGACTTGGCTAGTACCCTACGCGGACTAAATACTGAGGAAGTTTTCGAGGAGTTTGAGTCCGGCGCCCGTCAGCACCGATTCCGGATGGAATTGCACGCCTTCGACGCGCAGTTTGCGATGCCGCAGGCCCACGAGCAGCCTGCCGAGGTAAACCACAGAGGCTCGCGGTTGGGTCAAATATTCCTACAAGTGTCCTAAACAGCACAGACGCCAACAATGAAGGATCCTAGCATGTCGCTATCCGCGAGATGTATGGCCAGTTCCGCTGCAATGAAAACTGTATTGACAAAAGCTGCGAAAGAGCATGAAACAAGAAACCGCGCACTCTCAGGAGTGCGGGTCTGAGCCCGCAACAAACGAGAGGTGGTAAATGGGGAAATTTATGAAGACTTTAGCGGTAGCTTTAGTGTTGTGCTTCGGGATGAGCTATGTCGCGAAGGCGGATTCTTTCACGGGTGTCGGTGGAACCGGTAACGTGTCCTTCGCAGGCATAGACGTTTATGACGTAAACTCCAATTCTGCATCGAACCCTTTCGGTTTGATCCAAGTGACATGCCCTGGCGGCACGCCTTGCGGAGCTAACTTGGGCGGGGGGTTTGAAGTCGCGACCATAACGTTCTTCAGTGATGGCGGCTTCGTTATCAGAAACACAGCGAACGCAGCGGATGGCAATAGCGAAGGCGCATGGGAAAATGGCACCGCCCCTAGCCCGAGCATCTTCAGTGTAAGCGGCAATACTTTGGGATCACTTGCCGCCGTTACGAGCGAGATTGCGAGCCCTTCAGCCTTTCCTAGCGCCTTTTGTCCTAGTGTACCCACTCCCACGGGTTGGTGTTTCAATGGCAATGAT
>CAZRKW010000336.1:0-3920 GCA_964600355.1 uncultured Acidobacteriaceae bacterium
AGAGCGAGCAGAACATCCTGAAGGCCGCCGAGCAGTTCAAGAATCTCTCCGGCTCCGCGCGCGTCCGCATCAACATCGCCGAAGAAGAAGCCCAGCGATTTTCCGCCTACATCGGCAAGGCCTGCGAACAAGTCGAATCCGTAACGCCCGCCGGCTCGCTCCGCCGCGGGCGCGAAACCGTCGGCGACCTCGATCTCCTACTAACCATGAAGCCCGCCGCGGACACCCAGGAAGATATCGACAAGGTAGCCGAACACATCCTCAGTTACCCGGCCATCCGCCAGACCCTCGCCCACGGCGGAAACAAAGTAAGCGTCCTGCTAGAAAGCCGTCTGCAAGTAGACCTGCGCCTTCTTCGCAAGGAAAATTTCGGCGCCGCGCTGCTCTATTTCACCGGCTCGAAGGAGCACAACGTCGCCCTCCGCGGCCGCGCCAACGAAATGGGCTGGACTCTCAACGAATACGCTCTAACCACGCTGAAGGGCGGCAAGCCCGTAGCCGGAAAAACCGAAGATGAAATCTACGCCAAGCTCGGCCTCGATTACATCGCCCCCGAACTCCGCGAGATGACCGGCGAGATCGAAGTCGCCGAGCAGCATCGCCTCCCGGACCTCATCAAGCTCGCCGACATCCGCGGCGACCTCCAAATGCACACCACCGCCTCCGACGGCAAGAACACCATCGAGCAAATGGGCGAAGCCGCCCGCGACCTCGGATACGAATACATCGCGCTAACCGACCACTCCAAAGCCGTCACTGTAGCCAATGGCATGGACGAAAAGCGCACCCTAGCGCAAATAAAAAAAATCCGCGCCGCCCAGGAGCGCGTCCCGGGGATCCAACTGCTCGCCGGCATCGAAGTCGACATCCTAAAGAACGGCAAGCTAGATCTCGACGACGAAGTCCTGGCGCAGCTCGACGTAGTGGTCGCCTCCATCCACTCCTACATGAAAATGGAACGCGCCGAAATGACCGACCGCATCCTGGCCGCCATCGAAAATCCCTACACGCAAATCGTAGCCCATCCCACTGGGCGTCTCGTGCTGCGCCGCGATCCCTTCGACTACGACATGGAACGCATCTTCGACGCCGCCGCGAAAAACGGCGTAGCCATGGAGTGCAACGCCTATCCCGAGCGCCTCGACCTCAAGGATGTCCACCTGCGCGCCGCCAAACAGCGCGGAGCAAAAATCGTAATCTCCACCGACTCGCACCGCGCCAATCAATTGACGTTCATGCAGTACGGCGTCCGCACCGCCCGCCGCGGCTGGATCGAAAAGAAAGATGTCCTCAACGCGCTTCCGCTGGCCGAATTTCTAGCCGCGCTAAGACCCAAGCCGCAAGCAGCCACCCTTGCAAGTGCCCGCGTGGTTTCCACCCCCGCGCCCGCCAAACCGCGCCGCAAAGCCGCACCATAAAATATCGGAGCCTCCAAATGACATCCGCAACGAAATACGACGCCATCATAATCGGCTCGGGACAATCCGGCGGCCCCCTCTGCGCCGCCCTCGCCGACCTGGGCTGGACTGTCGCCCTCGTCGAAGAGCGTCACCTGGGCGGCACCTGCATCAACACCGGCTGCACCCCCACAAAAACCATGGTCCATCGCGCCCGGGTAGCCCACTACGCTCGCAACGCCGATCGCTGGGGAGTAATCGCCCGCGATGTCTCTGTCGACCTCCCGAAGATCCTCGCGCAAAAAGACAAGGTCGTGTTCGCCGCCCGCGACAGCAAGGAAAAGCAGATCGCCAAGCGCCCCAAAATGCATCTCTACCGCAGCCACGCGCGCTTCACCGGCCCGGACCAAATCACAGTCGATGGCGCCATCCTCGAAAGCGAAAAAATCTTCATTGACACCGGCGCGCGCCCCCGCATCCCAAAAATCCCCGGCATCGAAACCTCGGGCTATCTCACCAACGAGACCATCATGGAACTCCCCGAAGTCCCGGGCCACCTCCTCATCGTCGGCGGCGGCTATATCGGCCTCGAATTCGGCCAGATGTTCGCCCGCTTCGGCTCACAGGTCACGGTGATCGAAGGTGGCGGCCAGATCGTAGCCCACGAAGACCCAGAGATTGCCGCCGAATTGCAGCGCGCGCTAGAAGCCGAAGGCCTCAATTTCCTGCTAAACACGACCACCACAGCCATCGAACGCGCCGGCGAGTCAGTAGTTCTCTCGCTGGAAGTAACCACCGACCTAGTCGGCATAAAAAAGACCAGCTCCGGAGCCGTCACCGGCTCGCACCTGCTGGTAGCCACCGGCCGCACCCCCAACACAGATACCCTAGGCCTGGAAAATGCCGGCATCGCCACCGACGCTCACGGTTTCATCAAGGTAAACGGCGGGCTCGAAACCAGCGTCCCCGGAGTCTGGGCCATGGGCGACGTAAAGGGCGGCCCCGCCTTCACCCACATTTCCTACAACGACTACCAGATCATCTACGCCAACCTGATCGAAGGAAAAAACTTCTCCATCGACCACCGCATAGTCCCCTACGCCGTCTACACCGACCCCGAACTCGGCCGCGTAGGCCTAACCGAAAAAGAAGCCCGCGCCAAAGGCTACAAGCTGAAAATAGGTAGCGCCCCCATGACCAAAGTCTCCCGCGCCATCGAGCGCGACGAAACCGCCGGCCTCATGAAGCTAGTAGTGGACGCCACCAACGACCAAGTCCTAGGCGCCGCAATCCTAGCCTCCGAAGGCGGCGAAGTAGTCCACATCCTCTACACCCTAATGCTAGGCAAGCTCCCCTACACCCTACTCAAAGGCCCCGGCTCCATGTTCATCCATCCCACCCTAACCGAAGGCCTCTTCTTCCTGATGGAAGCCGTAAAGCCCGTAGACTAATCGGTAGTGAACCCCTGTCAGATGTGACTGCTGCCACCGCCAGCGCCCGCCTGTCCCGGCGCTGTCGTGGCAGCATACCGGGAAGACCCTCTTTGCGAAGGTCCTCCCAGCCTGAATGGTCATCGTTTTTCGATTCACATGGCGGGAGATTCGAGGCGATCGGAGGCGTGCTGCAAGCTTCCCTTCGCACGGCTCGTGCTTCTCTCTCTCCCAATCAGCGCATCCAGGGACCACTTCCCGGGGCCATTGATCAGCAGGAAGGCGACCGTCATGATCTGCGCGAATTCCGACCGCCCCTCATGCAGAACTGCCCATATTCCAACCTGTGGCGGCGTTGACGGCAGAGGCAAGGGCGATGTTCCGAGATACATCGAAATTTTCGTCGAAAGTATGGCCACGATCATTTCGATGATGAACGGAATCGCAATCAACCGTGTCATCAATCCGCTAATCAGCAATAATCCCCCGATGATCTCCAGCCATCCGATAAATCCGGCCGTGAAATGAGGAAATGGCATTCCGAGTTTCGTGAAACGCCCGACTCCCTGATTCACATAGACAAACTTCAATATTCCTTCCCAAAGAAACACCCCGCCCGCCATCAGCCTCAATAGCAGCGTGGAATTCGGGCCCGTAGTCGGTGGATTCGTCAGCCAGTCGAAAATATTCTTCATTTTCATATTTCTCCTTTCGTGCAGTTCCGCACACTGGTTGTAACTGCGGCCCGTGTGATTTATTCCCAAAGGCCTCGGGGAATCGAGCGAGCGAGGCAGTAGGAAAGATTTATAACCAGGGAATAAATTTGAAAGTCTCCAGTTATACTTATGCGCCGTGTCAGATGAACATCTCTCGGGCGGTTCGTTCGAAGAGCTGGCGATGCCGCTCTTCGATTCGCTCTACAATTTTGCGCGGTGGCTCACCCATGACCGCGAGGAAGCCGAAGACCTCGTGCAGGAGACATACAGCAAGGCGCTGAAAGGGTTCCAGTCGTTCCAGCAGGGAACGAACTTTCGCGCCTGGATGTACCGAATCCTGCGGAACACGTTCTTGACCTCGCGAACCGGGCTCAAGA
>CAZRKW010000337.1:0-3890 GCA_964600355.1 uncultured Acidobacteriaceae bacterium
GCCGGCAGCAGCCACATGGCCAGCTTCGACCGCACAAAATGCAAGATCAAGACCGGCCCGGCCATCATGGACGGACAGCATTGTCCCGAAGGCTGGACGCTCTATCCGATCCCGGGCCCGAAATTTAAAGGCGTCACCGACGAAATCACCGCCGACTATCATTATTACAACTGGGTGGACCGCTACAACACATCGGGCCTCGGCGATAACACGCCGTTCACCAACGGCACCGGCTCGGACTCGCTGCTAGCGCTCAATCCCAGCACCGGCAAGTTCGTCACGCTGCGCGTCCCGTATCCCATGGGCTTCTACCAGCGCGGCATGGACGGGCGGATCGACGATCCCAAAGCCGGCTGGAAGGGCCGCGGAGTCTACGCCGACTACGGTCCCAACGCCGACTGGCACATCGAGCCCGCGGGGTTGAGCGCACGAAGCGCGGTGGTGAAATTCCAGATTCGCCCCGACCCGCTGGCTAAATAGGCAAGGAGATGAAGCGCAATTTCCTAGCCTGGTGGCTCAGCGATTGGATAGTTCGATAATCGGATAGCTGGACAGATCAATCGCGCATCGCGGCAGAACCACAGACCTCGCTAGACCGCTTGTAATTTCTCGGCGTACTGGCGCTGCCGTTGTTCGCTAGCGCCGTCCGGCGAACGATGGCCATTCCCCGGCCCTGAATCGTTGAGTTTGAATTGCTGCACCAGCCGCCGCAGTTCCGCCGACATCTGGCCCAGTTGTTCGGCGTCCTTCTGGGTATCGTGCGCCGTCTCCGAGGTGCTTTGCGCGGCCTGCAGCATTCCCCGCATATTCTCAAAAATCTGCCCTGATCCCTTGGCCGCATCCACCACGTTCCGCGACATCTCATTCGTCGTGGCGCTTTGTTCTTCCACCGCCGCGGCAATCGTATTGGAAATCTGGTTCACCTGGTTGATCACGTCTCCGATGGCGCCGATCGCTTCGACCGCGCCCTTGGTCCCTTCCTGGATCGTGCCGATGCGGCTGCGAATGTCTTCGGTCGCGTTGGCCGTTTGCTTCGCGAGTTCCTTGACCTCGTTTGCTACCACCGCGAACCCCTTGCCGGCATCGCCGGCGCGCGCCGCTTCAATCGACGCATTCAGGGCCAGAAGATTGGTCTGCTGCGCGATCGCCGTGATGACCTTGATCACCTGCCCGATCTGAGCACTCGAGTCTCCGAGTTTCGAAATTGTTGTGTTCGTCGATTGGGCCGTTCGAACCGCTTCGTTGGCCACCCGCGCGGCGTCCCCGGAGTTCTTGGCGATGTCCCGGATGGTTGTCAGCATCTCATCGGCCCCGGTGGACACCGTTTGCAGATTCCGGTTCACCTCTTCGCTGGCGCTGGATACCACAGTCGCCTGCGCCGAGGTTTCCTGGGAATTCGCGCTGATTTGCTGGCTCGCGGCCATGAACCGTTCGCTTGCCGCGGCCAGGTTCTCGGCCTCCTTCTTGATCTTCTGAAGTGTCGATCCAATCGTATCGACGCTGTGATTGAGCGCCCGGCCCATTTGCCCGATCTCGTCCTCCGAATCCAAATCGACGCGGGCGGTCAGGTCCCCTCCCGCAATGGCGAGCAATACGTCCACCGTGTGGCGCAGCGGCCCCGTGACGCCGCGCAGGATATACCATCCAATCAGAGAAACGCTGATCATGATCGTGGCCGCCAGGCTGAACATCAGAAGGGAACGCGCTCTCACTGTATCCGCGGCCAATTTCTGATCTGCTTTGGTTTGCTGGTCGAGTACCTTCAGGGCGTCGTCCACAGCCTGCTTATGCACCTGGAAGTCCTTATCGAGCACCTGCACGCGAAGCTGTAGCGCCTTCTGTGCATTTCCGGACTGCAGCAGAGGGATGTACTGCTTCCCGACCTGGTCGAGGTACTCGCGGCCCGAGGGATAGACCCTGTTTATCACGATGTCCTTCAGCGCTCCCTCGGGCAGGGACGCCCGGTAGCCCTTGGCGGCATCCTCGAATCCCTGGTCGACGCTCTTGATCTCGTCCACCCGCGCCGTCACTTCGTTCGCTGTTTTCGCGTTTTCCATCACGCTCACAGCGATGTTGGCCTCCTGGACAAACAGTGCCGGGGGAACCATGTCCGCGAACAGCGCGTTATCGAGCGAGATGCGGTTGTACAGCGGGCCATTCACCTCGGTGACGTTCATGGTCGAATGAGCCAGCCACGTGAGGCACGCCAGGCCGCCCACGGCCACAAAGATCAGCGCCAGCAGTTTCGTCTTGACTTTGATTGCCTTGACACTCACCATCTCGTCTCCTTGAATCGCTGCCCGTGAACGACTGCCGTCCAGTCGCACTAACTGTTCGCGCCGTCGCCCATCATGGCAAACCGGTACGAGGCTCCGTGAATTGCCGGTAAGCCTCAAACCATACCCAATCTATCGGCAGTGGCTCGGCCAACTTCAGCCAGGTTTGGTGTGACGATGCCCTGTTGTAGTCCCTATGGTTTCGGAGCCAACTCGGCGGGAGTCAGGGCGTTCGAAGGCACCGTCGATGACATTCCTTTGAAGTTGAAGCGTTGCGCGCGAGCGCCCGGCGCCACTTCCGCGGTGTAAAGGTTCCCCTTCGAATCCATCGCAATGTGATGGAGGCCCTGAAAATTCCCTGGCTGCGGGCCGCGCGTGCCGAACTGATAGAGGATTTGAAGCGTCTTGCGATCCACCACCACGATATGCGAATTGCCCAGGTCGGAGAGGTACAGAAACTGCTGGTCCTTGTCCGGCGAGAATGCCAGGCCGCACACCGAGTCGGATGCCGGCCCGGCGCGGTTGACGAACATCTGTTTCAGGTATACGCCTGCCGGTGTGAAGAGCTGCAAGCGTCGATTGGAGCGGTCCGCAACGTACACGATGTCATCGTTCGACACCATGACGCCATGCACCGGGCTCGCGAATTTCTCCGCGCCTGGACCTTCCGTGTCCAGCACCACCGGAACCGCAGTCCCACCGCCTCCACCCCCGCCCGCCCCGGCGGCAACCGCGGGCCCGCCCGACGGACCTGGCCCGCCTGAGTTCGCGTCATCCTCCGGCGGTTTTCCGAACGCTCCCCACATGCGCTTGAACGCCAGCGTGTCCGCATCGAACACGATCACGCGGCGATTCCCGTAACCATCGGCCACATAGAGCTCGTTGGTCTTGGGCGAAACGAACAAATCGCCGGGCTTGTTGACGCTCATGGGATCTTTGCTCCCATGACTCGTGGTGCGCCCGCCCAGCTGCTTGATGAATTGTCCGTCGTTCGTGAATTTGAGGATCATGTCGTCGGAGCGCCGCGTCTTCGATTGCCCGCTCGGGCTGCTCCCGCTGATCCACACGTTGTCCCTGTAATCGACGAACACGTTGTGCTCGGCATCCGGCCAGTCGTACCCCGCGCCCTCCCCGCCCCACCCCTGGACGAAGTTCCCGCTAGCGTCCAATTCCACCACCGGCGGCGCGGCGGTCTTGCCTGCGCCAACGGTGCGCGGCCGGTGAATGATCCAAACGTTATCGTGCCGGTCGACGACCACCTTCGACACGCTGCCCAGCACCCAGTTGTTGGGAAGCTGCGGCCAGCCGGGATCCACTTCAAAGACGGGGTATTTGCCGGCGTAAGAGCCTTGCGCGGCGGCAACCTGGCCAACCATCCGCGGGCCGATGCACAAGGCAATCACCAGCGCGACGGCGAACGCGCCCAAGGCAAGACCTGCCGGCCATTCTTTCTTCTTTCCCATGCTTCGAGCTACCCCCGCGGACCTTCCGGTTTGCACCTCTGGCTCGCGCATCGTACGCTCGTCCTGCGCTCGATACAAACGAATTTGCCTGTGAAGCCAGCCCAGGTGAGTTGCAAGCGAAAGGGAACTGGGAGTTGCCCTTGACACCTTG
>CAZRKW010000338.1:0-3876 GCA_964600355.1 uncultured Acidobacteriaceae bacterium
TTGGCGGGCGTCATCATGCGCCAGCGCCAGTCTTCGTTCACGATAGAAACCCAGTAGCCCGTCATGTCGATCAGCGATTGTGCCTTCGCGGTCAGCGTCGATTTGCCTGGCGGCGGGGGGGCCTGCGCGGCGACGCCGCTGCGAACTCCGCTCATGGCGAGAACGAACAGGACTGCCGCGGCGGCCACATGCCGCAGGTTGCACTTGCTGAGAATCTGGCGACTCATTATCTTCCTCCGCCCATTTTCTGCTGAGTTTTGCTGTTGCTGCGATCCTGCTGGAGATCGTTATAAATTGCCTCGACGAACATATCGGTGGTCCACGGGCCGGTGGTGGCGCCGTAGAGGCCGTCATAGTCGACGGTGGTTTTGGCCGCTTTCACCTGATCGAGTGTCATGCCCTTGTTCACGAGATCCTGGATACGGGCGCGAATGATGGTGAGCATATCGCGATAATTCACCACGTCGTGGCGATCGCAGATGTGTCCGTGGCCGGGAATCACGTAGGTGCCGCCCTCTTCATTATCCCGAGGCTCGAGCAGGGCGATGATGTCGTTGAGCGCGTCGATGGTGCCGTTGATGCTGCCGCCGCGGTCGGCCTTGATCACCGGGTAGCCCGCCAGCGTGAAAATATCGCCGGCGACCACCACGTCCGATTTGCGGAAGAGAATGTAGCTGTCGCCATCGGTGTGGGCGTTCGGCGGGTGATAGATGAACACGCCCTCGCCGTTGAAGAGCCGCCAGCTATCCGTCTCGTAGGTATCGGTGGGCCAGCGCGACTCGGGATCGGACGCCTCCTTGCCGGTGGGCGCGCTCATCCTGTTGAGCACGTTGATGTGCGCGATGATCGACGCCCCGGGGGGCATGGTGCCGGTACTCGTACGCAGCGGATTGAGCCCCGCGTCGGGCAGCGCCCAGCCCGCTTTGGACAGCACATCGTTGCCGCCGGTGTGATCCGGGTCGGCGCTCGTATTGATGATGAAAAGGATGTGCTTGTCGGTGATGCTTTGGATCGCCGCCAGAACTTCCTGGGCTTTGTCCGGCACGCCGGAATCCACCACGATCGTCACCAGGTCTCCCACCTGCACCGTGATGTTGGCGCCGGCGCCGGCGATCATGTACACGTTGCCCTGCACGTGCAGCACTTCGACCTTGCCGTTGCCGGGCTTCCAATTCTGCTCGCCGGCTGGCTGGCTTTGGCTCTCCTGCGCGGAAACGCAGAGCGCCGCTGCAAAAAACAAAATCGCCAGGAGGGCGAGGGCCAGCCGCGATGCGACCGTGGAAATCGGGGAAATACTCTTCATTGATTCGTCACTTTGTCCTTGGAAGGTTTGGGAGGCGTCGGCATTGCCGCCATCTTCTCCTGATATTCGGGATACATCGTTTCCGCTCCGCCGCGAGCCGCTTCCAGCGGAATCCCGTACCTTGTCGCAAATTCCGCCAGCCATTTGTTCTCGCCGGGGAGGTGGTAGGCGACGTATTCCTTCGGATGAGCGATTTCAACGCTCGGGATGCACGCCACCGCTTTCGGCGGAAAATGGTGTCCGAGGTCCACGACCCAGTTCGAAGTTCGAATAAACGGTTCCGTAAGGTACAGCGGATCCTCCACATCGGTTACCTGGGTGAAGAACTCACCGTGGCGAATCAAATATTCTATCAAGGTTGCGCGTTCGCTGCGCGGCAGACCGTTCCGGCGAAGCCAACCCTCTTTGAGATGGTCGGTGGTCACCTTCAGCATGTCGCCGTCCCATTCGCCGGTTGAGAAGCCCTGCCACGTTCGCGGGGCGTTCTTCGACGGGCGCGGGCGTCCATCCATGTAGATGGTGCGCTCGGACAGCTTGTATCGCCACAGTAAGTGCCAGGCGACCACCTGCTGCGTGTAGGAATCGATCTCCGACCACATGCGCAGGGCGGCGGGTCCGCGAGGCGCGTAGTCGGCTGGGTGAGGCTCGCACTCGTGCTCGACCATCTCCCAGCGCTGGGCGTCCCACGCATCGGCTCTGACGCGGGCGGCGTCCGTGACGGGGATGCCGGTGTAGTCGCCGATCTCGGGGCCGGGTCCGCGCTCGGGGCCGTCCTCGTAGAATTTCTGGCCCCATTCGCCGGTCAAATCCACCTGGGCGAATGCAGGGCAGGCCAGCAGCAAAAGAGCGAGGATGAGAAGGGGCGAAAGAATCCGAAGCCCATGCATCATCGTTCCTCCTTCGCTCCTGAAACTGGCTGGCTCATTTGCAAGCGGGGTGGGGCCGAACCTGACAAACACGCAGTCAAAAATCCCGGCGGAATTTCCGTTCTTGAGTTTCCCCTTCGCCCGAAACTTCGCCCGAGAGCGTAGCTTTCCTGCTTCATCGTGTCAATCGTTGATTGCGGCGTTGATTCTGGACCTGACTCTCGCGCCATTTTGTGCGCTGGAAATGCCAAAGGGCCGCGAAGTGCGGCCCTTTGGACAGGTTTAAGTTGTGACTGCCGGTTGCGACTGCAAGCAGCCTAGAAAATGTACTTCAGCGAGAACTGAATCAGCCGTGGGTTCACGCTTGCTGCCGTGATTTGTCCAAAGCCCGGCTGGCTGATATCCACGTTGGGATCGATGAACTGTGGATGGTTGAACGCATTGAAGAAGTCCGTGCGGAACTGCAAAGTTGCACCTTCGTGCAGTCCTCCAACAACGGTCGACTTCTGAATGGAAACGTCAAAGTTGAACTGGCCGGGCCCGAGAGTCGTGCCGTAGCCGGAGTTTCCCCACAGGGTCGGAAAGTTATTGGCAACGTGGTTGGGATCGAGGCCTACGCCATCGCCACCAGCCGAAGGCGCCAGAAATGCAACCTGGTCGAATGCCGACCGGTTAAACCAGCCTCCTCCTGCGCACGTACCAGCTCCCGAAGCAGTGAGTGCTGTATTCGCACAACCGAGCCGGGCCACATCGTTACCGCCCAGTGTACTGGCCTCATTCCTAGGGGTCTTTCCAGGGAGCAATATGGCAGTTGAAAGCACCCGGCTGGTGGGTTCTCCGTAGGCCGTCCCTCCGCGCGCATCGACGGGTGTGAGCGGGTCTCCGGACTGGATGACGGTTACGCCCGAGACGCTCCAGCCGTTGACCGCCTTGCCGAGCAGCCCGTCGTGCTGGGGAATCGGCAACGCATAATTGTAGTTAATGGCGAGCCTTTGGGGCCGGTAGAAGCCGTTCAAACCGTAGGGCCTTTTGGTGGAGTCGTCGTAGTCCCCTATATAGTAAGCGTCACTGATCGACCTGGCAAAGCTATAAGCCGCGCTGAAGCTGAGTCCATGGGACAACTGCTTTTTCACCGTCACCTGCAAGCTGTTGTATTTGGACCAAGCGGTCGTTTCGTCGGCGTACAACCCGGAGGGCGAAAAGCCCAGATAGGGCACGCGATAATTCGCGTTGGACACAGAGTCCAGGGTTATCCCGTAAACCGGATTTGACGGGCTTGCCAGGATTGCCTGGTTGTATTCGTGTTCCGTGAAGTTAGCCTGGGGGAACAAGTGGTACGCATAGCTGCCGACATAGCCCAGGTCGATTACCCAACCGTCCAGGAATTCATACTGGAGCGACAGATTGTACTGATTTGTTGTCGGCACCTTCAGGACAGGACCCACCGGCCCTCCCGTGTTGATGACGGAGCTAGTTCCCGAATTCGTTGCAGCATTAATAGTGCCGTAGCGAATCTGACTCGGGGACCAACCCAGACTATAGGGACCGGGAATATACGGTTGGGCGAAACTGGCAGCAGGATACGCCGTCCCGGAATTCCCCAGGATTATTGAGTAGGGAGGGTTACCACTGGTCCTGCCAACGAAGGAATAACCCAGGCGGTCATAGAAGATACCGAATCCGCCGCGGACCGACAATCGGTCCGTG
>CAZRKW010000339.1:0-3873 GCA_964600355.1 uncultured Acidobacteriaceae bacterium
GATCAACTCTTGATTATCGATGTGCGCAGGCCGGACGAAGTGAAGGACATCGGCGGCTTTCCCGTCTACCTGAGCATTCAGATCAACCAACTCGAGAAGAGCCTGGCATGGATTCCCCGGGATCGCACGATTGTAGCCGTGTCGAACCATGCCGCCCGCGGGGGACGAGCGGCGGACATCCTTGCGAAAAACGGCTTCAGGGTGGCCGGAGCAATCGGCGCTCAAACCTACGAGCAGGAAGGCGGCACGTTGACAAAGATCGTCGCGCCTCCTCCCCGGCAGGCGAATGCCGGCAGCAACGGAAATGACTAACGGAACTGTCGACTAAGAAAATGCGCCTGTCTTCGGCGCCGGCTTTCTATAACCGGCGCCGGAAGAGCGCGCAAACAGCTACTGGCACTCATTGCCAAGCCAAGGAGAAATCGAATATGAAATCGAAATATGCAGTTATTCTCGCCATCGTTGGATTGACGTTCACACTCCCGGCATTCGCGCACCATTCCTTCGCTGCGGAGTTCGACGTGAACAAGCCACTATCTCTGAAGGGCGTCGTCACCAAGATCGAGTGGACGAATCCACACGTCTACTTCTATATCGACGTGACCGACGACAAAGGGAATGTTGTGAACTGGGGCTTCGAGGGCGGAAATCCGGGACAACTGCTCCGCAATGGTTGGAAGCACGATTCACTCAAAGTGGGAGACCACGTCAATGTCGAGGGCTTCGCCGCCAAGGATGGTTCGCATCTGGTGGGCACGAGGCTTGTGACGCTGGCTGACGGGCGGAGAGTTCTGGGCGGAGCAGGGGCACCTGGTGACGATTCCAATTCCGGATATGCGAGCAAGGATCAGTAGTCGAATCAACTTCGCGAAGATCGAGGAGATTTACACGTGAGAAAGTTCCGAGTCAGTTTTACGGTTGCTGCGGCGGCATCTTTCGCCGTGCTATTTCTTGCTCAAGTTTCCAATTGCGCTCAGCCGCCACTTCCCAATCGAGACCAGCAAGCGGACAGCGCCGATGCAAGAGCAGCGAGAGATGGGAAGCGCGAGTCAAAGCCTGCTGGGCCTCCCCGTCCTACGCCGCGGACGCCAGACGGCAAGCCGGACCTGTCAGGGATCTGGGACGGGCGCGGCGCAAACATCAACAAAGACCTGCCGGGGAAGGAGTTGCCCTATACTCCGGCCGGTGCAGCCGCCTATCAGTTCAATTTGACGCAGGCGGTCGATCCGCAATCTCTCTGCATCATCATTGGCCAGCCGCGAGCGGATGTGGACGGGCGCCCGTTTGAGATTGTCCAGAACGCGAACCGCGTGGCTTTTCTCTATGAGCGCGATGCTTCGCGGCGCGTCATTCGGCTGGGCAGCCAACACCCCAACGACCCCGAACCTTCTTTCTTTGGCGACGCTGTCGGCAACTGGGACGGAGACACGCTTGTCGTGGATGTGGTTGGGCTGAAGGGCGAGCGGGTCTGGGCTGACAATGTCGGGCACCCGCACAGCGAAGCCACCCATCTGATCGAGCGATGGTCGCGGCCAGACGCTGACACCTTGCTGCTCGAACTCACGATTGACGACCCCAAGTACTACACAAAACCATTAAAGATCACGCGAAGGCTCAAGCTGCAGTCGTACCTCGAAGTGGACGAGGAGGCCTGCGATGAAAACAACGTCGACCGTAGCCACCTGGGGCCGGGTCTTGGAACCACGGACGGAACCCGCGGATTCGGCAGACGGACTCAGAACGTGCTGTCTCCGACTCCCTCTTCGATGAACAACGAGGCTACACGTTAACGCGCTGGGGAATAGTTTCCAGGAATCTGAAACGGGCTCGGAGGCGAGCACATCGATGAATCTCTTACATCTGTGCCAATGGCTTTACGGAACGTCAGTGGGAACGGCGATTCGCGAATCGCCGTCGGCTTACCCAATCATCGAGTCGATTCACGTCCTGGGGATCACACTGCTGGTGGGAACTGTGTCCATTGTAGACCTGCGGCTGCTTGGCGTTGTATTGAAACGCGAGGAAGTCTCGGAAGTCGTTAGCCAAGTCTTGCCGCTGACCTGGTGCGGCTTTGTGATTATGTTCGTTAGCGGCTTTCTTCTTTTCTGGTCGAAAGCCGAGCAGTGCTATGGCAATCCGGCGTTCCGGATAAAGTTAGTGCTTCTTCTTCTGGCTGGACTGAACCCGCTAATTTTCCATTCAACTATTTATCGTAGAGTTGCCACATGGGGTGAGTCCGCAGCTACGCCGAATAAAGCGAAGCTGGCCGGAGTCATTTCGCTGGCGCTATGGAGCGCGATCATTGTATCGGGGCGGGCCATTGCCTATTTCAAATAGCATCAGTCATGAAAGCATGGTGATGACAGCTCTTTCTGTCTTTCAGTGGCTTGGGCACACAGCCGTGGGGCGCGCCATGCAGCACTCCACGTATGGAGTGGCGATTGTGGAGATGGTGCATCTCCTCGCGCTCGCGCTTTTCGGCGGAACAATCCTGCTTGTAGATCTGCGTCTTTTCGGCATTGGCCTCAAACGGCAGTCTGCCTCGGGGCTCCATCAGGAACTATCGCCAATTTTTTGGGGGAGTTTTGCGGTGATTGTTGTATCGGGAATCGTCATTCTTTCGGCCGAATCCATGAAGTGCTATTACAACACCGCTTTCAGGGCCAAGATGGCGATCCTTCTTGTCGCGCTATTGTTCCATTTTACGCTGCACCGCAATGCGGTCGTATCGGCAAGGGGGACAGTTTCTTCGGTTTGGGCAAAATCAGCAGCGGCACTGTCTCTGGTACTCTGGCTTGCAGTCGGTTTTGCCGGACGGGCGATTGGGTTTCTTTAGGACAGTTACGACATTTTCAACATGCGCAGGATGAAAAGGAGAAACATGATGCGTTACTTGTCACGTTCGAAGTGGAGTCTCGTACTCGCTCTATCGGCAGTTGCATCGGTATCGCAATTCGCCGCCCCGGCATCCGCTGACGAAGTTACCAAGTGGAACCTGGTCACGGTGAACGCCACCAAGACCGGCAAATTGAACAGCAATCTTGGATCGCGCGTGGATGCAATCGAAGCGATCGCCGTGTACGATGCTGTGAACGCCATCGAGCATTTCGGTTCACCGTATCATTACAACAAGCCCGCGGCCGGTCCAGCCTCTCCAGAGGCAGCCGCTGCGCAGGCTGCGCACGATGTATTGGTTCACTTTTTCCCGGCCCAGCAGTCAGACCTCGATGCAAATCTTGCGAGCAGCCTGGCTTCCATTCCCAACGGAGCTGAGAAATCGAACGGGCAAGCCGTTGGCGCGGCTGCCGCGCTCGATATCACTGCTCTCCGATCCAACGACTGCTCTAGTCCCGATGTTTCCTACCCCGCCACTGGAGTGACCGGTGTAGGGCAGTGGCGTCCAACCCCTACGGGATTCGCGCCCGGGATCAACTCGCAGTGGGGAACCGTAACACCCTTCGTTCTGAAATCGGCGAGTCAACTCCGTCCCCCAGCTCCTCCGGCGGTAGGCAGCCCGGCGTACAACAAGGCTTCGGCAGAAGTGAAAGATATTGGCTCCGCGACCAGCACTACTCGCACGGCAGATCAAACGCACATTGCCAGGTTCTATACGCAAGACGCGGAGTTGCCGGCGAATGAGGCTGCCCGGATTCTTGCCGAGAAGCACGGAACGTCGCTGGAAACGAATGCGCTCGTATTTGCGCTGGTCGACATCGCTGTTGCCGACGCACGAATCGCCATTTCCGAGGCAAAATACACCTACAAATTCTGGCGTCCCGTTACCGCTCTAAATGCGAACCCGGATGGGACGGTCACGAATAACTACTCGGCATGGACGCCTCTGCTTGTAACTCCTCCGCACCCGGAATACCT
>CAZRKW010000340.1:0-3865 GCA_964600355.1 uncultured Acidobacteriaceae bacterium
CAGAAATTCAGAACGGAGAAATCCAAAGTCGAGTTTCTTCAACAATCTGCTAGAGGTCCCGCGTGATTTCCGACAGGAACCAGGTGCGACGTTCGGTCTGGTCGATCCAGTTCTCGATCAGGCTGGCGGTGGCAACGTCATTGTATTTTTCGCACACCTCATGGGTGATGCGCAAGAAACGCGTGAGCTCGCGATTGTCGGTTCGAAGATCGGCGAGCATTTCGCCGGGGCCTACGGATTCCTTGTTGTTGTCTTTGAGGCGTTGATGCCGGGAAATATCGCCGATGGAGCGGAGAGTTGTGCCGCCGATCTTGCGGGCGCGTTCGGCGATATCGTCGGTCATGGCGAAAATCTGGTCAGCGTGCTCGTCGAGCAAGAGATGATAGTCGCGGAAATTCCGGCCGCTCATGTGCCAGTGGAAATTCTTGGTCTTCATGTAGAGCGCAAATGCGTCGCCAAGCAAGTGACGGAGCTCTTTCGATATTTCCACAACGCCGTCATGCTCGATATCCGAGGTGGGCTCGATGGTTCTCGTTTCGCGTGTTTCGGCCAAAGTCTCGCCATTTTTTCCCATAACTTTCTCCCCCTCAAGTTTTGAACTGATGCCCTGCCGACCGGAAACAGTGCACCTGGCGTGCCACAGTACGGTTGTTGTGAGGACCGACAACTTCCTGAATACAGGCAGGATGGCGTAATCAGAAATCGGCAAGCGTCAGGAGTGTCCAAGAATCCGACACGCGAATCCAGGAATCCAACAGCGCTCGACTATCCCCCTCGCGACGAGCAACGGTGGCGATGCGACTGCTTCGAGGCGGGCTGCGTTGCAGAAGGGCGTGTCGGTTGGTTGGCAAAAGGTCAGCCTGTTGGCACGGTGACGCTGTGGCGTAGCCTTCATCGAGTTTTGCTTTTCCGGCTTTCTCCTTTCCTCTCATGGTGTTTCGGCGCCAAGGCGGCAGGCCGGCCCATCGGCGCAGGAATTGCACTACAGAGAACTGTCTTGGTATTTCCAATCGAGGGAGGGTCGTATTTATGGCCGTGCTTCAAACGTCCTTGGCGAGTTTCGGGAATGCAGTCGGGCCGCGACAGCCTCGCCCAATCGCCGGTAATAGGCTGCGACACGGATTTGCCAGCGCTTCCGTTCCCCCCCACGCCGTGAGCGCCGGCGATTCGTCCGCCAGCCCCGAATGGATCTTGATACAGCAGGCGCTGGCGGGAAAGTCCGACTCGCAGAACGCGCTCTTCGCCGCCTATAGCTCGCGACTCTACCGCACCGCGTTCGCGGTGCTTCGCAACAAAGAGGACGCCGAGGATGCCCTGCAGGACGCCTTGTGCAGCGCGCACATTCATCTGCAATCGTTTCAGGGACGTTCGTCGTTCGTTACGTGGTTGACCCGCATTGTGCTGAACTCGGCGCTGATGATCCGGCGCAGGCAGAACTCCCGGGCCGCGCTTTCGCTGCATGAAGTTATGGAGGATCAGGAAGGGGGAGCGTGCCGCGAATTCGCGGACATCGGGCCCAACCCCGAAGAGATCTGCCGTGCGGCCGAACTCGAAGGGTTCCTGGCGGCCGAGGTTGAAAGGCTGCCCTCGAAACTCCAGACCGCTTTACAACTCCGCGAGGTCGAGGGGCTTTCGATTGAGGAATCGAGCCGCAAGCTGGGGCTCGGCAAAAACGCCTTCAAATCGCGCTTGTTGCGCGCGCGCCGGCGGGTAATCGACTCACTCAATAATTCCCTGAACACAGCACCGAATAGCCCCCGATTGAGGCATTCAAATTTTCACCGGACGCCGGGCCGCCCGATCCAACGAGCAAGTGCCGCAGGACCAAACCTCCGTTGAACTCCCACCCCTGACAACCAAGGACACGCCGGAAGCGCGACAGCTGTCGTCGCGGTTCCGGCCGCGCCTCCAGGCGCTCTTTCTGCAAAGGGCGATGACTGCTTGATCGTGGAGGCCGTCGCGGTGATGCGCCCATTTGCTACACCGGAACCGGCAGGTTCTTCCCCTCGCCGTTTGCTTTGCACTTCACCATCAGGGAGACTTTCTGAGTCTCGGCCACGCCGCTTCTTCCTTAGTGACAAATACTGAGCGGCAGGAAAAGTCAGCGAGAAATGACGAAAAAAGTGTGACAGCCTGTGTGACAAGCGCACGAAGTCCTGTAGGTTGAATGGTTGGCGGAGAGGGTGGGATTCAAATATTAACGGTTCCTACCGTTCCCCACAGTTCCCCACAGTTCCCTGATGAGCCTGTAAGTGACTATAAATGAATAGGTTCTTTTATACATTCCCGTAAGTGCAGCCGCGTGGCCTAACTTGGCTGTGCCTAATTACCGCCGAAAGTGGTAGCAACTGGAACCATAAATATGCTATGATTTACCTGTACTTAGGAGGTAGGCGAGTATGGCAAAAGTCTACAGGCGCGAGAAGGACGAAGCCGGGCAGTGGAAGTATGTGCGGGTCAACCTCGGGGCCGGGCGGCGAGCGGCGGCTGCTCCGCCGTATTACCTTCGGTACATGGAAGACGGTCGCCGAAAGCTCAGCCAGCCGTATCCCACTTTTGAGGCAGTCCGCGAGGCGTATCTGGCGTTCCAGAAACGGGCGCAGCTGCCCAAGCAACGGGACGCCGCAGAGCGGATATCGATCCGGGACGCCGTTGATGTCTACCTTGAGCAGAAGGCGAACAAAAGACCGCGCACCGTGCGGGCGTATCACCAGTACTTGAACCAGTTCGCAGAACTGTGCGGCGTCCACTACCTCGACGAAATCTCAGTGGAAATCATGCGAGCTTACAAGGTCGCACTGGAAAAGCTTCCACAGCGCGGCGGCAGAATCGGACTGGCACCCGCGACCATCGACACCCGCGTCAACATCGTAAACTTCATGTTGAAGAAAAACAAAATTGAGGCGCGGGTGCCTGCTGACGAAATGCCCACCGTCGCCGCAGAGAAAGCAAACCCGTTCACCGAGCAGGAAATCAAAAAGCTTTTGGCAGCGATGGATTCGGAGGACAAGTTGCTGTATAGCTTCTTCCTCGGTACGGGGTGCAGAGACCAGGAAGTCAGATTTGCAGCATGGAAGGATATCGACTTCGAGAAGGAGACTTTCAGAGTCACACGCAAACCGGATGCGGGCTTCGTACCAAAGAACCACGAGGAGCGCACAATGCGGCTACCGCACAGCGTCATCGCATTGTTGAAGCAGGCTTCCAAGAGCAAGAAGAGCGAGCGATGGATATTCGCAGACGAACACGGCCAACCAAAAGATCACTTCCTGCGCAACCTGAAGTACATTGCCCTGCGAGCGGGTATGAACTGCGGGCACTGTAAGACGACGCTAACCATCGGTCACGGCAAGTATAAGAAGCAAGTCGCGGTGACTTGCGCCACGCACCCGGTGTGCGAGCACTTCTATTTGCACAGACTTCGCGCAACTTGCGCAACCCGATGGAGCACGCCACACGGGAAGGTGCAAGCCGTACCCGTTCGCACGATTCAGGATTGGCTGGGTCACAAAAATCTTGAGACCACTATGATATATCTGGGCGTTATCAGCACAGACGCGCTAAGCGCATCAGTCAACGCGGCATATGGAGACTGACGCACACCGATGTAACTCGCAAAAGCACTCCCGATGACTTCTGCCTCTTTAGCCGTTCCTCGCCAGTGCCTGCGAAGTCATCCGGTGAAATCCCGACATAATCTGTTGAGACGACGCCCGGAAGCTGTCCATGTCTTGTACGCCGTGGATGTGAATCTGTTGGATGATCGGCGGGCGACCGTTCTTGTCGTTGCCGATGGTCGGAACGATCTTTCCCTGCGCTCCAGGAATGAACAGCTCGGGATGATCTTCACCGACAACGTAAGCCT
>CAZRKW010000341.1:0-3851 GCA_964600355.1 uncultured Acidobacteriaceae bacterium
CCTACCCACTCGGCCACTACCCGCCATTCACCGAGCACTTCCGATCCTGCACACGATAGGCTTTCCCCCAGCGATACCTCTGCCGCTGGTTCGCCAGCCGCACCCGCTCGGCGCTCGGATTGAACTCGATCGCAACCATCGTCTTCAGCCAGTCGTGCTTGAACTGGCAAAGCTCGTCGTCATCCATGTACACAGTCTGATAGGCGGGTCGCTCCGGACCAAAGCCAAGCCACGGATCGTCATCGAGGTAAACGCTCCCGTTCTTCAGGAGGAAGTACAGCCGATAGATCTCGCCGATCGGCATGAACTTGTAGATAACCGCACCTCGGCCATTCTTGATCGTCGGGTCGATATAAACCCGAAGCTGCCGCCTGTCCTGACCGATGTCCTTGCCAACAAACTCAGTGTATTTCTGGCAACCCCAATCATAGATTTCATCCGCGACTGCCTCTGTAACGGCGTTCTCGGTCGCCGGTGTGACCGCACTTTTCCCATTTTGGGCGACCCCGACAATCGGCGGAAAAAGCAAAATCGAAGCCAGTAATACCCAACGCAACGTGCGCATGAGGCTCCTCCCTAGTAAATCTTGATTTTGGTCAAGGTCCCGATACGCACGCCCTTTGGTGGCGTAGTATTTTTAAACGGCCCGTACTCCGTGACAGGCTTCTTCCCCCGGGCCCAATACGGGGGTGCCTGTCCGTGATCGAGATAGAATAGCTTCGCGCCCCCTGTAGGATCCCGCATGCTGCTCGAAACCTGAGCGGCGGAGTGGGATTCGCTATATGCGTCATGAGCTGGCGTGTAAAGAGAGGTGATCGCAGATTCCTCTTTGGAGGTCAATTGAGAACTTGCCAGTCCACCTTTCATTCTACCGGCAGAACGATTTTGTATAACATGCCCAATCGCCCTCCGCGCGTCCTGCAGGTCCAGATCGCTCCCAGGGCCTTGATGTCCCGTAGTGCGCAGCCCTGCCGTCTCATTGTAGATCTGGTTTGCGATCCCCTCGGTCGTTGTGGCGGGGTCATAATCATCGCCGGTGTGCCCTTTGTGCTTGGCCCCAGAGGATTTCGCGGCGTGCGCCGCCCTCTGTTGGAGGCCAGCATTTGAAGCGGCTTGCGGCGCTGCCTGGGGCGATTCCTCCGACCACTCCCTGCCGGCGTTCGCCCTCCGTGCGCGTTCCAGCCCCGCGCCGAAGATCGGATTCATGTAAAAACGTCCATTCAGGAAAGGCATGACATTTTTCCTTTAAGTGGCACCGGCACTCTTGCCGGTGCTATGCAAGCACCCAGCCCGCACCGTTTTTCAAACGCCCGCTCGGAGACATCATTGCAAGCCGCGTGCCAGCTTTTCATCCGTATTAGTGCGCACTCGCCACCCCGGGAACGCCAATCTCCCGAATGGCGGGGTAAAAAAAGAAGCCCCGCCCAGGAGAATGGCGATCTCTCCGGCCCAGGCAGTAGTCGTCAGGTTTTTCGAGGCAGCCTTTCCGGGCCCCCGACCCTTCGCCTTGTAACGGTGGGTCTTTTCAACGTTCCCAGCGTTCCAGTCACCCACGCGCCGCCGAACTCCCGCCACCCAACCCCTGCTGCGCCGCCCTCTGCTGCTTCAGCAAATACTCCCGGTGAAACATCGCATGGGCCCGCACGTTCGCGTACCCCGCCGGCGCATCGATCTTCGCCACCTGCCCCGCATCCGACGAAAACCATCGCATGCAAATCTCCAGCTCCACCGCGTGGTTATCCGCAAACTCATCCGGCAGCACGCTCGGCAGCATCAGCTCGACGCCGCTCCCTTCGTCCCGCCGCACCACCGGCGCCTCGCCCACCATCTGCGCAATCTCGCGATACTGCTTCGTGCGCGACTCCTCGTCCGGAATCACAAACTCCTCCAGCCCAATCAGCCGCTTGATCAGCGCCATGTTCTCCGGATGCGCCAGCACCGTCTGCAATTGCGGATCGGGATTGGCCAGCAGTTGCAGCAGCACCGCCCTCTGCTGTGACCACAGCGTCGGATACTGCTCGTCGGTCTCCGGGTAGCTGAACAAATTGCCTTTCAAATCCGCCAACCGTATCCATTGCGACTCGAACGCCGCCCCCGCCCCCAGCAGCGTCACTTCCACATCGTTCGGACGGTTCCTCCGGAAGCAATCGACCGCCAACAGCATGATGTCCGCGTGAAAGAACTTCATCCGCCGCCACACCAGCCCGATCCGCCCCATGGCCTGGTCCCGCGCCATCGAGTACCCCGCGGCCGTGTCGTTGTTCGACATCGCCCCGCCAAACAGCGCCGGGAACGCCCCGGTAAGAAATTGCGCCACCGGACCCATCAGGCTAGCCGCGTGCTGCGCCAGGTCCGGAGGCACCTGCGCCGCCTCCGGCTGAAAGAATCCTGCCGCGAGCGACTGCCCCGGCTTCGCGCGCGCCGGATAATGCGCCCCCGGCTCCGCCGTCTGGCTCTGCAGCGAATCGAAATCGAGCACCTCGCTATCGGCGTAAATCGGCGGAATTCCGTATTCGTACGTCTCGATCCGCAAATTCGAAAGCGTGTTGAAGCGCTCCTGCACGCTGATCAACGAATCCCCCAGCGCCGGACGTCCGCTCGATCCATCCCCCGGCAGCGCATGAAGCACGCGCCAATGGTCATCCATATTCTCGTTGCGCGACTCGCAGTAAGCATCGCCCGCAAACGCCACGTAAGCCCCGTCGGGAAAAAGCTGCAGCAGTTCGTCGCGCAGCGCCTTATCGTCCAGCGCGAAAAACGCCCACGGACGCAGCCACGTCCGCTGAAACGTAATCAAATTGATGTTGAAGTCCCCGCCCTCGGTAAGCGGCCCGCCCTGCGACTGCGCCAATCTCGCCAGCCGCTCGTATTCCTGCGTACCGGAAGCCACCGGCGGCCCGATCTTGTCCGCCGCATGCGGATAAGCCGCCCGCAGCCGCGCCTGATGCACCTCCATGTTCCATTGCAGATAGGGGTACTCATGCATCTCCCCAGCCCAGGGCGGCGTCTTCAATTCCAACCCGCCCACAATGGTAATCACCTCCTGCCCATTAGGAACCCGCAACCGAGTCTGCGCCGCCGGCACGGTAATCACCTCCGCAGCAACAAAGTCCCGCTCGGTAAGCACCGCCCCGCAATGCGCACACAGCGTTTTTTGCTTTTGCGTTTCTTGTTCGTTGTCATCCCGAGCGAGCGAAGCGACGAGGGATTTCTCTTCCCCGTTGCCGTTGTCCTCGCCATTCGCGACGCCCGCAGCGCCGCCACTCTCCTGCCGTTGTCTTTTCTTTACGCTGTCATCCTGAGCGGAGCGAAGGATCTGCTTTTCCTCTTCGGTGTTCTCTTTGCCTTCCGTCTCCTCCCCGCACTCTGGGCAGACGTAGCAATCGCCGCCAACCCGCACCTCCCGAGCCCCAATCTCCGTCTCCGGATGAAACCCGAACCTCTGCCCATCCACCACGAATCGCACGTAAGCGCCCACCTTCCCATCGGTCCAAAGGTTGAACGCCTCATCCACAATCAAATTCCCAATGCGATTATTCCGCTCGACCAGCGCCGACACCTCGGTAGCCGCCTTGGCCGCCGCCACATCCTCCTCCGCCTGCGCCGACGAAGGAAAGAACCGCACCCGCGGCACATCCTGCGAAAGCACCGCGATCAGCGAAAGCCCAAACGCCTGGTAAATATTCGTGACGAACTCATACCGCGGCAAATCCTCCACCGACGAGTTGTCCACCAGCTTCTGCTCAAAAGGCAGGTGCCAGTTCTGATCCCGCTCGTCCCACCACAAATATTGCAGCCCGCGCCAGAACTGGTGCGCCTGCTTGATCCGCCGAATCTCCTGCCGCCGCGAA
>CAZRKW010000342.1:0-3844 GCA_964600355.1 uncultured Acidobacteriaceae bacterium
ATGTGAGGCGTGCCTGAAGGTCAGAGCGGACTCTTTCGAGCTTTCCAAAACGGATAGCCTCGCGAATTTCGCGCATCATGTCAAGGTAAAAGTACAGGTTATGGTGGGTGTTCAGGATCGTCGCGAGAAACTCTCCAGTGGTATAAAGATGCCGTAAGTATGCACGCGTGTATCGGGCGCAAACGGAGCACTTACAATTTTCGTCAATGGGCCTGGAATCGCGGGCGTACTCGGCGTTCCTGATGATTAGACGCCCATTGGACGTAAATAGATAGCCGTGGCGGGCGCTTCTCGTGGGCAGCACGCAATCCATCATGTCCACGCCCAGCGCGACGTAATCGAGGATCTGCTCCGGCTTCCCGACACCCATCAGGTAGCGCGGTTTCTCCGCGGGTAACCGCGAGGTGACAACCTGGGTCATCGCGCAGGTCACATCGTGTGACTCGCCCACCGCCAAGCCGCCGATTCCGTATCCCGGGAAATCGAGTTCCACCAGCGCCTCGGCGTTTTCGCGCCGCAGCGACGCATGCGTCCCGCCCTGCACGATGGCAAACAGCGCCTGGCGCCCCCCGTCCCCGTGGCCGGCGAAGTAGTCCCGCGAGCGCCGCGCCCAGGCGAGCGTGCGGGCCGCGGCATCGCGTGTGCGCGCTTCATCGGCAGGGGCCTCGATGCATTCGTCGAGCACCATGATGATGTCGGCCCCCAGCGCGATTTCGATTTCGAGAGCCTTCTCGGGCGAAAGGAAATGCTCGGAGCCATCCAGATGCGAGCGGAACGTGACGCCTTCGTTGGTCACCTTGCGCAATTCGCTCAGGCTGAACACCTGAAAACCGCCCGAGTCCGTGAGGATCGGGTGCGGCCAGGACATGAACCCGTGCAGTCCGTCCATCGACCGGATCAGTTCGTGCCCCGGCCGCAGATAAAGGTGATACGTGTTGCCCAGCAGAATCTGCACGCCGAGCCCTTCGAGGTCTCCCTGCGTCTGGCCCTTTACCGTAGCGGCGGTGCCAACCGGCATGAACGCCGGCGTCTCGATCACGCCGTGCGGAGTTGTCAGGCGGCCGAGGCGCGCACCGGTAGGATCGGTGGCCAGAATTTCAAACTGAAATGGCATCTGGCGAGTGTATCAGTAGACCGCCTCCGGCCGAATTCAGGATCGCGTGACGCGCGGTGAAGTTTTGCGGTATAGATTGGCTATGCCCAAGCCCGCATGTCCGATGTGCCACGCCGAGGTTACAAGCGCCGGAAAGCTGCGCTATTGCGCCCACTGCGGCTGGCAGAAAAAGCAGACGGAATCGCAGCTGCGACTGAATCTGAAAATGGTGCCCATCGCGTTTGCCGTGATGGTGCTGATCCTGGGATTCATGTTTTTCCGCAGCGGCGCGCGCACGCAGAACGCAGGCCTGATCGCTTTCTTTCTTACTTTCCCCCTGATCGCACTCACCGTGAGCTACATCGTCACCCGGCGCAACCTGAAAATTCTACTGGCGCAACCGCCGCCCTCGGACGTTGCGGGCGCGGCAGGCGCCGCCATTGGCGTGGGATCGGTCACTCCGACGCTCGCACCTCAATACGAAGCCATTCTCAAAACCTTGCCGCCCCGCGCGTTGCGCATGTCGCGCCGTGGGACATTCCATCTAACGCTGACGCTCGCCGTACTGTTCGTTTTTGTGGGGGTGATCCTCGTGCAGATCTATCGGGCCTGGGCCGCGGCGCATTCGTTCGCTGCCTTCGGTTTCCGCGAATGGGGACTCGCCGGTTTCGCGCTGCTTCTGCTGCTGATGCTCGTCTCGCAGTGGCGCGCCATGGATCGCGAGCGCGATCTTCTGACCAACGGAGAAGTGGTTGCGGCGCGAATCACGCAGAAGTTCGGCAGCCGCAACGCGTCCGCCATCAAATACGAATTCGAGGATTCCTCAGGGCAGAAGCATTCCAGCACCGGCACCGACTACACGCAGAAACTCGAAGAGGGAATGTCCGTGCCGGTCTTCTACGACCGGGAGAACCCGAGCCGCCAGGTTCCGGCCTGCGGCACGTTCCACGAGGTCATGGTCCCGGATAGACCCATATAGAAATCGAAACTCGGAACATGAACCAATGACCAAACCGTCCCAAACAGATACCGAGAAGCGCACGTTCGAGGAGGTATCGACGGCGGTCGGCTTCAGGCCCGCGGCCGGTCCCGATTCGCTAGGATTCTCGATTTGATTGCCAGAATAGGCAATAGTGCAACTGCGGAAGAATTTAGGATGATGCCTTTTTAATTTTCATCCACACTAAGGGAAGCTTATATAATCGCCCGCGTGTCCGAGAGAGACGATTTTTCAAACGCGGTGAGGGATCTCCTGTCGAAAAGGGTGGGCACCCTTTGTTCTAATCCTAAGTGCAGTGTTCCCACATACGGGCCCAACGACAACCCGATGAAGGCAACGAGTCGCGGTGTAGCGGCGCACATCGCTGCAGCGGCGGTGGGTGGTCCAAGGTTTGACACCTCAATGACTGCCGAACAAAGATGCGCAACCGAGAACGGTATTTGGCTCTGCGAAAATTGCGCGAAGATTATCGATACCGATGTGGTTCGGTTCACCGTTGATGTTTTAAAAGAATGGAAACGTAAGGGAGAGGAAAGGGCCCGCAAGGCGCTTGAAAACCCCCGGATCGTGAATTTTGGGCCGGACTTTGCTGATACGTTTCTTCTTGTCGTCATCCAGCGTTCAGCGCCCTCGCTAAATCGGAAGCCCTTACCCCCGGGTATGGTTTGGAGAAGAGCGATAACAATCCGTCCGATTCAGGCTAGGAGACAATTGCTAGACTTCTCCTTACCCAGCATGCAGAACACTGGACTTATTAAACCGGGAACGTGCCTCTTAATTGTCAGTTGTCAGAACCAAGGAACAGGGATCGATGAATATGTGAAAATCGATATCAAGTTCGCCACGTCGGCAATAGATCGCGTTGAAATTGAGAGCCCAGAAGTATTTCAGTTACGGGGTGGCGGCAGACCGTCCTCTTCCTACGCATCTTTCATGATTAGGGAATTATTGCCCGGGGAACACTTGGGCGCTCGGGTTCTAGCTGGAGCGAATATTCCCTTCACTGCGACGCTTTCATCCCAAAATCGGTCCGAATCTCCTGAGGTTTTCATATTTGAGACGCTTTTTGGAGATGACGAGATGACACCGAGACCGCCGAATATGCAGCCATTGCCGTAACCACGCTCCTGCGTCTCGGCTCGTCAGTCGGGATTCGTTCTGCAATCGTGCCGAGAAGTCGGTAGTATGGCCAAGGGACCGCAAGAAACTGGAGCGCCTGTTGCGGTCCGCTTGGGCACCCCAGATTTCATTACACAACCAATTACCCGCCCGTACAGCTAACAAGAAGATTGTGGATATCAGTAGTCGTTGGCGGAGCCTTCGAGGAAGGCGCGGAGCTTGCGCGAGCGCGACGGATGGCGCAGCTTGCGCAGGGCCTTGGCTTCGATCTGGCGGATGCGCTCGCGGGTTACCGCGAACGACTGGCCCACTTCTTCGAGCGTGTGTTCGCTGCCATCGTCGAGCCCGAAGCGCATCTTGATCACTTTCTCTTCGCGCGGGGTGAGCGTCTTCAGCACCGAAGACGTTTGCTCCTTCAGGCTCAGGTTGATCACCGCATCGGAAGGCGACACGACCGCCTTGTCCTCGATGAAGTCCCCGAGATGCGAATCTTCTTCCTCGCCGATCGGGGTTTCGAGCGAAATCGGCTCCTGCGCGATTTTCAGGATCTTCCGCACCTTGGCGACGGGAATGTCCATGCGCTTGGCGATTTCTTCGGAGGTCGGCTCCCGGCCCAGTTCCTGAACGAGCTG
>CAZRKW010000343.1:0-3822 GCA_964600355.1 uncultured Acidobacteriaceae bacterium
AAACCGCCATTATTAACTTCGGGCGCGAAATTTTTGGACAGAGGAGAGTTTCCCCGGAGACTTTCGCCCAAATACTGCATTTATTCGGCCGCAAGAGCACCGTGGATTTGGTCTGGGTAATGGCTGATTATTCCGTAGCCGGAGCTGAGATGTCTGCTTTCGATAATCGTTTAAGAGCAGACCAAGAACCGTTACTTCCTCCCCGGCCCCACTCGTTCGATGCGGGGCGCAGAGCGAGCTTGGCCGCATCGATCGCCGCGGCCTCGGCACCGCTTCCCAAGGACATCTATCCCGACTCGCTGAACCGCCTTCCCTTGCCGAAACGCGAAGACATGGACGAGGAAGGCAAGAAGGCTTTCGACCAGGTGAACCGGCCGGAGCGGTTGCTCAGGAGCGATGCGATGACCAAGCGCTCCGTCCGCCTCTATAGCAATCCCCGATTCGCCGCGGGTGAGGACGAAAAACAGCGCTATCTTACCTATGACACCGGCTTGTCCGACCGGTTGGTCGAGATCTCCGTTTTGGTAGCGGCGCGCGAGCTGGACTCCGAGTATGAATGGACCGAATGGGAAACGTACGGGCGGGACCCGAATGATCCACGCCATATCGAACCGGCCATCATCGACATGATCAAATACGACAAGCCGGTAGTGGGCCTGGGCGAGAAGGAAACCGCCATCATCAAATTCGGACGCGAGATGTTGGGGCCGAGAAAGGTTTCCTTCGGGACAGTCGACTCAGCGACTTTCGCCGAAGTGCTGCGCCTATTCGATCGCAAGGGCACCGTGGACGTGGTCCATTTGATGGCCAGTTATGCCGCAGACGCAGCGGAGTTGACTGCTTTCGACCAGCATTTGAAGGAAGGACAGAAACCGCTGCTCCCTGCCCGATAGGTTCTTTCCTCGCAAGGGGCGTTCTCAGTCGGCTTGCTGCGGGGCGACCTGCAAATGGCCGGAGCGCTTCCTTTCCCACAACCGGACTAAGTCGTTGATCCCAGAGGGTGAAAACCGGACAGGCAACAGATCCTGGTGGCTTGCTCGGTGTAGTTTGATTTGGGAACCGGGCTAATCTGCCGCACCGCCGGTGTCGGCTATTGCAGTCTCTCTCGTGCGTGAAATGCCCAGCTTTTGCATGCGGAAGTAAAGTGTCGATCGATTGATTCCCAGGCGCGTCGCCGCTCCTTGTGGGCCGCCGACAATCCAACGCGTTTGCTCGAGAGTTTTTCGGATGTGTATTCGCTCTGCATCCTCAAGTGTCGTCGGCCCCGATTCCGGCGCGGCCGATCGCTTGAGTCCTGCGAAGGGAGGGGCGAGAACGCTTCCGGAAGTCAGGATCACGCTGCGCTCGATAAAATTCTGCAGCTCACGAATGTTTCCGGGCCAGGGGTGGGTCACAAGGGAGCTCATCACGCCCTTGGGAATCTCATCGATCTTCTTTCCCATTTGCGCGGCAAAGACCGTTACGAAATGCCGCACCAGCAAGGGAATGTCTTCGAGGCGGTCCCGGAGAGGCGGGACGGGTATCGGAAACACGTTCAGCCGGTAGTAAAGGTCGCTGCGGAATTGTTTCTTCGAGACCATAGCGGCCAGATCGCGATTCGTGGCGGCAATTAACCGCACGTTCGCATGCTGCGTTTGGGTGCTGCCCACCCTCTCGAATTCGCCGTCTTGAAGGACGCGCAGCAGCTTGGCCTGCAACTCCAGGGGCATGTCGCCAATTTCATCAAGAAACAAGGTGCCGCGGTCTGCGGCTTCGAAGCGGCCTATCCTGCGCGCGACGGCACCCGTGAAGGCGCCTCGTTCGTGGCCAAAGAGTTCGCTTTCCAGCAATCCGAGAGGAATGGCCGCGCAGTTTAATTTCACGAAGGGACGATCCCTCCGATTGCTGCGCTCATGGATGGCGAGCGCAATGAGTTCCTTTCCGGTTCCCGTTTCACCTTCCACGAGGACGGTGGCGTCCGTGGGAGCGACCGTTCGAACGAGGCCGAGAACTGCCTTGAGAGACTGGCTCGTTCCGACGATTCTGCTGAAAGTATCTTCGCCGCGAGGCTTGCTATCGTGCCGGGCGGATCGGGTGCCGATATTGAGGAGCGATGGACGCTGGCAGGAGAGTGCCGTGCTCGTGAGTGTCTCGGCTTCAGCCTGGCAGGCGCTGCTGTATATGCCCGCGTCGCCTTGATCTTCCCAAAGAACCGTATTTCCCGAAGCCATGTTCGTTTTCTCCTTTTTTTTAACACCGAGCGATCTTGTTTGTGCGCGTCGGTTGAGTGAAGGGATCGAGAGAGCGTGTCGTGTGGTAAAGGAAACTTATTCTCCAGCGTGTATCTCGGGTTGACGGGTGGATTCTGCTACGCGCCGGCAAGCGAACGCGTCCCGAGATGGAGTGTTCTTTTTGTTCCCCGGAAGGTGGCGTCGCGGCGTACCACGATGTGTTGGGGTACGAATACCCCGAAAGGAGTAGGAAAAGACTCCGAGAGTGAGTGATTCGCCGCTCGAACGGCGGGTATATTCTGTCGGAAAGATTGTGGATTGAGAAGAGACCGTCGCTTCGAGTCGCCGTGCGTCTTTTGGCGCAATCGTCCACCTTTCGAAAGAGCCACGTGAAAACAGGAATTGTGGCGGTTCTCCTCGCGCTGGGTTGCCCCATTTACGGGGCGCATTCCTCGCCCGGCCGCTTTGCATCTTCGGACAAGAGCCCCGGCCGCGACTGGGTTATGACCTGGGACGACGAATTCAACGGCCCGAACGGCTCGCCTCCGGACAAAAACCGCTGGGTTACCGAAACCGGCGCAAACCGCTGGGGCAATCACGAGCTGGAATACTACACGGCGCGGTCCCAGAATCTCCGCCAGGAGGATGGCCATCTCGTGATAGAGGCACGGAAGGAAGAATTCACCGGTTCCGACGGCGTTGCCGGGCACTACACCTCGGCGCGGATCATTACGCATGGCCTGTTCAGCCAGGCGTACGGCCGATTTGAGGCGCGGATCAAAGTGCCTTTCGGACAAGGGATGTGGCCGGCGTTCTGGTTGCTGGGTGACGATTTCTACAAAGCCGGCTGGCCGGCATGCGGAGAGATCGACATCATGGAGAATTCGGGCGCTATGAAGTCGACGATTCGCAGCAGCCTCAATGGGCCGGGATACTGGGACACGCAGGCGATCACGAGCAGCTTCACACTTCCTCACGGGCACTTCAGCGACGATTTCCATGTCTTTGCTGTGGAGTGGGCTCCGGAGCTTATTCGCTTTTACGTTGACGATCAGCTCTACGCCACCAGAACGCCTGCAGACCTGCCCAATGGCTCGCGCTGGGTCTTCGACCATCCATTTTTTGTCGTACTCAATCTGGCGGTCGGCGGAAACCTGCCCGGGAGACCGGACAGCTCCACTGTCTTCCCGCAGCGGATGCTTGTCGATTATGTGCGCGTGTACTCGCGCGGAAAGGTGAACAGCGGTGCAGCTGGTGACGGGGGCTGGCGGCGGGGTGCGGAAGGCGGCTCTCGGGAGAGTGGCATTTTGCTCCCGGCAATTTACCCTTCCTTCACTAAAAGAAGCGTGTTAGCTTTTTTCCGAAACAACTGACACATTCTCTCGTTTGAGATTCACGCCCCCGGTGCTGCATGAGGGTCTGGTTCGCCTTGCTGCTGTTGTTCTTAACCACAAATAGAATCATGCTCGCCCAGTCAGATCGCGCTTCGATCACCGGCACCGTGCGAGATACCAGTGGCGCGGTGATTCCGGGTGCCCGCGTCTCGGTGACCAACGCCAGCCGCGCCTTCGAAGCGGGGGCTGTCACCAATGAGCTGGGCGCCTATGAAGTT
>CAZRKW010000344.1:0-3820 GCA_964600355.1 uncultured Acidobacteriaceae bacterium
GGGACGCCGCCGTTTCCGAGCGCTTTCCCGTGCCGGCGGAGCTTGCCGAAATCAAAGCGGCAGATCCGGTGGCGACGGCGAAGATTCAGACCGGCCTCCGCGAGCATTTTATTCAGGCGTTTGCGAAAGGGCAGGCCGTCACGTCGATTCAGGCGCGCGGAGAGCGCGTCGATTACATCCTGCAGGATGCTGCCAGTATCGCGGGCTTGCAGTTGCCCTCCCTGCAACAGCACTGAACAGGGACTGAACTGGCACTAAGCCGGCGAGGCTGATCGCCCTTGCATTTCGCGGGGCCTCACGTATCGTTTTAAGGTCACGTGTTAAAGTCGCGCGTTAAAGTTAGCCATTAAAGTTGCGTGTCGAGACCTATGCGCCTGCGAAAAATAACGCTCCGCGAAATTCATCTGCGGCTTCTCTCTCCGTTTGAGACCAGCTTCGGCAAGGCCCAGCTTCGTCGCATCGTTCTAGTGGAGGCGGACGTCGACGGCGTAGCCGGCTGGGGCGAATCGACTGCCGGCGAGAATCCGTTCTATTCCTACGAGACCACCGAAACCAGCTGGCTGATCATCCGCGACTACCTCTGGCCCATGCTGAAGGGCAGGGAATTCGCTTCCGCGAGCGAAATCGGGGACATGCTGGCTCCGGTGCGGGGCTACAACATGGCCAAAGCCGCGGTCGAAACAGCCCTATGGGACGCGGAAGCGAAGCAGAAGAACCTGCCCCTCGCGAAGCTTCTCGGCGGGACGATCGAAGAAATCCCCTGCGGCGTCTCGATCGGCTTGCAGCCCACGCTTCCGGAGCTTTTCGCGAAAGTCGAGAAGGAGCTGCTGGCGGGATACCAGCGCATCAAGATCAAGATCAAGCCCGGAGCCGACATTGGCTTGGTGAGCGCGCTCCGCGAGCGCTTCCCGCGAATCCGCCTCATGGTGGACGCCAATTCCGCCTATACGCTCAAAGACACGCCGCTGCTGAAGGCGCTCGACGCGTTCTATCTGATCATGATCGAGCAGCCGCTCGGGTGGGACGACATCTTTTCGCACGTGCAACTTCAGCGCGAGCTCGATACGCCCATCTGCCTCGATGAGTGCATTCACGAGTTCGACCATGCCCGCGCCGCCATCGAGACCAAGGCGTGCCGCATCATCAACATTAAGCTCGGCCGCGTGGGCGGCCATGCGGCGGCGCGGCGCATCCACGACCTCTGCCAGGCGAACTCGATCCCGGTGTGGTGCGGCGGGATGCTGGAGTCGGGCATCGGGCGCGCGCATAACATCGCCATGTCGTCGCTCGCAAACTTTAATCTTCCAGGTGATGTGTCGGCTAGCCGACGCTACTGGGATGAAGACGTAATTGAACCGGAGGTTGAAGTCTCCAGGCACGGCACTATTCGCGTCTCGACGACTCCGGGCATCGGCTACACGCCGCGCATCGACCGCATCGAATCGATTACGCATCGCCGTGAAGTTCTTGAGTAATACTTGAACGCCCCTTCTCTGATCGAAAGTAACGCTTCCAGCGTTCCCTCTCATCGGCCAAGCCCGTTCTTGCTCGCCCTCGGCCTGATCGCGGTGATGCTCATTTGGTCCTTTAACTTTGTCGCGGCGAAAATCGGCCTGCGGCACATGGACGTCATGTCGTTCGCATCGATCCGGATGCCGCTGGCGGCCCTGCTGATGCTTCCGGTCTACTTCGCGCAGCCCCGCCCCCGCAGGACGCCCCTCGACCGGCGCGACATCTGTGCATTCGCGGTGCTCGGCTTTTTCGGGGTGATCATCAATTCGGGCTGCTTCGTGTTGGGGCTCACCCAGACCACCTCGGAGCATTCGGTGATCGTGCGGGCGCTCGGACCGGTGCTCGTGCTGGCTCTGGCCGTTGCGCTGGCGTTGGAAAAGCTCACCCCGGCGAAGGCTGCCGGGATGCTGATTTCGTTTCTTGGTGTAGTGCTGCTCGAGACCGGGCACGGCGTCGAGCTGCACTCCCCGTTGCTTCTGGGCGATCTGTACACCTTTCTGAGCATTGCGGGCTTCGCTTGCTACACGGTTCTCGCCAAGAGAATCGCGATGCGGTACGACGCTGTATCGATGAATACCTATATGGTGTGCGCCGCGGGCTTGATGGCCGCGCCCGTGGCGCTGCACCAGCTGCTTCACCTCCAGTGGGGAAGCGTCAGTTGGATCGCGTGGGCAGCCATGCTGTACATGGCGCTGATTACCACCGTCTTGTCCTACACGATCTACAGCTGGGTGCTGCGGCATATGGAGCCGTCGCGCGCGGCTGCAGTCAACTACGTTCAGCCGGTGGTCGTGATCCTCATTTCGATCCCGTTGCTGGGAGAGCACCCCACGCAACATCTGCTGGCGGGTGGCCTGCTGGTGCTGATCGGCGTGTACCTCACGGAGCGCGTGAGCCCCCGCAACTAACTCAGATCGACCTCGCGAGGTTTCGCACGGGGACGCCTTATGCGAAGGCGGGAATTGCGCAGAGGGAACTTCGCGAAAAAGTCAGCGAGGTTACCCACGAGGCCCGCGGTCATGGCGGCGAGGATTGCGGCTGAATTTCTGAGGGCGGCTTTGCCGAGGGGCTGGACCTTGAAGAGGCGTTTGGAACGGCCGCCTCGCTGCGGGGCAGGGGAGCCAGTCCAGGAGCGGACGTAACCCTTCTTTTCGAGGCGATCAAGCGTGGTGTAGACGGCGCCGAGGGAGGTGCGGCGCTCGGTGCGGTCTTCGATTTCGCGGCGGATGGTCATTCCGTAGGCGGTTTCTCCCAGGTGAAGAATCGCGAGCAGGACCATCTGCTCGAATTCAGCGGCGCGCGGTTCTTTGGGCATGGATTTATTCTACAATGTATTAATACATTTCTACAATGTAAACAATATCAGAAACGTTGAAACGACGGGCCGGCCACAGCAAGTGCGACAACAGTCAGGGCCGCGGGCGCGGAGAACTGCGGTTACCTGTGGTGGGCGGCGAGCAGCAGGAGGGCGAAGATTACCACCGGGATCAGGCCGATCATGATGAACAGGCGCGCGTTGAGAGGCTTGGGCATGCGGCTGGTGTGCCAGTCGCGGAACTCGGGACGGTCGGGGAGGGCGATCTCGTCCTGATGTTTCAGGTCCCAGGCGAACTGGCGGGCGCTGGGGTAGCGGTTGCGCGGATCTCGTTCGAGGGCGCGCCAGAGGATTTCCTGCAACGGGCGCGTGACCGCAGGCTCGAAATGTGACACGGGCTCGGGATCGTTCACCAGGCGCTGGTTCATGGCGACCAGCGGGTTGGGGCCGCGGAACGGCACCTGCCCGGTGAGCATTTCGTAGAGAATGATGCCCATCGAATAGACGTCGCTGCGGGCGTCGCCGAGCGCTCCCTTCACCTGCTCGGGCGAAATATAGTCGGGCGTGCCCATCGATTTGGTGATGTGCGCGAAGGTCAGGCGGCGGCCGGCGACCTCTCCGGCGAGGCCGAAGTCGATCAGCTTGATGCGGTCTTCGCTATCGACCATGATGTTTTCCGGCTTCAGGTCGCGGTGAATCACGCCGCCGCTGTGGATGTATTCCAGGGCTTGACAGATCCCCACCGTGATGCGCACCGCGCGCTCGGGCGCGAGCTTTTTCTCCTCGTCGAGGATATCGCGCAGCAGGCGGCCTTCCACCCACTCCAGGGTCATGTAAACGCGGCTGGGGTCAAACTGCGGCAGGACCTTCACCACGCCGGGATGATCGAATTTGCGGCCAATTTCCGCTTCGCGATGGAAGCGGTCGAAGAACAGGGGGTCGCACTCAAGTTCGGGGTGGGGAACCTTCAGCGCGACGATGCGGCCATCGCGC
>CAZRKW010000345.1:0-3803 GCA_964600355.1 uncultured Acidobacteriaceae bacterium
TCCGGCCAGTTCCATGATGGTGTTGAGCGCTGCCAGGGCGCCTTTCAAGGTGCCGCCATTGTTGGTGTCAATGTAGGGATAGCCGTAATTTCGGTAGAAATCACCGATCATGATTGCATTCGCGTTCTCAAACCGAACCATCGTGTCGCCGCCGGTATGGGCAGCGCGAACCGGAATCAGGTCGATGATTTCGCCGTTCATGTGAAATTTTATCGTGCTGCCCAGTCCGTAGGTCACCACGGGAAGCGAGGCGGGGTCGGGAGCCGGAGATGGAGTAGCACTGGGTGGCGGCAGCTCAATTCCCGGCGTTACAGGATGTGCCAGCTGTTCACGAAGCTCTTCACGGGAAAAGATCGTGACGCCCATCCTGGCGAAATTCGCGTTCCCGCCGGTATGGTCGCCATGTACGTGGGTATTGACCATGAAACGAATCGGCGCGGGGCTGATCTGCCGGATCGCCGCGAGGACCTTATCCGTGAGCGGTTCGTACTGGGCATCGACCATGAAGATGCCATCGGGGCCCGCCAGCACGCCGATCCTTCCGCCGGCGGCGTCCTGATGGCTGGGGTCGGCACCCGCGGAACCCGACAGCATATAGAGGTTCGGTGTGATTTTCTCTGCCGTGATTTCAATCTTGCTGTAATCGCGCCCCTGCGCCCAAGCGCTCGCGGAAAGGGCCACTGCAACGAATACTAACAAGAAAAATCGTTCCGCTGATTTCATCGGAGCCGCTCCTTTGAGCCAGTGCGAAGGGCTTTTCCAAAGGGTTGTACTCTAGCTCCCCGGCCCCTCCGGGTCAACCGCAACGCAGGCTGTTGTCGGGATTCCCGTTGCCTCGGGAGAGGTGGCAGCCTCGTCTTTACCGGCGCGGGTCGGCTTCTGGATAGGTCTTAAACGGCAATCATATCGAGGGCAAACCCAGCTAGGGCTTTGAATCCGGTTTTGGTATCTTTGCTCGAAAAGAAAAAAGAGAGGGATCGGACCATATGAAGCTGGCGCGGATCGTGGAAAGGCTTCTAGGGCCGCACGCCTATTTCTACTTCGGAGTACGGCACGCCGCGGCGCTCTCTTCGGGATTCACTCGCGAGCGGGCGCTCGATCAAGCGATGAGTTACGCGCACGCGTCGGAGATAGAGGGTGATTATCTGGAATTCGGGGTGTGGCGGGGCCGGGCCTTCTCTGCCGCGTGTTATTTGGCAAAAAAACGCGGGTTGCCTATGAAGTTTTATGCGTTCGATTCGTTTTGCGGTTTTCCGACAAACGATGAGCAAGATGTGGCAGGGCGGAAGTGGTACCACGAAGGCGTTTACAAATACAGCGAAGGCGAATTCCTCAAAAATGTGCGGCGCACCGGCGCCGATATGAAGCGCGTGTTTGTGGTCCCGGGATTTTTTGAAGAGTCTCTCCGGCCCGACAATCCCCTCGTCCGGGATCTCCGCAAAGCTGCCGTGGTGTGGATCGATTGCGACCTTTACAGCTCAACGCGCACAGTCCTCGACTTCATCACGCCCTACTTACAGTATGGCACTTTGCTGCTCTTCGATGACTGGTTTGCCTTCCTCGCCGATCCAAATGCGGGACAGCAGCGCGCGTTTCGGGAATGGCTGGAGAAGAATCCCCAACTTCGCGCCGTGGAGCTGATGCGATTCGGCTGGTGCGGAAATTCTTTCGTTATCCATCTCATGGATATGCCCAAAGCGAGCTCCACTGTAAATGTCTCGGCGGTCCGATAGTCAAAAGCTATGAGAGTACTTCAGCGACCAAGTCCCCGACCTGCTCGGCGATCGACGGCGCGGATGTGAGGCCAGGAGATTCGATGCCCATCAACTGCATCACTCGCGGAAAATCCGGGTCGCGTTGAATAATGAAATCGGCGATGCCCGCATGGGCGGGATGTTTGCCCGCAGGGTCCGCGGGCGGAACAAGTTTTGCGCGAATGCCGGAGTAGGCCAGCACCAGGTCGGATGCTTCGATCTCGGGCAAAAGCGTTTTGGCTCCCGCTGCGAAGTCTTCCACAGGTTGGCGGTCTCGTTCGTAGTCGTTCTTGTCTTTAACGTAGTGCGCAGTGGGCCCGATCAGCATCGATCCAGCAATCGTTTTGGTGAGGTGCATACCCAGGCTCAAGCCGTCGGCATGGGGCAGCGGATAGACGAGGCCGCGTATCAAATGCCGCTTCCCGCGAACCGCCTCGCAATATTCGCCGCGCACCGGGTAGATGCGGTGCTGGGCCATAGGCGACCCGAGCATCCCGGCCACTTCATCGGCGAACAGGCCTGCGCTGTTGACCAAACATCTGGCGTCGATTTCTCCTGCTGAACTCGTGACCCGGACGCCGTCGCCCGTGGACTCGAGACTTTCTACCCGCGCGTTCGTCACGATGTGGGCGCCGCGATCGGCCGCAATCCTGGCATAGGCTTTGACGAGATCTTCGCTCGAAACGATGCTGGTCGAGGGCACCTCGATCGCTTCATAACCCTCGACGTGAGGCTCGCGCTTGCGGATTTCCGCGCGGTCGATGAGACGTAATCCCTCGACGCCATTCGCGCACCCATTCTTCATAAGTGCATGCAGCGTTGGCAATTCGGCGGGCGAGGACGCAACAACTATTTTCCCGGTGTTCCGGTGTGGCACGCCATGAGCCGCGCAGAATTCGTGCGTGAGCCGGTTGCCCCGCACGCAATGGCGTGCCTTCAGCGAGCCCGGCGGGTAGTAGATTCCAGAGTGGATGACGCCGCTGTTGCGGGAACTGGCTCCCATTCCAAGCTTCGGCAGCGCCTCCAGCAAAAAAACATCACTCCAGGAGGCCGACAATGCCCGGGCAATGGCGCATCCCACGACACCGCCGCCAACGATTACGATATTCGCCTGATCCATAATTCGCCAGGGAGCGCCCGAGGGGCGAAGTTAGAAGCATTCATGCAGCCGCAATCGTAGCAGAAAGAAAGCGATGAGAATGTCTCGCCGTCGCACAGAGTGACGGCCCGCTGGATCACGTTCTGCAGCACCCGCACGTTTCCCGGCCAATTGTGCGATTGGAGAATTTCCTGAGTGGTGCTCTGCCGCCGCCCGCGCTTCGACCAGATTTGGACTCTGGCGCGACAGCCAGGCAACACGAGCGTCCACCTTGGCTACGACAGGGCCGAGCGGTTGATTTACTTGGGCTACAGGGTGAGCCTTATCGACGATGAGTCTCTTCGATTCACACCCTTCGCCGATGCTGTATAGTAACCGCGAGGTTTCCGTCACCAGATTCACGGGAATTTCGATGGAGACTGTTTCAGAGAGGAGATTGGTATGCACGTGCCGAAAGGCTTTGGAGTTGTTTTGCTCGCAGGTATCGTGGCTATATTGGCGGGCGGAAGAACCGACGCGCAGAAACCTGAGAATAGCTCAGCCGAAGCCCCGCTCCCCAAGGACATCTATCCCGACTCCAGGAACCGCCTCCCTTTGCCGAACGCCGAGTACCAAAGCGGGCGGCTGGCTGTCGGGATCTATCAACCCGGTGTCAGTAATTGGGATCCCCAACTCATAAAAGCCAGCCGCGGAGCCAATCTCAAGTATTCAATGGATGTGTCAGATCCGTTGATGGAAATCGCCGTATTGGTGGCGGCGCGCGAGTTGGATGTTCAATATGAATGGACCCAATGGGAAACGCATGGGCGAGACCCGAAGGACCCGCGCTATCTCGATCCGGCCATCATTGACATCATCAAATACGAAAAGCCTGTGGTGGGTCTCGGCGAAAAAGAAACCGCCATTATTAACTTCGGGCGCGAAATTTTTGGACAGAGGAGAGTTTCCCC
>CAZRKW010000346.1:0-3799 GCA_964600355.1 uncultured Acidobacteriaceae bacterium
CGGCACTGCTTCTGGTTCTTTCGCCTATTTTTGCGGTGATCGCAATAGCGATCAAGCTGAGCTCCGAGGGGCCTGTGTTTTTTGCCCAGGAGCGACTGGGGCAGTTCGGGGCGCCGTTCAAGTGCCTGAAGTTTCGGACGATGTATTCAAATAATGATCCGAAAATTCATCGCGACTATGTCGAGCGATTCATTGCCGGGAAAGCGACGGAAGCGCGAAGCGATTCCGGTTCCGTGGTTTACAAAATCATGGACGATCCGCGGATCACCCCTGTCGGACGCTTGCTCCGCAAGATAAGCTTCGACGAGATTCCGCAATTCTGGAATGTGTTGTGCGGAGACATGTCTTTGGTTGGACCGCGCCCTCCGGTGGCCTATGAATTCAGGGTCTACGACATCTGGCACAGGCGGCGCGTGCTCGAGGTGAAACCGGGAGTTACCGGATTGTGGCAGGTGAGCGGAAGAAGCCGCACATCCTTTGACGATATGGTCCGGCTCGATCTTAGGTATTCACAGTCCTGGTCCCTATGGCTCGACCTGAAGATTCTTGCGGCAACCCCCCGTGCGGTCCTTACTGGCGATGGGGCCTACTGACCTGGGGAAGAGCGCAAGCTGATCCAGCCGACCTTGTTTTTTTGAGGCCTCCCCCGATTCTGGTGAGAAACTTCCACAAAATTAGGCATTCTGTGCGAAGTGGCACGGCGTATCATGAATTATAGATTTTCACCTGTTTGTCCCTCCCTTCGGAGAGAGGAATTGTAGAAGAATATGATTCGATTCGGCGTTATCGGCTACGGCTATTGGGGTCCCAATATCGTCCGGAATTTGCACGGACTGGATTCCACGCGCGTAACAATGGTGTCGGACAAAAATGCCGCAGCCCTGGCCCGCGTGCGCAAGTCTTATCCCGACATCCAAGCCGTTACCGACCCGATGGAAGTTGTGCGTTCGTCCAATATCGACGCTGTTGCTGTGATTACGCCCGTCTGGACTCATTATGAGCTGGCGAAAGCCGCGCTCGAACACGGGAAGCACGTTTTTGTGGAGAAGCCGTTTACCTCCAGCACTGCCCAAGCGGAAGAACTCGTCGAGCTCGCCGCACGCAAGAAGCTCATGATCATGGTCGATCACACGTTCCTGTTCACCGGGGCGGTGAAAAAAATCAATGAATTAATCGAAAGCGGCGTATTGGGAGATTTGTACTACTACGATTCGCTGCGCGTGAATCTGGGTCTTTTCCAGCATGACGTAAGCGTTATTTGGGACCTGGCTCCCCACGACCTCTCGATCATGGATTATCTGATCAAGAGGGAGCCCGAAGCGATCGTGGCCACCGGCGAAAAGCATTTAAACGGTGTGGAGGATGTCGCTTACCTGACCGTCTATTTTCCAGACAGCATCATCGCTCACATTAATGTCAATTGGCTTTCCCCCGTAAAGATGAGGATGACTATGGTGGGAGGGCAAAAAAAAATGCTGGTGTGGAACGACCTGGTCGCCGATGAGAAGATTCGCGTGTACGACAAAGGTGTGGACATCTCCTCGGGCGAAGGTCTGCGAGATATTCTGGTGAGCTATCGCACCGGAGACATGTGGGCGCCGCAGGTTCCGCAAGTGGAAGCCCTTCGCGTGGAACTCGATTATTTTGCGAAATGCCTCAGGGAGGGGAAAACTCCCTTCAACGACGGACACGCTGGCCTGCGTATCGTGCGCATGCTGGAAGCGGCTGACCGGTCCATCCAAAAGAGGGGAGAGCTGGTCCGCCTGTGAACGAATTCTGCAGTATTGCCCCCGACGTAAAGCTCGGCAAAGACGTCAGGCTCTCGAAGTTCATCAATCTGTATGGCTGTGAAATCGGCGAAGAAACCAAGGTGGGAGCGTTCGTCGAGATTCAAAAGAACGCTCGCGTGGGCCGCCGCTGCAAAATATCCAGCCACACCTTCATCTGCGAAGGGGTCACGATTGAAGACAACGTATTCGTGGGCCATAGCGTAACCTTTGTTAACGATTCCTATCCGCGTGCAACTGCCGCGGATGGTGGCCTTCAAACCGAAAAGGACTGGAAAGTCGAAAAGACGCTCGTAAAGCGCGGGGCTTCGATCGGTTCAGGCAGCACCGTTTTGTCCAACGTCGTGATCGGGGAAAACGCGATCGTCGGGGCGGGAAGTGTGGTCACCAAAGACGTCCCGGCAAACGCGATTGTTGTCGGCAATCCCGCGAAGGTCCGGCGTTATATCACACAGGAGTGAGAGAAACCCACATGGCGGATGCGAAGAACAAAACCCCTTTTCTTGATCTCGTGACGATGCATCAGGAGCTTGAGCCGGAACTGGTTGCGGTGTTCCAGTCGGTCTTGCGGACGGCCGGATTCGTGGGCGGTCCTTTGGTTGAGGGATTCGAACGGGATTTTGCCCGGTTTTGCGGCAGCAAACATTGTGTGGGCCTTGCAAGCGGCACCGACGCGGTGCGTTTTGCACTCATGGCTGCTGGCGTCCAGCCGGGGGATGTCGTAGTCACTGTTCCCCATACGTTCATCGCGACAACCGAAGCGATCACTCAGGCTGGAGGGCGGATCGATTTCGTCGATATCGACGACCGCACGTACTGCATGGATCCCGCTAAGCTTCAGTCCTATCTGGCCAACAAATGCTATGTCGACCAGGCCTCCGGAAAGCTCTACCACCGTGAATGGAAAGCGCCGGTCACCGCCGTGGTTCCCGTACATCTCTACGGCCAAGTTGCCGATATGGACCCGATTATGGCGCTTGCCGAGCGCTATCGCCTGATCGTCATCGAAGACGCCTGCCAGGCTCACGGCGCAGAATACTTCTCGAAAAAGCAGAACCGCTGGCTCAAGGCTGGATCGATCGGCCACGCGGCTGCATTCAGTTTTTATCCGGGAAAGAATCTGGGAGCCTGTGGTGAAGGCGGCGCCGCCACCACAGACAGCGAGCAGATAGCCCAAAAAATGCGCATGTTGCGCGACCACGGCCAGGCCAAGAAGTATTATCACGACATGGAAGGCTACAACGGCCGACTCGATGCTATACAGGCTGGAATCCTCGGCATCAAGCTGGCGCGGCTGAATCAATGGAATGAACAGCGCCGTGAATGCGCGCACCGTTACCAAGAATTGCTCGCTCCGATATCGGACAGCATCACCCTTCCTTACGAGCCTTCGCATTCGAAGGCGGTCTACCATCTTTATGTCGTGCGTACGCCGCATCGCGGCGAGCTTCAGGATCAGCTCAATCAGGCGGGCATTGGCACGGGAATCCACTATCCGATTCCACTACACCTGCAAAAAGCATATGCCGGAATGAACTATAAGCAGGGCGATTTCCCGGTTTGCGAGCAGGTGGCGTCGGAGTGCTTGTCTCTGCCGATGTATCCTGGGCTTCGCGCGGACCAGCAAGCCGGTGTGGCCAAGGCCATCGAAGAGTTTGCGTCGGTGCGCTCCTCCGGCTAACTACGGGAAGTTGCCGATGGTTGCACTGGGCCGCATTGTACTAAGATCAGCGTGCTGAGAGGCGGGTACCTTTCAGCAGTGCGGCTTCCAAGCGGCCGCTTTCTGTAACGCCGATGCGTTCATTCGGGATGGCGTTACCTATCTTCGGTAAAACGCTCCCTGATCATCCCTTCGTTTAAGTGAATATCCGGGAATGTGTTGTCTAACCGTATACAGAGGTACACCTATGGGCTTTGCGGGATCGGCGAACGGCCTAAGCTGAAGGGCTCGACGCTCTGTTCTGGTGGGACGTCGCGGTACGGGACCTAAAATGAGAATTTGCATGGTGGTC
>CAZRKW010000347.1:0-3792 GCA_964600355.1 uncultured Acidobacteriaceae bacterium
CAATAGCCCCTCCCGTTGCGCTCCAATAGGGGGCCGTGAAGAGGGCCCCAGGTTCCAGCAGGAGAGTTATAGGATTTCCACTGGTTCCAGAGCCCTGTACTGTAACCATATTCGAGTTGGGACCACCGGTGAATGTGCCGCAGAAATGCACAGTGGTTCCCGGCCCGATTTGCCCCAAGCCGTTACCCCAATTGGCGGCATTGTTAAAGAAGCTGACGGGCTTCGCGTCGGCGCAGTCGGCTCCGTTGGCCGCCCCAGCGGCGTTCTGTGCGATGTAAACGGCAGTCGCCGAGGCACGCGCGCCGATTGTGAAAAGCGTCAGGCACGCCATCGTCAGAACCGCTTTCTTGAAAAGGCTCATTTTCATCCCCTCTGATTGCCGTTAGTTGCGCCCTTACCCCGGAGTCCTGTACTTCCAGACTCGCGGTAAAGTTATCAGCTGGGCTGGAACCGCCACAACTGACCAAAGGACCAGTAAGAGGACAGGGGATAACCAGAATTGCCTGGCCGATGATTCTTACCGGTGTCCATCAACTACATCGTTTCTATGGGGTTAAACTTTAGATCTTATTTTTGCCCTGGCCGTGCGCGCAGGCGTTGCTAGGAATTGAATCGGGACCAGAACTTCTGACAAGCGGGCCGCATTTAAATCACGCTACAGCCATTGTGACGCCGGATCGATATAGGTTTGTTGACCCAAATGATGTATGTAGCTCCCCTTGGTCCAGACAATCCTCCAGCCTTGAGAAAGAGCCCGCCGGCACAGTTCAAATTCATTGCCGTAATCGGGCAGGTTCCGATCAAATCCCCCCAGCTGTTCCCAAAGCGTTCGCCGGATGAAGAATGCAAAGCCTCCCACTTCCGGCAGGTCCACAAAACTGCGCGGAGGCCATGGCTTCACACACTTTTCAGCGAACCGAAATATCTGCGAGTCCGTCCAGAAATGCCTGCAAAGTTCGGCCCGCCTGTTCATTTGTGCGGTAGGTGTTTGGCTTGTGGTGGGGCCACAGATACCAATCCTCGGATCCGCTTCAAAAGCCTCCTGGGCGGCGCGCCAGCTCCAGGGCGTTACGACGGTGTCAGAATTCAGCAAGCAAAGATAGGGGCGTGTGGCCAGCCTCGCTCCACGTTCGGTGGCCCTGCTATGTCCCTCGGCCTTCTCGTTGCAAAGGAGCTTCCACTGATTGCGAGAGACAAACTTCCGAACTAAATCGGCAGTCTGCTTTTCGACGGAACCATCTTCCACCAGTAGGACCTCAGCCCGCGGCGCGTAAGATTCCAAACTCTGCAAACAACGCTGCGTTACGCTAATGGGTGCGTCGCGGAAAGGAATAATGATGGATATCTCTGCGCTCGCTTCCTTCTCCGCCTCAGGCTGGGAGAATTCAGCTGTAAGAGGCAGGCCGATGCTCAGAAAACGTGCCCGAACCCGCCGCATGCGTCGTCGCAAATGGTCCGGCAGGTGTTTGCGTAATCGTCGAAGCATCACTGGTTGACTGTGTTGAAGAAACCGACTGGATAACGGAACTACTCGGCGCCGCCCATGAGCCGCCGCACCTTCGCGCCCACCCTTGCCCACGGCATGGGAACCACCTTCACCACGTGTTCCATTTTGACCGGCGCGGGATCCGTTACCGACGCAGTGAGTTTGTGCGCGTACGCCCAACGGTCCTCGGTCTTAAAGTCGCCATAACAGGGATGCGGCTTGACGAGGACCTCGTAAATCTTCTGCACCTGCGCGCTGTTTCTCTCTTCCTCGCTCATGGCCTTGCCGGCTGCCGTGGAGCCTCCGTCGACCCAGTGGAGATCGTCGAAAATGAACCAGCCGTTGCGGCGCAGCAGCCTGTCGGCCAGCAGAAACGCGAAGCCGTCGACAAACCAGTTGTGGGCCCCATCGAGGAAACAGAAGTCGAACCGCGGCGTGGGATCCTCTTCCAGAAACTTCATCAGCCGCCACGTGTAGGACGTGTGCTCGTAATAGCACTTTACGGAGTCTCGCAGACCCAGCTTCGTGAGCAGTTCCTCGATATTGGGCTTTTCGTTGCGCGCCCCTTCGAGATCGATGCTGGTAATCGACCCTCCGCCCTGCTCGGCAAGAGCCGCCGCGATGTAGCATGTCGAAACTCCGTGACAGAAGCCAAGTTCCAGCACGTCGCGAATCTTGTTTTTGTGAATGAACTCGGTCAGCGTCTCGCCCTGATCCAGGGTCATGTACGGCACGTCACCGATAATTTTTCGCACTTCGCTGGGTTTCATTGTCCGCTCTTCCTTGGAAAACTTTAGTGCCGCGCGGCAAGATCATCCACAAGTTGCAGGTAATCGCCCTTTTTCGCTTCCCAGTTGTTTTGCGCGACGTACTGGTTGGCGCGGCCGACCTGCAGTCGCCGCTGCTCGGCGTCGCCCCACATCGAGAAGATGCATTCCGCCAGGGCTTCGTCGTTATCGGAATCGTAGTATTTCAGGACGGTGTCGTCGTAGTAGCGCGAATGAATGCTCGTGCGCGAAGCGACGATCGGCACGCCCGCCGCCATAAATTCGAGAATCTTCGTGCTCGCGGCCTCGTTGCTGAAAGGGATCTTCGACATCTTGGGTTCCACGGCAAGGTCCGTGTTCACCATGACCCGGGCAATTTCCTTCGCAGGCATCCCGCTATGAAAAAATATTCGGCTGTCGAGGTGCATGTCCGCGGTGAGCTGTATCAGCCGGGGCTTATCGGCGCCCTCGCCATAAATGTGAAATTCGGTGTTGGGCATGCGGTCTGAGACCCGGCCGAACGCCCGGATCGCAACTTCCAGCCCCTGGTGCTTGTTCAGGCTGCCCGGGTACGTAATCAGGAATTTTCCGTTCTTGCGGTCGCGAACGCACGACCTGAACAAATCGAGCACCGGATAATTCCGGACCGTCGTGCATTTATTTGCCGGAACCGAGCGGCCGATCAGCCGTTCCCTCCAAAGATCGTTGGCAACAATCACGTGATCGGCGAACGCGCAGGAGCGGCGCTCCGCGAAAACCATCAGCTTGAACCAGATCGAATCCGCAGCCACCCGGAATTTGCTGGCATAGAGCTCCGGAAGAAGATCGTGTATGTCCAAAATCACCGCGGCGCCGGACAGCTTCGGCACAAGCGCCGAAAACACCAGGAAATCAGGAACCGAATGTACGTGCACGAGCTGGTAAGGATTCTGGCGGTGTCTTTTCGTCAAGAGCATTGCCGAGGACAGCATGAAGCGGGCGATGCGCCAGCCGTAATGGAGTTTCCGTCTTTCATTGACGGGCCGCGGCTGAATTCGAAACACGTTGACGCCGTCCACGACGCCGTAATCTTCGTCACCCTCTTTTCTCAACGCAATGACATCAACCGTATCGCCGCGTTCCTTCAAGGCCGTCGCATATTGCCTCACGCGAGGGTCGGACTCGTAAAAGCTGTAGACCACCATGCAAATTCTCATTTTAGGTCCCGAACCGCGGCGCCCGAGAACAGGCGCTGCAACGCCCCCTTCAGCTTAGTCCGTTCGCCGATCCTGCAAAGCCCATAGGTGTACCTCTGTATACGGTTAGACTACCGTTTCCCGGTACTCGCATAACAAAGGGATGACCAGGGAGCGCCTTACCGAAGATAGATTCATGCTATCCCGGATCGAACGCATCGGCGTTACAGAAAGCGGCCGCTTGGAAGCGGCACTGCTGAAAGGTACCCGCCTCTCAGCACGCTGATCTTAGTACAGTCCCGTCCAGCTCAACCATCGGCAACTTCCCGTAGTTAGCCGGAGGAGCGCACCGACGCAAACTCTT
>CAZRKW010000348.1:0-3789 GCA_964600355.1 uncultured Acidobacteriaceae bacterium
AATCTCGAGAGATGTCTCTCGTATCCGAATGCAGTCCCCGGCGAACCGGGGCAAAGGACGTGAAGTGATGTTTGAACAAGTGAGTTTGGATCTGGGCGGGCGCAAGCTGAGCTTTGAAACGGGCAAGATGGCCCGGCAGGCGCACGGCGCCGTGGTGGCGCGCTATGGAGACACGGTGGTAATGGCCACCGCGTGCATGGACAACAACGCGAGCGAAAAGGATTTCCTCCCCCTAACCGTCGATTACCGCGAGTACACCTATTCCGCCGGAAAAATTCCAGGTGGATTCTTCAAGCGCGAGGGGCGCCCTTCGGAGCGCGAAATTCTCGTGTCCCGACTCACGGACCGCCCGCTGCGGCCGCTGTTCCCGGAAGGCTGGGCGACCGAAACGCAGATCGTCGCCATGGTGCTGTCCGCCGATTCCGAGAACGATCCCGACGTGATCGCGGTTACGGCCGCCTCCGCCGCGCTGTATATCTCGAAAATTCCCTTCAATAATCCGGTGGCCTGCGTGCGCGTGGGATTGCTCGACGGCAAACTCGTCGTGAACCCCACCTACACCGAGCAGAAGACCAGCCTGCTGAACATCATCGTCGCGGGCACCGAAGACGCTATCGTGATGGTGGAATCGGGCGCGCTGGAAGTTTCCGAAGAGACCGTCGCCGACGCGCTCGAATTCGGGCACGCGGAAATCCGGCGGCTCGTTGCCTCCATCAAGGAATTGGGGAAGAAGGTCAATCCGCAGAAGGTGGCGGTGGTTCCCCCGCCCTTCGACGAAGCTCTCTACAAGACGACCTCCGCGAAATTCGGCGACCGCCTTCGCGACGCGCTCGACACCGCCAAGCATCCCAAGCTTGAGAGCTATGGCCTCGTGGACGGCGTCAAGAAGGACGTGCTCGCGTCGGTTCCCGAAGAGGACGAGGAGAAGCGCAAGCTGGCGTACCGCGCGTTCGAGCGGCTGCGCGAGAATATCTTCCGCGAGGATATGCTGGTGCGGCGGCGTCGTCCCGACGGGCGTGCGTTCGATCAGATCCGGCAGATCAGCTGCGAGGTGGGCGTGCTGCCCCGCGTGCATGGTTCGGCGCTCTTTACACGCGGCGAAACCCAGGCGCTCGCTTCGGCAACGCTCGGCACCAAGGACGATATGCAGCGCCTCGACCTTCTCTTCGAAGACGACGTGTTCAAGCGCTTCATGCTGCACTACAACTTCCCGGCATTCTCCGTGGGCGAGGTAAAGTTCCTGCGCGGGCCGGGGCGTCGTGAAGTGGGACACGGCGCATTGGCCGAACGCGCGTTGACCAACCTTCTGCCTCCCGAGGCGGATTTTCCGTACGCCGTGCGCGTGGTGTCGGACATCCTCGAATCGAATGGCTCATCTTCGATGGCCACTGTCTGCGGCGGCTCTCTTGCGCTAATGGACGCGGGCGTCCCGCTCAAGGCTCCCTGCGCGGGTATCGCGATGGGATTGGTGGTGGAAGGCGACAAGTACGCCATCCTCACCGACATCGCCGGCGCCGAAGACCACTACGGCGACATGGACTTCAAGGTCGCCGGCACGCGGCAGGGAATTACCGCTCTGCAGATGGATATCAAGGTCGGCGGCGTCAGCATCAACATGATGCGCGAGGCTCTCGCGCAGGCCAAGAAAGCTCGCCTGCAAATCCTCGACACCATGGACGCTACGCTCTCCTCCGGCCGGGCCGATATTTCCACCTACGCGCCGCACCTGCACATGCTGAACATCCCCACCGACAAGATTCGCGACCTCATCGGCCCGGGCGGAAAGAAGATCCGCTCGATCATCGAAGCCACCGGCGTGAAGATTGACGTGATGGACGATGGCAAGGTGCACGTGTTCGCCAACAACGGCAAGGCCGCCGACGAAGCGTTGAAGATGATTCGCGACGTCACCGCAACCGCCGAAATGGGCAAAACCTACCTGGGCAAGGTCGTCCGCATCGCGGACTTCGGTGCCTTCGTGGAGATTTTCCCGGGCACCGACGGCCTGCTGCACATCAGCGAAATCGCGGACACGCGCATTCGCGCGGTGCGCGACGAGTTGAAGGAAGGCGACCAGATACTGGTCAAGGTCCTCGCCATCGAGGGGAACAAGATTCGCCTCAGCCGCAAAGCGGTGCTGAAAGAGCAGCGCGATAAGCAGCAAAGCGGAACGGCAAGCTAAGCCGGCTTTCAGCAGCGCAGGTTATTAAACAAAGGGAGGCTGATTCTGGCCTCCCTTTGTTTTTGGGTCGATCATGTCGGCCCCCGGCATGGCAAGCCCTTGCCCGAACAGAGGAGAGCTCATTTCCTGCTGCCCTCGTTCTAAGGCTCTCCTAGGGATAAGACCTTATTTTCTGCGCTTTACCGCCGAGGTTATAATTTCGCGGATAACCATCTTGTCAAAGAAGGCCAAGTCGAAACCGCGCCCGGGACGAATCAAAGCTCGGTCTGCGAATACTGTGCCGTCGTTCTCCGGTAAAGACTATGTAGCCAGAGAAGTCACCGAGATCATGGAGACCAACAGGTCCCTTCGGGAAAGTGAGGCCTCCCTTCGCAGTCTCTGCGCCAGAATTCTCCAGCTGCAGGATCAGGAGCGGCGGCGCATCGCGCGCGATCTGCACGACACCACCGGCCAGGAACTCGCGGTCATCGTTATGTCGCTGAAGCATCTCTCGAATAGTCTCGATCAGCCCGGCTTTGACGCTCGCAAAGCTATCGCGGAAGTGAGCGAACTCGCGCGGCAGGTGAATGACGAGATCCGCACCCTCTCCTATCTATTGCATCCGCCCCTGCTCGATGAGTTCGGGCTCGGCTCCGCGCTGAAGTGGTATGTGGAAGGCTTCAACAAGCGCAGCGGCATCGATGTGACGTTGGAGGTCTCTGAGAAGCTTCCCCGATTCGCATCGGACAAAGAGATGGCTCTGTTCCGTGTAGTGCAGGAGAGCCTCACGAACGTGATGCGCCACTCCGGAAGTCGAAAGGCCTGGATTCGTGTCACGCAGAACCGGGGAGTAGTACAAGTGGGAGTGGAAGATGAAGGGTCGGGAATCGATGCCGCGATTCTTGGCCGTCTTGCGCGCGGCCCAAAGGCTCTCGGCGTCGGGATTCCGGGATTGCGTGAGCGGCTCCGCCAGTTAGGGGGGCGCTTGGAAATTTCATCCAGTTCGGGAGGGACGCGGTTGGTGGCTGTTCTTCCGGCAGAGTCCGCCGCTTCCGTAACCGATGATGCCTCACAATTGTCCCCAGCGGAATCGTCGAGGGATTCGCACCCTCTTCGACGACGAGCCGGACCTCGAAATTTACGGTGAAGCAGGAACGGAATGGAAGCCCTTGAGAAGATTCTATTCCGGCGAATCCAAGGTTCAGAGCGCCTGAGCTAGGCTCTCCGTGGTAGCGCACAACCTTCGTCCTGCTGTATCCTCAACGTCTGCCTTGATTGGGATTATGCGCTTCTCAAAATGTCTGACAAAAATTCGCATCCTTCCACGGTAGTCCATGCTCCCAGCGCCCTCACGCGCGCGACGGAGCTGTTTGAACGCGCCAGAAACATTCTCGTCGGCGGCGTGAACAGCCCGGTGCGGGCTTTCCGGGCCGTGGGCGGCACTCCCCTCGTGATCGACCGCGCCCGCGGTTCGCGGCTCTGGGACGTCGACGGGCGCGAATACATCGACTACGTGTGCTCGTGGGGCGCACTGATTCTGGGCCACGCACACCCGGATGTGGTCGCCGCTATCTCCGAACAGGCGCAGCGCGGCACCAGCTATGGGATGACATCTCCGCTGGAAATTG
>CAZRKW010000349.1:0-3774 GCA_964600355.1 uncultured Acidobacteriaceae bacterium
GGATCGTTATGCGCAAACAGTAGCACCCTTCCGCCCGGCCGCGCGATAGAAAGGGCTTCCGGGACTAATGACGGGTTGGGCACGGCCACCAGGACCGCGTCCGCCCCCCGTCCATCGGTCCGCTCGCGGATTAGTTCGCCAAGATTGGCGGCCGCGGGATTGAAGGAATCCTTCGCTCCAAAGCGGACGCTTGCGGCACGGCGACCCGCCATCGGATCGCTGGTGTACACAATCGCTCCCTGATAAGCAGCCAGAAGCATCAGAAGCATTCCGATCGGCCCCTGGCCGATCACAAGCACCGTCTCTCCGGCAGCCACGCGCGCTTTGCGTACCGCCTTCAGGCACGTATTCACCGGCTCGACGAATGTGGCTTCCTCAAAGGTCACGTCGTCGGGGAGGCGGACCATTCCGCGTTCGACGATCCAGGGCATCGCGCGGACGTATTGCGCGAAGCCGCCGCCATTGGGATCGAAGCCACCCGTGAGCCCTACCTTCTTATAACCCGCGCACTGGGAGAAAAGTTTCTGCTCGCAGTAGAAACACGCGCCGCACGGGATGTGGTGGAAGCTGACCACGCGGTCGCCCACCTTGAATTTCTTCACGCCGGAGCCGACCTGAGTCACCGTGCCGGCCAGCTCGTGGCCGAGAATCTGCGGCGGCGCGAGGAATCCGTGATGAATTTTCTTGATGTCGGTGCCGCAAATGCCGCACGCGCCTACGCGAAACAGCACCTCGCCTAGGCCGATCTCAGGGATCGGGACAGTCTCGACGACTACGCGATCTTTGCCACGGTAAACGCCCGCGCGCATCGTGCCGTTCGACTGCGGGGCGTCTTGGGATCCGATCTGTGCGATGGTCTGGCTCATGGGCTTCTATTGTTCGGCCTGCCCCGAAGCGGCTGCAGCTTGCGATTCCAAAGGTTTGGCCCGCTCTGAGAGAGCCAATATATAACGATCCAGAAATTCGGCGAGAGATTCCGCCGCCTGCTTGCTTTTCCGGCCAAGCCTGACAAGTCCGGGGAGCGATTGGGGTCGCATCGCCACCTGGCCGAGCACGCGGGGAATGCTCACTTCCCCACGTTCGGTGAAAACTTCGTTCATGTCGAGCGGTAAGTCTTCGTCCACGGCATCGCTGATCGAACGGATCGCCACGGCGGGAATGCCGTCCGCCCGCGCCTTGAGCAACACTTGGAAACTCTCCATCTCGACCGCATCCGCGCTTTCACCCAGATGGCGCTTCTCGTGCGCGGTGGAAACGGCTCGCTCCGCGCTGTAGAACCGGTCCACAACGGTCGCACCGGAATCCGCGGCAAAGGAGATAAGCGCCGGGCTGCTCTCGATCGTTCTGCCCGATGCGTCCGGCGGTGCGTTTTCCGCAACAACCGTTCGCGCCGACACAACTTCCCCTACGCGATAAGCCGGCTTGAGGCCGCCGGCCAGCCCCGAGGAAATGCAGAACTGCATCGTATCAGGCTCATCCCAGGCGACGTTCGAAACCGCCAGGGCCGCCTGTCGCGAGCCAACCCCGGTCAAAATCACACGAACTTCGGCGCCGCCGATTTCGGTGACGTGGGTTTCCGCAGCTCCCCACATCGCGCCGCGGAACTTGCGCAGACTTCGCCAGGGGGCGAATTCGGTTTCCAGCGCGAAAGTGACCAGAATTTTCAAAGCAAAAACCTAGGCTGCCTGAGCGTGCGGCACCGGCTTGCGTCCGGGTCCGCCGACATACCCGCATGCTTCATACCAGCGCACCGCGCGCTCCAGCGCGAGCTCCACCGATCCGGCGCGATAGCCGAGTTCTCTTTCGGCTTTGTCGCTCGCGACGAACATGCGGTGCCGCGACATTTTTACGCCTTCGACCGGAATCTGGGGCTCGCGGCCGACCAGCCGCGAGAAAAATTCGTCCGCGTATCCAGCGGCCAGCGCGACGGCGTGGGGCAGGCGCACGCGCGGCGCGGGACGTCCCGTGATCGCGGAGAGCGCGTCGAGAATCTGCTTGAGCGTCATGTTGCGCCCACCGAGGATGTAACGCTCGCCGACGCGTCCGCGAGACGCAGCAAGAAGATGCCCGGCAGCCACATCCTCGACGGAAACCACGTTGAGTCCCGTGTCTACGTAAGCGGGCATCCTTCCGTTCAGGAAATCTACGATGATGCGGCCCGTGGGCGTGGGCTTCCAATCGCCAGGCCCCACCGGCGCGGTGGGATTGACGATCACTACCGGGACGCCCGCGGCGGCAGCCTTCACCGCTTCCTGCTCGGCCAAAAACTTCGAGCGCTTGTAGTGCCCGATCATCTGATCGAGCGACGCGTGGGCGTCTTCACCAGGCAGAGCGTCGGCATGGGAATCGGCGGGAACGGCAATCGTCGCAACGGTGCTGGTGTAAACGATCCGCTCGACGCCCTCGCGCGCGGCAATTTCGAAAAGACGCCGGGTGCCCTCGACGTTGCTCTCGTAAATTTCCGAGGGATTTTTGGCCCACAACCGGTAATCGGCCGCGACGTGAAAAACCTGGCGCACGCCCTTCATGGCGCGTTCGACGGAGGCCGCGTCGCGCAAGTCGCCGTCGATTCGTTCGACCGCGATGTCGGTAAGCGACTGCAGATTACTGCCGGGCCGGACCAGAACTCGCACCGCGTGCCCTGCGCCGGCAAGCTGGCGCGCGACGTGGCTTCCCACGAATCCCGTGGCACCCGTGACAAGGGTGGTCATAGGATGCGGAACACCTCATTCTCCTGCGCCCCTGCCGATACCGAGGCGGATGCCACGCCGACTGCCGGAGGCGGGACAGCGTGCCCATTTCCATTTGTCTTGCCGTGCCCGTTTCCGTTGGGCTTGGCCGGTTTGCCACCCTTGAGGCCGCCCATCTTGCCCGAAAACGTCCAACTCAGCATCTTCCAGGTGTCGCCGAGCTTTTTGTTGCCGCCGAGAACCGCCGAGGCCTCGTAGCCCGCGTGGACCATGCAATCCTCGCAGCGAGGATCGCGGCCATGGCCGTATTTTTCCCACTCGGTCTTTTCAATGAGGTCTTTGAAGGTTTTGTGATGCCCGTCGGTCATCAAATAGCACGGAGCCTTCCACCCGCGCGGGTTGTAGGTGGGATTGCCCCACGCGGTGCACATCAGTTCGCGCTCGCCGCGAAGGAATTCCATGTAAATGGGCGAAGTCACGATGTTGTAGCGATCGAGAAGCGCGCTGGCCTGCTGAAACTTCTCGCGAATTTCCGCGCGGGACATGAAAATTTCCTTGGTCATCACCGCGGCGTACGAATAGGCCGGCGAAAGCATGTGGCCGTCGACGCCCAAGGTCTGCAGGTAAGCGAAAAGCTCGGCAATCTCCTCGATGTCGGTCTCTTTGTAAATCGTCGTGTTCGAAGTGACCAGGAAGCCGGCGGCCTTGGCAGCCTTGATTCCCTGAATCGCTTCGCGGAACACCCCATCGCGCTCGACGCAGATGTCGTGGGTCTTCTCGAGGCCGTCAAGGTGAACGTTGAAGAACAGGCGCGAGGTCGGCTTGAACTCCGCCAGGCGCTTGCGGATGAACATGCCGTTCGTGCACATGTAAATGTGCTTCTTGCGCGCGAGAATTTCTCCCGCGAGGCGGCCAATCTCGGGATAGATCATGGGCTCGCCGCCGCAGATGGAAACAATAGGGGCTCCGCAATCGTCCACCGCCGCGAGGCACTCTTCGACCGTCAGGATCTCATTGATCGTCGATTTATACTCGCGAATGCGGCCGCACCCCGTGCAGGTGAGATTGCAGGTGTGCAGCGGCT
>CAZRKW010000350.1:0-3760 GCA_964600355.1 uncultured Acidobacteriaceae bacterium
AAGGCGGCGGCACGCTCTCGACTGCCGGCAATCTAGTTTTTGAAGGACGCGGCGACGGAAAGTTCAGCGCCTATCGCGCCACCGACGGAACATTGTTGTGGGAGTTTGACGCCGGGGTAGGAATCGCCGCGCCGCCCATGACCTACTCGGTCGATGGAACACAGTACGTCGCCGTAATGTCCGGCTGGGGCGGCCCCATGGTGCTCAACAATCGCCCCAACGGCAAAGGCAACGTAGGCTCGGGCAGGCTGCTAACCTTCAAGCTGGGCGGCACAGCCACCATCCCGCCCTACCAGCGCGAAGTCACGCCCGTTCCCACGCCCACGTTCCAGCTAACCGCATCGCCCCAGGACGTAGAGCGCGGCCGCGTCCTCTACGGCTCCTACTGCGCCCGCTGCCACGGCGGCAACGTAGTCAGCGGCGGCGAAACCCCGGACCTGCGCTACCTCGACGCCACCACTCACGCCATGTTCGAAGACATCGTCCGCGGCGGCATGCGCCGCACCAACGGCATGCCCTCCTTCGCCGCCGATATAACGTCAGCGCAAGCCCGCCAAATCCAATCCTTCATCCTAGCGCGCGCCCGCGAATCCGCTTCTTCGTCAACGCGCTAGCCGCTAGCCACTGCTCCTGTGACGCCCGGCACCCGCCGACGTGACTCCCCGCACTGCGCCGCATGTCGCGCGCGCAAAGAATAGCAGCGGTTCGCCAATCCAAATCGATCCACGAAAGAGGACTGCGCATGAAAATCTCACTCCCCTCGCGAAGAAGAATGGCGGCGGCATTCTCAATCACCGCCTTAAGCGCCCTGATCGTGATCGGCTGGAGCGCCAGCGCCGAGCAAAAGGTCGCTCCCAAGCGGCCCGCGGTGCCACTCGACATGAGCATCAATCAGGTGATGGTTGCCGTGGTGGACGATGCCGCCCACACCATCTGGGAAGGCGGAAACACGCAGAAGAAGCTCACCGACGGACAATGGCAGGTGCTCGAAGCCCACACCTACCAGCTCCAGGCCGCCGCCACCCTCATCTCGCTCGGCGGCACCGGCAAGTCCGACGCCTACTGGACCGCGTCACCCGGCTTCCAGGCCAACGTAATGAAGTTGCGGGACACCGCCGTCGCCGCCCGCCACGCCGTCCAAGCCAAGAACCACGCCGCCCTCAGCAAAGTGGGCGACGACCTCGTCACCGTCTGCGAGGGCTGCCACAAACAGTACAAGCCCACCGCCCCCACCGAAGGCATCTACCACAAGCCCTATTACGACGAGTGCACCAACACCTTCGTCCCCGAGTGACGAAGCGAGCATCCATCTGAGCTAGCTGCGCTGCTGAAAATTCCGCATCGCCCTGATCGCATGTCGGGCCGGCCACCCCCGGCCCGCTTCGTTTTACGTGGCCTTTTCTGCAGCCGTATCGTTGCCTTCAACTGGGATTACCCATACAGCATCAACGTTATCGTACAACATGCCTCTGTGGTAGGCTCTCATGGTGTTCCTCTCGAACTCGTCGCATTCCCGTCACCACACACCAAACTTCGATCCTTCTCAGTATCCGCGGACTTACCGGCCATCGCCGGGATGGCGCGTCTTTTTCATAACGACGGGTGCCATCGTTGTCGGAATCAGCTTACTGGCAGGAGTCGACTTTGCAAGAACTTCGTCCGGACAAAGCTTGGCCACAGCGCTCGTTTGCTTCAGCGGTCTTTGTTCTTTGGGCATCTACACAATCCTTTGGACGGTTCGATTCAGAGTCGTTCTGTACCCAGACTCCATCGAAATCCAGGATGTTCTGTCTTCTCGGGTCCTGAGGCGAACCGATATCGTGGGACGGCGCGTCCTGCCGACGAGATACGTCTCCACGCTTTTGCTCGTTCCTAGTCAAGGCGGTAAAAAGCTCAAAATCTCCGAAGTACTGCAAACGGATTCCGCATTTCAAGTTTGGCTTGCGGCAATTCCAGATCTCGATCTAAAGGACCGGAGGAACGTCGAGGCTAGGATTGAGACGGATCCCGAGTTGGGTTTGACGCCGGGCGACCGCGCCTTTCGTCTTCAAAAAGCCAAAAAGGTCTCCAAAGTAATGAATGTCGTTTCATTGGCTGCTGTTTTCTGGGGTCTGTGGTATCCGCGGCCGTATCAACTCGTTATCGCGGTCCTGGCGGTGTTACCTCTTGTTGCGATCTTTTTAACTTCGATATCGAAAGGAATCTACCAAGTGGAGGGGCGGCGCAACGACCCGCGCCCCACCTTGGCATTGGTTTTCATCTGTCCTGGATTGATCCTCGCCCTTCGTTTCTTCCAAGACCTCCAACTGGTTCGCTGGACGCAAATCTTAGCGCCGTCCATCGTGATCGGAGCTGTTTTGACGTTCCTCGCGGTCAGGTCAGACTTCGCCGTCCAGAAGCGTCCCTGGGCGATTGCTCCAACTTTGCTTTTTCTGGTGGTTTACGGCTGCGGCGTGGTGACCCAAGCCAATGCTCTTTTGGACCGTTCACAACCTCAGCTCTTTGAAGCCAACGTCCTGGCCAAGCACTTCTCCACTGGCAGGAGTACCACGTGGTATCTCACAACCGGTCCATGGGGAGCGAAACAGAACGGTGGTGATATTTCAGTGTCTCGTTCCCTCTACTATGCCTCCGCTCCCGGACAGACGGTCTGCTTTCGTCTATTTCCCGGTGCGCTCACAATTCCCTGGTACTTCGTATCAGCCTGCCGCTAAGACCTCGAAATATTCACCACGCGAAGCACATCCTTGTAATCCCGCTCGAACTTGCTACGCTGGCCACGGCATGAGCGACGAGCGAAAGTTAAATACGGAGCGAAGGCGGCAAACCGCAACGACTACGGAGCGATCCGTACAACTACGCACTCCAGCATCGCCCGCTTCCCTTCTTCCGGACAAAAATTGCAGCTTTTTCGCCCGCATCTCACTCGACACACTCGGACGAACGGAATCGCACTTAAGTGGCTCAAAACAAACAATCGGTGTCGCGCTCACTCGACACTCTTATGAAGATACGCCGCAGCAACTTTCGCGCGCCGATTCGCCGGGTGCGCGCCCTCCGTGGTTCTACGCAGTACATTGTCATCCTGAGGAGCGCAGCGACGAGGGATCTGCTTCTCTCGCAAGCCAAGGAGCATCCGCGGTTACAGGATGCACTAAGCGCCGTGTTTTGACCTTCTCCGGCGCTTTTCCTATAATCGCGCGACGCCTTCTCCATCGTCCATTTTTGCGCCAACCCAAGGAGCCACGTGTATAAAGCGGTCGAGGACCGGATTCGCAAAGCGCTGCGCCACCACATCCACGAGCGGTACAAGACCGACGTGCCCATCGTGACGGAGCGCCCTCCCAAGCTGGCCATGGGCGAAGTGGCCTCGCCGCTCTGCTTCGAACTCGCCAAGCGCCTCAAAAAACCGCCGCGGGCTCTCGCGCAAGAAATTGCCAATTCGCTCAAGCCTATCCCGGGAGTGGCGCGCGTGGAAGTGGCCGGAGGCGGATACCTCAACGCCTTCTTCGACCGCGCGGAATTCTTTCGCGGCGCCGCCACAGAAGCCGGAAAAGGCTCGGCGCAAGGGGCGTCGCAGCCCAAAGCGGATGCGCCCAAGGTCGTCGTCGAGCACACCAGCATCAATCCCAACAAGGCCGCGCACATCGGCCATCTGCGCAACGCCGTCCTGGGAGACACGTTCGCGCGCGTGCTCCGCTACGACGGGCGCCGCGTCGAGGTGCAGAATTACATCGACAACACCGGCGTGCAGGTCGCC
>CAZRKW010000351.1:0-3753 GCA_964600355.1 uncultured Acidobacteriaceae bacterium
CGTTTGAACCCACGATAAGCGTTGGCGGCGGAATACAAACCAGCTATGTCCACACCGAGCCTGATGTTGGCAGCGACGTCGACAATTTCTCGCTGAACCACGCGCGCCTCTATTTCGGCGGGGACATCACAAAGTACATCAGCGTGATGTTCAACACCGACTACACCAGCTCAACCGATGACTTGAATATATTGGACGCGGTGGGGCAATTCCACTTCTCGCCCAAGGTCAACATCTGGTTTGGCCGCTTTCTTCCGCCTAGTGACCGCGCTAACCTCTACGGACCGTTTTACGCCCACGAGTGGGATGTTTACACCGACGGCATCCAGGACGGTTATCCGTTCGTCTATCAGGGCCGCGACAATGGCGCAATGTACTGGGGCGACTTCAAGGCGGGCATCGCGAAGGTGAAGGTCTCCGTTGGCGCGTTTGACGGCACCTCCGTCGGGGGCGGGACTAGCACAAGCCCTCTCATTTGGGCTGGCCGCGTCCAAATCGATTTCTGGGATGCGGAGAATGGCTACTACCTGAACGGCACCTATTATGGCGACAAGAACCTGCTGGCCATCGGTGGTGCGAGCGAGGTGCAGTCCGGCAAGACGGCTTCCACTGTCGACTTCCTGATGGAGAAGAAGGTGCCGGGCGGCGGAGCATTCACGATTGAGAGTGAGTATGCCCGCTACAACAGGCTCGGCGGCTATAACGGCGACTATGCTAAGAGCCAAGGAGCCTACGGGCTTGCATCCTTCTTGATCCCGAAGCAGGTGGGCATAGGCAAGTTCGAGGTACTGGGCAAGTACGCCATCGCGCAATTTACCGATGGAATCGGCACGGCCAATCCAGCCTACCGTCAGAATACCACCGAGGTGAACTTCAACTACATCATCAAGCAGTTTGATGCGCGAGTGATGAGCTTCTACAAGGACACTCGCTTCAACGACGCCGTTACGAAAAACAACTGGCAGGCGGGAGTCGGCCTCCAACTGCAGTTCTCCAAGACGTTCGGTCTGGGCTCCCACTGAGCTCCGGGCGGACGTGAAGTCGCGAGAGGCTCTGCATCGCAGCTGCATGATCGATGCGTGAGGTTCGGCGAGGGCAACTTTCAAATTCAGAAACGATGTGTGGAGCTGGACACAAAAAAGGAGGACGACTTGAAATATAAGAAGCTGTGTATCGCGGGCGTGCTGCTGGCCTTCGGAATGGCGCTGTGCGGGCTGGCCAAGGCCCAGCAAGACACGATTAAGGTAGGCATTCTACATTCTCTTTCGGGTACGATGGCGATCAGCGAGACCACGCTGAAAGACACGGACCTGATGATGATCGACGAGCAAAACAAGAAGGGCGGGCTGCTCGGCAAGAAGCTGGAGGCGGTCGTCGTTGACCCAGCGTCCAACTGGCCTCTTTTCGCGGAGAAGGCCCAGGAATTGCTCGAAAAAGATAAGGTCGCGGTAGTTTTCGGTTGCTGGACTTCAGTGTCCCGAAAATCGGTGCTCCCCGTTTTCGAAAAGGATGACGGCTTGCTCTTCTACCCAGTGCAGTATGAAGGAGAAGAGTCGTCCAAGAACGTCATCTACACCGGTGCCGCTCCGAACCAGCAGGCCATTCCCGCTGTCGAATACCTGATGAACGAAGTGGGCGTGAAGCGCTGGGTGCTGGAGGGAACCGACTACGTCTATCCCCGGACCACCAACAAGATTCTCGAGGCCTTCCTTCTTGCCAAGGGCGTGAAGCCCGAAGACATTTCCATCAACTACACACCCTTCGGCTACTCTGACTGGCAGGCGCGCGTCGCCGCCATCAAAAAGTTCGGCTCCGCCGGAAAGAAGACCGCGGTCGTCTCGACGATCAATGGCGACGCCAACGTTCCGTTCTATAAGGAACTTGGCAACGAGAAGATTTCCGCGGAGGACATCCCGGTAATGGCTTTCTCGGTCGGCGAAGAAGAACTTTCGGGCATGGACACCAAGCCTCTCGTTGGCCATTTGGCGGCATGGAACTACTTCGAAAGCATCAATACGCCGGCGAACAAAATGTTCATCAATCAATGGCACACGTTCATCAAGAACCCCAAGCGGACGACCAATGATCCCATGGAAGCAAGCTACATCGGCTTTAATCTGTGGGTAAAGGCGGTGCAGAAAGCCGGAACGACGGACGTGGAGAAGGTTCTCGCCGCGCTGCCCGGCCTTGAAACGCCGAACCTCACTGGCAGCATGGCTAAAGTGCTGCCAAATCATCACATCACCAAGCCAGTCTTCATCGGCGAGATTCGCGGCGATGGGCAGTTTGACGTGGTTTGGAAATCACCGACCACCGTACCCGGCGAGGCGTGGTCACGGTATCTTCCTTCCGACAAGGACATCGTGGCAGACTGGGTGACTCTGAAGTGCGGTAACTACAACAAAGCCACCAAGACATGTTCGGGGCAAAACTACAAATGAAGAAGCTTTTCCTTCGGTCTGGCGGGCAGTGGCTTTTTTTACTGCTGCTGCTCGCCAGCCGGAGCGCTGGTCCCCTATACGCTCAATCGTCGAGCGACGCGGCCTTTCTCTCGACCGTGGGACAATTGCGCAGCGCTGAGTTCGACGCCAAAGACAAGATCATCGACCAGGTGGCGCAGACCGGCCATCCGAGCGTCCGGCCTGTTCTCACGGCCTTCCTCGAAGGCCGTCTCTACTACCGCACCCAGGATCAGAAGATTTTCCTCGTGAAAGCAGGCGAAGAGGATTCCACCACGCTCGATCTGATCGATCCGCTGACGCTCAAGCCCGCCGGCTCCGCTTCGTCTGACAGTTTGACGAAAATCGTCACCAACAACCATCTGCGCCGCACGTTGCAGACCACGCTGGCACGCTATGGCTTATCGAGTCCCGATGCCGCTGTCCGCCTGGACTCCGTGCGGGACATCGAGCGAGACCTTGATGAAAGCAACGTACAATTACTGCGCGCGCGCAGCGGTGTGGAAACCGATCCTCGAGTGAAAGAAGAAATTGCCGCCGGTCTGGCGCTGGCCGCGCTGGATGGTTCGGATGCGCAGGCGCGTCTGGCAGCGGTCTCCACGCTTCGCAACAGCCTCCGGCAGGATGTCCTCAATAAGTTGCAGGGCTTGATCGAGAAATCTCCCGACGGCACTTTCGCCGAAAGCGACGAGCGCGTGCGCGACGCCGCCGTCGCCGCGGTGAAGTCCATCACCCGGCGCCGCAATTTCTATTCCGGCATCGAAACACTGTTTTTCGGGTTGAGTTTAGGCTCGGTCCTTGTGCTGATTGCCACTGGTCTCGCAATCACGTTTGGCGTTATGGGTGTGATCAACATGGCGCATGGCGAGTTGATGATGCTCGGCGCCTATACCACCTACGTGGTGCAGGTAGCCATGCCGAGCCACGGCGAGATATCGATTCTCGTGGCGATTCCGGCCGCGTTTCTGGTCGCAGCCCTCGTAGGTATTCTTATCGAGCGAACCGTCATCCGCTTTCTCTATGGAAGGCCCCTCGAGACTCTGCTCGCGACGTTTGGTGTGAGCCTCATCCTGCAGCAACTCGTGCGCTCGATCTTTACAGCTCTCAATCGCTCGGTCGTCACGCCCAACTGGATGAGCGGCACGCTCCAGGTAAACGACGCCCTCTCGATCACCTACAACCGCCTCTACATCGTGATCTTCACCATGATGGTTTTCGCGGCTCTTCTGGTCGTGCTCAAGCGCACGCGCATGGGCCTTGAGATCAGGGCCGTATCGCAGAATCGCGCCATGGC
>CAZRKW010000352.1:0-3746 GCA_964600355.1 uncultured Acidobacteriaceae bacterium
TTAAGCGAATCCTTTTCTCAGGTCCAGAACTATGGGATGCGCGCCTCGCCCGAGGGGAAGCTTGATTATACCATTGGCCCCGGCGAGCGCCGCCTCTCTGCTGCACAAGCGTTCCAAATTCGTGAGCGGTGCATGCTCATAAGAGTGTCGAGTCAGCATGCACGCTCCCGTTCATTTTCAATAGCTTAGGCTGCTTTCCGTTCGTCTCAGTGTGTCGAGTCAGATGAGCCAAATTTCGCGGCAAAAACGGCTCGATTTGTGACCGGAGGGTGGTAGTGGCCGCCGGCTTTGGGGGCTTGGTGTACTCGCGTTTTCGTAGTTCGCTATCATCGCAGGACCAAGCTAGCATCCTCCGCGCTGAATGCAAGGGTGGGTTTCGCGTGGTACGGTCGCACCGAACATCAAACAGACGGACTAAAATATACACACACAGACAGCTTTACAGACTGTACATACTGTGCTCTACTTACCTGTAGTCACAGAACTAGAGGGGATATGGATAAGAAGGGTAAGACTAGCAAACTGGTCAAAGCTGATCCCACTGCCGAGTCTAGTGCGTACCTTGGCGGCCTCTTTCAAGAATTCCATCACCAATCCCACAATTACCACGAATTGACTAGGCAGCTTCTCTCGTTGGAAGCAAGGATTGAGTTGGCAGAGAAAACGCTGTGCCTTACGCGTGATCATTTTGCAATGACGATTGAACAAACTGAGTGCGCGCCTCCGCACGACTGGGACCAAATTCTTCGGAGTGTGCGATTCGTTGGCGTTCGTCTGGCTGAGGCTTGCAAGGTACTTCTTCAAGAGAACAAGAAAATGACGCCAGAGGAAATCCTTACTGGGCTGAACCATGGGATGTTCCGATTTCGCACCAATTCCCCTCTGAGGGAAATCCACGCGGCTTTGCTAAAGCAGTCTTTCGCCCAGAAAACTGGCGCGACGTATACCTGGATTGGTTCACCAGAAACTCAGATGCCATTCCGATTGCGAACCGCTAAACCGATCGTCATTACTCAGGAACCACTCAAAGAGGGCACAACAGACGAACCGGTAAAAGGAGGAAGAAGATAACTTCGCAAAGTTTGAGGGGGAGCCGGACCGGAATCCTAAACTCCCCCTCACCGAGTGTGGCCGTAGTTCATGACTCCTAGAACACCCTGCTTGTGACAGGGAGAAGTCGGAGAGAACCGACCGGTCACCCCATTTAACGGAGGGACATCGCTGGTGGCAGCTAAGAGCCTTAAAAACTCCGAACGGTGTGCGAGCACCGTGGGTTCGACTCCCTGTTCCTCCGCCAAACCTAAAGGGACAAATTCTATCCTGACTTGAACCTATGTGCTGGCTGTTCCAATACCCTAATCAGCTTGTGACAAATTCTTGGCCATCGCACGATGCTTTCTCCGGGCACCCACTCGTGGGTACACCCACTCTATTTATACCCTTTTTGCTTGATCGTGACCATTGCCATGATTCGAATCGTACATTAGAACCTGCGTTTTCCAGTTCGTCATCGTCACAGACACAAAGCTAGCATCCTCCCTACTGAATGCAAGGGTGGGTTTCGCGTGGTGAATTCAGCCTCGTTGATTGCGCTCAGAATTCCAGGCGGGATTGGAAGGCGATCATGCGGGGGGAGCTGTCGCCGCCGAGGCCTACGCCCAGCAGGCCGGTTGGGGGAGAGGTGGTGGAGGTGAGGGCGCCGAAGCCGGTTTGCGTTGCGGGCTTTCCCGGGATGCCGGCGAACACCATGCCGGGGAGCGCGAAGTTGGGATGGTTGAAGACGTTGAAGAATTGGGCGTCGAGGCGCAGCTTCAGGTGTTCGGTGAGTGGGAAAAGCTTCGTCAGGTAGAAATCGCTCCATACGAAGTCGGGGCCGCGAAGGGCGTTGCGGCCGAGATTTCCAAACTGGCACGTTGAGGCGGTGTCGCGACCGTTGCAGGCGCCGGTGCTGGGGTCGACTGCGGAGACGAACGCGTCGGGATTGAGCCATTGGAGGGTGCCGGGTTGCGTGACACCGGGAACCGGCGTGTGGCGATAGAGCCGGACACCTGTCACAACGCTCGCGAATTGCGGGCCGCTTCCATTCACGATTCCATTTCCGTTCGCCGAATACGGAGTGCTGAGCACCGAAAATGGTATGCCGCTGTGCCAGAAGAGCGTCCCGGAGACCTGCCACCCGTTGAACACTTCGCCCAACCCGCGGCGTTTGATCCTCGCCGGGAACCGGTAGACATATTGGGCGTTGAGGTTGTGACGGATGTCGTAGTCGCACGGGCCGTAGTCGCGCGCGAGTTCTCCGGGGAGAGGGCTGAGAATTCCTCCGGAGGAAAATTGGAGGAAGCCGCCGTTCGAGACGGTGTCGAGGCAATGGCTCCAGGTGTAGTTGAGCTGCCCTTCGAGGCCGTGTCCCACGCGCTTGATGGCGGTGAGCTGAAATCCGTGGTAGTGGCTGTTCGCGCCGGTCGACAATTGCGTGACCGCGCCGAATCGGGCGTCGGCGGGCTGCTGGTAGGGGAATGGCGCAAAGCAGCCCTGGCAAACCGTCTGGTAGCCGTTCACCTGAGTCAGGTAAGGCTGATTCACGGCGCGCGTGCCGACGTACTGCGCGCGGAGACTCGCCGTGGGGCTAAGCTCATGCTCGATTCCCAGACTCCACTCCATAAAGTAGGGCGCGTGGAGTTTGCCATCCGGCACGGCAGTGATGGCCACTGGCGGGAGACAAGCCGCCGGAACTGCCTGCGGAGACCCACACGAAAGCTCGCCCTGCGAAAATCCTGAACGAAAGCTTTGCGCCGCCGCGGAAACCGCGTCGACGGCGCTATTCGAGACGCCGGGAGCGATGGCCGTTCCGCCCACGGTGCCGAGAAGCCCGCCCTGAAAGGTTTCCACGTAAGGCGGATTGACTCCGATCAGATCCGCGACGCTGCCGGGGAGGATGTCGCTGAAGATGCCGAAGCCGGTACGCAGAACTGTTTTGCGGTCGAACTGCCAGGCGATCGCCGTCCTTGGCTGCAGAATGGCAAGCGGCGTTGCGGAAAACAGATGACTCAGGTGCGTCTGGATGGCAGCGTTCAGCGGTTGGTTCACGTCGTGGGCGATGGAACTGAAAGAGCCGCCCAGACGGGCGACCTCATTGTGGGGATTCGCGGGATTGGAATTGAGCGTGTCGCGCAGGCCGAACGTCCAGGTGATTTTCGAGGTCACTTTCCAGGTGTCCTGGGCGTAGAGATCGAGGTTGAGAAAGTTGAACGGCTCGTTGGCGTGCAGAGGAAAAGACTGCGACGCCGTGGAGGCGACTCCGTAAATAAACTGCGGCAGAGTTGTGTAGGCCACAGTCGGGACCGTGCCTTCGCCGAAATCGAAATCATTCAGCCGGAAGATTCGTGTGTTGGTGCCGAACCTCAATTCATGCGACCCGTGGCTCCAGGCCAGATTGTCGTTGAGGAAGAAGCGGGAGGCGCGCCGGCCCTGCACCCAGGTGTTATCGAGGCCCCCCAAGGTCGTGAACGGCGCGTTGGCGCCGGCCCCTTGCAGAACAATCGGGAAAGCGGCGAGCGTCTGCTGGAGGTTGCGCGGGCCGAAGAGGCTCTCATACCACGAGAACGCCGGATTGAAGTAGTTCACTAAATTCTGGGAGAGCACGTGAGTGTAGCCGGCGGCGAACGAATAGAGAGGCTGCGGAGAGGTGGCATCGAACAGGGGATTGATGGGATCGGTGTAAGCGGCCTGCACGCCCGTATCGGCCT